>JAKAYM010000042.1 GCA_021826795.1 Thermoplasmata archaeon
CCTAAATCAGTTTCCCAGATATCCATGCCCTCATTTTCCAGCTCCTCCCTGAGCTTTATTTCATAAAGCACGTTGGATTTGGAAACTACTATTTTTCTCTTTTCGCCTAATATTTCTTTTACAATTTCCATTGCCTCAGTGCTGTCCTTTGCAATATGGACATGCCCGCCCAGTTTTTCTACACTCTTTTGAGTTTTTGATATATATGTATCAATATCATCCAGCACCCTATTTTTGGTATCCCTCAATTCCGATGCCACATCCTTTATGTAAGGATTTTCCTCGAGAATTTTATGGACTTTCGGTGAATTATTCAGTGTAGCCTTATTTATTGCTACCTCCCATTCGTAGTTCATGAAACCACCTCAGCCAGATCCTTTATATTATTTATATACGGAGATAAATTCTGATAGCACAGTGGACACATAACAAGAACATTTTCATTGACTGATAGTAGCTTCTCAGCTCTCTCCCTGGATACATCCTCACTATCCTGGGCAGAAACAAGTGAAAGAGGGCCTCCGCAGCAGCTCCCTATTTCCTTGCTTGTTATCAGGTAGTTTTCATCTATGGAAAGACCGGAATTATTCACCTTATTACGTATGTCACTGTACATTCCCATAGCACGTGCATAAAGGCAGGAATCGTGTATAACATAGTTCCCTGAACCCTTGAATTTGACGATCTCTAAATAGTTCTTTACGTCTATGTCAAAATTTATAAAATCCTTATATCTTTTCAGGGCGTTCGTTGTATGGGGATCAACTGTTATAATATTTTTTATGCCCTTTGATTTAAAGAAACTGTAAAGTTTTTCGCCGTATTCTTTGTATTCCTTTAAGAATCCAGATTCCAGCAGGAGTGCACCAGAATATGGCTCCTTGTCATAAAGGTATCCGAACTTTACCCCCGATCCTGAAAGCATAGATGTTATGCTTTTCAGTATTCTAAACGCCCTCTGTAATTCCTCATCCTTGGGTTTTATAAGAAATTTTGATGCAGTCATGAGTCTTTTCGGTATGTTTAGTCTGTATATTTTCGGGAATAAAGCTTCATAACGCTTTAAAATGCCTGAAATCTGGTACATATAGGATGTATATATTATAGTGTCTCCGTTGTTTGGAATGTTATCTGCCCATGATGAATATAATTTTGTGTCCAGTGGAAATGGCAGGTAGCTATCCATCAAATTCTGGAAAATTAGATCTCTCATTTTCCCTATGCGTTGCTTGTTGATATCCATGGAAATAAAGGCGTTGATTGCTAATAAATTTATTTGCAAACATGTTTCATGAGTTATTATTACACAGGTAGGGTTTACGTTATTGGCTAGGATTTATGCTGACATAAATATCGTATATAACCGGCAGGCTCAGTACCAGCAGGTAATATATATAAACTTAGTAATTGATTACCAAATATGCAAATAAACTTAGTAATAAATACCAAAAAATTAATAATAATTAGTAATATATAACTAAATATGGATTTAACAGCAATTGCCATGCAGAATCCCTGGTGGCGTGAGAGGATAGAAATACTTAAGGATAATAAAGTGAAAAAATCCCTTGAATTACATCCAAGACGCATTTACCACTATAAAGAAGAAAATATAATACTTCTTGGACCAAGGCAGGTTGGGAAAACAACTTATATAAAAATGGTAATAATGGATTTACTTCTGAATAAAAATATTAATCCAAGAAATATTTTATATCTGACATGTGATTTTATAGATGATAAAGAAGACATAAAAACAGCCCTATCTTTCTTCGATGCACAATCAGATCGGAATAGAATGAGGTTTATCTTCTTAGATGAAATTAGCTTTGTTAAAGATTGGAATGCATTAATTCTCGGTCTTTTCAATTCAGGATATCTTAATGACAAACGAATTTATCTTACAGGTTCATCTTCCATTTCGTTATTAAAAGAAACATTTCCGGGTAGAAATATTGCAAAGATTGTATTTTTACCCTTGCAATTTAAAGAATATTTTGATTTATTTTTCAAAAAAATTAACATAAATGCGGAGATGGATATCAATAATGTGGGTGATTTTTATAAGTTATCCCTAGAAGTATCTCCATATATTAAAGAGTTAAACCAGGCTCTGGATCAATACCTGATAACGGGAGGATTTTTGTGGCCGTCTTATGAAGTTCGTGATTCTGAACCTCTGGATAAATTATACGAAATTTATAAAGATGCGATTATAGGAGATATTTCAAAACTTGATAAAAGACAGATATATTTTAAAGAGATTGTTGAACAAATAATCTCAGGCTATACATCAAGATTATCTGCTAATTCTATAGCACAGAATACATCCATAGGTTCGAATAAAACCGTGGAAGCCTATATTGAAATAATGCAGAATTTGTTTATTGCCAGAATATTTTATAAAAAAATGAATGGAAAAGTCATGTACAGAAGCAATAAAAAGATATATTTTACAGACCCCTTTATTTACAGGGTATTAAAAAAATATGCCAGGGGTGAAGCAGAATATAGGGAAGGTGAGCAGGCAAAGGTCATAGAGGGCGTTGTAGGTACACATCTATTCAATAAATTCCAGGAAATATACTATATGGAAACAAAAGCCGGAAAGGAAGTAGATTTTCTTTATAATAATATAGGAATAGAGATAAAGTATGGAAATAAGAAAATTAATAATTTATATTTTCCGAAAGGATACCTATTAACAAGGGATGCTTTACCTTACTTAGACGGTGATAGAGCATCCATACCTCTATCCATATTTCTGTACCTTATAAGCTCAGAAAGCCATTTATAAGTCTTACTTTCCATTATTTGTACATTATCCCAAATTGAATATTTTTATGTTACCCACAATTAAGTTCTTATTTAAATATAACTTAAATATAGATAGAAACTCTAAACCGAAAGTGAAGTTAAACAATTAGAAATCAAAATACATCATAAACCGAGGGATAATGGAAGATCATTTGCTGAACTGACATCCAAATAAGATTTTTCATGATTTCTTTAATAAAAAAGAACAGATAAACCATGGTGAATTATACTTTAAAAAGCTTCAAAAGATTTCAATAAAGAAAATTATTGGAGCGCATAGAATAATTCCAGGAAAATAGCCCTAATGCTTAACTCCATGTCTGTGAGCTGTATCAGAAATATTTGAAATGAATAACCGTTAAGTAATTTATACACCTTTCAATTATATCTATGACTCTTATTGTAGCCTATCTATCTCTTTAAATCTTTTTGCAATCTCAATTTTTAATCTATTCTGTGTATATACCGGAATATTTTTTGATGCAAAAGTTAAGGCTTTCTGTAAGGCAGATTTCATCACATCCCTAGTGACACCATTGTTTAAAGCAAACCGATCTGCCCTTATTTCATTTTTAATCAGGTATATTTTTAACCCAATAAAATCAAGCAACATTATAGAAACTAAGGTTAAAACTATAACAAATGATAGAATGAATGTTCTGGCAAGAACATAATTTACAATTCCCAAAATTATCCCGGATAAAGCCAACAGGAAAATTATACTAATAAAGTATATATTTTTCTCATCGTTCTTAGCATAGTGCCCTATCTCATGGAGTATTAAAGCATCCCTCTGGTTATCCTCAAGAGTCTGCCAGAATTTTTCATTGATGAATATCCTGAAGGCCTTCTTTGCTTTAGAAAATACCGGAGATGGCTTCCTGATTATATGATTGTTAATATCATTAAACTTATATACATATATATAGCATTTAATAATATCATTGTATTTCTCTGAATAATATTTGGATAATTCTGAGTCTATTTCAGATTCATAAATATATCTGAGGTTCTCCTTCTGATACGGGTTTTCCTGAAAGTTATTCCTTTTTGCATGTTTATAGTTTTGAAGCAATGCAACGAAAGCAAAACCGGTACCCAAATCCAGGACAATTATAAGAGTATTTATTTCTCCTGATTGAATATGAAAATATGGATATATATAACTGTACGGAAGACCGTTTAATACAAGCACAACTATTAAAATAATTATATAACCATACTTTTTCATACGTGGTACCTTCAATATCAGATTAGGATACCAGCTATATTTATAAGTATTTCCCATATTACTGGAGCAGAAGCAAGCCTAATTGATTACCAAATATAAGAATAAACTTAGTAGTCAATACCAGGCCGGGAATTGTGCGTAATAAATGCGAAATAGTTAAAAAGAATGTTATACTACTTATTCAATTTATTGAGACGCTTGTTGTTAATTTTAAGCAGTCTTTGATATGTTTGGTCGCTCACAAACTGCCTTTCGTAATCGAGCATTTTATTTAACGCGGATGTTATATAGTCTTTACCCATGATTTTTAAAGAGAACCTATCACATTTCACCTCTGTATTTATCAAGATATATGAAAGTAATTTATATAAAAGTACAATGAGAATTATAATAACAAACACAATTATAAATCCAAGAAAATTGTTTACATGATAAAGACCCATAGTCAGCCCTGTAAATATTAAGGAAAAAAACAGTGTAGTAATAGTATAAACTATTATCCTTTTAGTTTTCTCTACATTATAATGCAGAAAATGATATAATTCGTGAAGTATAACAGCTTCCAGTTCAAGATCATCTAAAATGTGGATCAGGTCCTCTTCGATAGTTATTGTTGGTGTTTTTCTGTTGTCCATTAAATTGACAGGTGAATGGTTAAAAAAATTTTCTGTATGATATTTAGTATAAATATCTACGTCAACATTTAAAAAAGGATATTTTTTAGAATATTTTTTAGATAATTCATAATTTAATTCCGCATCTAAGTCAATTTCCCTCTGAGACTTATTTATATAATTATAATACAAAATAAAATATAATATACTAAATGGAAGAATATTTATTATGTTGTACTCAAAATCAGGTAAGTGATTAAATATATATGTTTCAAGTATATACATTGTTAACATCATAGTACTTCCTATAATTAAATAAGGAATTAGTACAGTTTTGAATGACTTGCTGTTATTTTGCATACGAATCTAATCAGAAGGCTACAATAGCTGATGCAAGTATTGCTAATAGACTCTGCCCTACAGGATTCGTCAGGTCCATGCCTAGAATAAGCATTATTAAAGAGTAAGTAGCAAAACCACTGCCCAGTATATCTAGGACAATAAGGTCTAAAATTCCCCTCATACGCTCAAGCCTTAGTACTGGAAAACACCTACTAAAAAATCCAACAAGCATAGCAATAGTTGGTTTTGCACCCCAATGTGTTAATTCATATTCTATTGGATCTAGTATATATACCACAGACGCAGGAGAATTTAAACTAAAATCAATATTACCCACCCTATATGGTATTGCATTGTTTTCCAGGTCTACCACACTATTGTATACTAGCACTCACATCACTTTAAATACAATTGCTCTTGCAAATACTGATATTATTGCCTTTATCCAGTTATTTCCATGCTTATCACTGTAAATCCTTCCCGTATAACTGTGACGGTACTTCTCTATGGCAATCAACTCCTTATATTTATGATTTAAATTATTTGTTTTTATAAGAATAAGATGCATATTAATTTTTATATATATTCTCAGGGTTCAGAAATTATATGTTCCTCAAGAGGATTCTATTAATGAAGCCGCAATAAGCAGTGAAATGTATGATCAGATTGTATATTCCGGAATATGTATCAAAAATATGTGAAAATCCCGTAACAAAATCGATTCTATAGGCAATGAAGAATTAAAGGAAAACATCTTTTATCTTCAGTTCTATTGCCACCAGTGATGCTAGTGAAATCATAAAGGATTGCTCTGTAACGTATATTATAAACCTTTCACTTATATTCATTAGTTTCGTTGAAACCATCAAACTTTTTTATTCGTTTATTCTTGAAATTTAGTGTGCGTTGTTTGTTTTTAACGGCATTCGTATTTGTTAAAACAAAATCATAGGCTTTATCCAGAAGAGCCTTCATATTATTTCTATCATTAAGTATGCCCATTGCAAACCTATCAGCCTCTACTTCATTATGCAGGTTTATTTTATTGTACATAAAAAGACTAATAGATAGATAAATAAACGAAATTACCACGTAATAAAATTGATATGGATAAGTAAATCCAAAAACATATACGGACGATATCAAGGTAAATAAAAAAATTGGCATTGCGTAAAATATTATCCATTTTTGTGTATGCTTATATTTTATATGGGCAAACTCGTGCAGAATCAGTAAGGATAATTCGGCATCATTCAATTTACCATAGATATAATCCTGAATATATATGTTTAAATGATCCTTATTTATAATAGCTGTAGCGGAAATTTTACTGTTTTTTAAAAGATAGATTTTAGTTGTTATATTATACTTATCTAGAAGGTAGTTATAAGCAAAATTGATTTTATCATTAAAATCATACAATAGGTCTGACCTGCCAAAAATTTTACCTTTTAATTTTGATAATGCCACATAAAATATCATGATTAATACTGAGTATACTAATGAATATATGACCATAAAGTCAATTAATGAAATATCTGAAACTTTTTTATATACAATTTGTACAGTGAATATCAGCAATATTTCCACTATAAACATGATGGGAAAGTTTCTGGATTTAAATATTCCTTCTTTTAGGTACTTGCTAGTCGCGGCTGACCCCAGGAGGCCAACTACTGATATGCATTCACCCAAAATTAGATGGTGATAAAAAATGCCTATGTCAAATGCCAGGAAAAAAATTAGAAAGAATAAAAAAATTAGAAAATTATTTATTTTTTTATGTTGATTGTTTTTTGCCAACGCTATTCCTCATGTTATGCTGCTAATAGAACACTTGCGACAGCTGCTAATGTGGGTATATCTATGGATATTGACACGCCTGCTGCAGCATATCCCAAGCCAAATTCAATACTTGACAAACTTAGACCATAAGCTTCTATTGAACCGATGAAGATAGAGGTAAATGTGTACATCACTGGAGCTAAAAGAGCAATAAGCCAAGCCAAACCTAAAGTTAGCAGAGCATGTTCTATCAGACCTTCTAACTGACTTATGCTCGGTAAATGTCCCCAATGTAATATCTCAAATGCTATAAGGTCTCCCATATGACCGCCTGTTGCAGTAGATGCTTCCAAACTGGTACCCATCTGGTATGGTATTGCATTGTCTTCCAAGGCTACCACACCATTGTATATTGGTACTCCCATTGTTCCCAGTAACATTGCTATTGCAAATATTGATATTATTGCCTTTATCCAGTTATTTCTATGCTTATCACTGTAAATCCTTCCCGTATCACTGTTACGGTACTTCTCTATGGCAATCAACTCCCTATATGTAGGATTCAAACTATTTGATTCCATAATAAGATGTATATTAACTTTCCTATATATCTCTATACTACCTCCGTTTAATGGATTTACGAAATCACTATATATATATTTAGTTGAATCTTAGAGTATATACTATGATAATTTATATGTAGTATACTATAAATAATAGATAAAATGAGTGAGATCAATGAGATGCTATCATTCCTGATATTTTCTGGGATAACATGATTGATGATTCTTAAGAAAGCTCAAGTACAGATATATTCATATCATTAATTTTGTTAAAGTCCGAATCTAATGTTATGAATTTATTGTTATTCCCAAGAGCAATACCTGCAATTAAAATATCATTTTCATTTATCAGGTTACCAGCACTTCTCAGCCTCCTAAATATTTCAGCTGACCTCGACGCAGAGGTTTTATCTGGATATAATACAGTTATATTTTTGGTTAACTCTTCAAGTAATTTATTTGTTTTATCAGAATATTTCAGTAATTCATATTCAGAAATGTAGGTAATGCCGATATCAGAGTTTTTAGAGTATTCATTTACCGTTTTAATAATTCTTTCATTTCCCTTTAAATATTCTATCACAATGTTTGTATCTATAACAATCATTGTGATCTGCCTTTATTGTTTTTCCTGTCTTCCATTATGCGTTCTTCAATCACGTCCAATTCGTTTTCATTATCCTTTAAAATCCCTGCAAATTGTCTTATATCTTTTCTTTTATGTTTTAATAATCTTAGTATTACATCTGAAAATGATTCGTCTGCATTTTTAAAATCCTTTAGTTCAGAGTATGCCTTATTTGAAAGAGATACCATTTTGACCATAATATAGTATACGTATACTATATATTTATTTTTTGATGATTTCCAATATTGACAATACTACCCTCCAGGTAACGCATAAGATTTTCAGATTAAGGTTTAAATTCATTTTACTGTTGAATAAATGCAATAGATAGATAACAAAATCAAAGTTTGATATACTATTTATTTCAACATTCTCTTAACCTCTGTGAATAATCATTAATTGAGGAAAATAACCGGATTAATCATAGTATGGTATAGATATTTATATCAAAAAATAATACTGTTATTGAGGAAGCATGGGGTAGTCAGGTATCCTAGAGGGCTCCAGTCAGTTTGTGATTAGCTAAAGGTCATCTGAATATATGATGAGTGACTGGAACAATGAAACATGGAAGAGACCCTTAGATCTGGGTTCAAATCCCAGTGCTTCCACATTTTTAAATGCATAATCTGTTTTAGATATCACATCAATTTTCTCAGTCATATACTATCTCTTCCTCTAGTCAAAAATCCCGGGATTCGAAACCATCTGTATAACTCGTATATATATCCTCCTGAACAGAGCTTGATATCATATGTGTATAGGGTACTAGGCTGTATGTCTGAATAGCCCATATGAATCTGTATTTTCCTTAAGTCTACACCGTTCCTTAACAGTAAGGTAGCGCAATAGTGCCTCAGTGCACGGGGACGCAATTTGCTCACTCTAGATGCCTAAACTACCAGTTGTTTCTGGAGATGATGTTATAAAAGCATTATCCAAACGTGATTTCATTGTGAGAAAGGGAAAATAATCTCGTGTTATATTACAACATAATAGCAGCGACACAAATATCACTGTTCCACTGCATGCCGAACTTAAACCTGGAATGCTCAGGGCCATTATAAGGCAGGCAGGCCTTACAGTGGATGAATTTTTGCAGTTACTATTAGTTTTCCGCTCAGTAAGAACTACTCGTAGATATTTATGATTATTTCATAAAACAGGTAGGTACGTTTTCACGTAAATAGTTCCTGTGTGGAATAATTACATATAAATAGAGTGAAATGTACACACCGTAAAAGTCCTAAAATACGGCTTTTAACCACCATAATTATTGTAATAGCCGATTACCATATTTTAGTTTGGTCTCATTTAAATATCAATATTCAACATCACTTAACTATCTTTGATAGATAATTTTTGTACTAAATTGATAAAATTACTTCTACTATTTGTTATACATTCGATGTCTTGAGTTGCAACAGCTAAATACCGTAGTTTCATTTATGCCGGGGTATCCTGAGCTAATTTGCATCTAACATACATTTATTAATTTATACATAATAACAATAAAAAGTGGTGCGTATATCAAAATCTAATGGCTATTTATTCAAAATGAATGCAATCCATCTGGGTACTAATTATCTTTGGATTTCCTATGAATCATACATACTCCCGATAGAATTATTATCATATAATAGCAGCAGTTTATTCCTGGGAATCATAGCATTTCTTGGAACTGCTCTGGGTGTGTCCATCGGACTCTTCTTCGGTACACTCAGTGATAAATATAACTTTGGATGGGGGCGCCGCGGCCCATATATACTTGCCGGTGCAGTGTTCATAGTTCTGGCTATTTTCCTGAATAAAATTTTGACCATTACTCTTGTTGGTGTCTTACTGGGATATATAATGATCCAGGTTTCTTCCAATATTGCTGTTGGTGCATACCAGCCACTGTATACAGACATATTGAAGGAGGATGAACGTGGCAGGGGAACCGGAATAGGGGGAATATTCAGGCTACTCGGTTCTGCCATGGGCTACGGAATAACAGGATTTCTTATAGATACATCGTACAGATCATATGTGCTTATTTTAATAGCCATTGTTGTTATAATTACTGCATCCTTTACTGCGAATACAATTAAAAAATCAGATGTGATAATAAAGCAGGATAAACCAGGAATAGGGAAATTATTCATGAACATGTTCAATCTAAAGCATGGTCTCAAGGATTATATATACGTTGTTATCGGCAGCTTCATGGTTTTTTCCGGCGTAATAGGGCTATCGTTTTTCGAACTTTATTTTTTCAAATTCATTTTGAATTACAAAAATCCGGCTTACTATGTTTCTATTGTGGGCATTGCTGTTCTGCTCACTTCGGCACTGGCATCCTTTATTTTCGGCATATTATCTGATAAAATCGGTAGAAAAAAAATCCTTGTGTATGTATCAGTTATAGGGGGCATAGCAATGATACTTATTCCTGAATTCGAAAAATTCGATTATTTCCTGATACTCGGTTCTGTTATAGGCATGTCCTATGGAATTTTTATGAGTGTTTCCAATGCACTTGCAAGCGATATGGCTCCTGCCAGCGAATCTGGTAAGTTCATGGGATATTATAATATGGCAACCGGAGGCGCTTCTGCAGTATCACCATTGATATACGGCTTGATTCTGTACTTCGCCAGTTCATATTCCATGGGTTTCCGTTATGTGTTTTATATTGCCGGCTTATTCTTTTTCATCGGATTCGCCATGTTCTATAAAATCATGAAAGATTAATTTATAAGCCTTTCATGCATTAAACATCGATGGGAAAGTACTCATTGAAGCCGTTCAGGTACATTTTCGGGATGAATGCAGTGTATCTGGGAAACAATTACCTGTGGACATCCTTCGAATCATTATTCCTGCCCTATGAAATCGAGCTGTTTCTTCCAGCAGGACTTCAGACTATTTACCTTGGCATTATTGCTTTTTCAGGCATAATGATAGGAATTACTTTCAATTTCCTTTCCGGTACCTTTTCTGACAGATTAAAATCAAGGTTTGGAAGAAGGATACCGATGATATTGGTAGGTTCCATCATAGTTATTATAGCTCTTCTTGCATTTGTTTTTATAAGAAACGGAATCCTTGCAGTATTCATTATTTATATCATGATAGAGATCGGATCAAACATTGCATACGGATCTTACCAGCCGCTCATAAGGGATGTAATACCTTCATCCCAGCGGGGCACATCTTCCGGCATTGGCGGATTTTTTACCCTGGTAGGATCCGCATTCGGCTTCGGACTTTCCGGGCTTTTAATCGGTTCCGGCAGGATAGAGCTGGCCGTAATTCTTATACTGATTACTGTTGCTGTAGGAGCATCTATTACTGCATTGACCATCAAGAAAGATGATTATATCAGCAATTCAGAAATAATAAGTAGGAGAATACTGGGAACGATAAGAAGCGTGGCAAAATCAGGAAAATTCAAATGGATGGCCACTGCCAATTTCTTCATTACCGTGGGCAGTTCCGGTCTGGTGTTCTTTGAATATTACTATTTTGAATATTCACTTGATTTAAAAAATGCGGCCATATATGTGGCCATAGCCGGTGTCACAATTCTGTTGATATCTGCAGTATCAACAGTGGGAATCGGAATGCTTGCCGATAAGGTGAACAAGGATCTGCTCTTACTGATATTTCCACTTATAAGTGGGTTCAGCATTCTGCTCATTTCTTTTATACATGTATTTTATATGTTTCTCATACTCGGGGCACTTATAGGAATAGCCTATGGAAATTATTTTACAATTACGAATTCTTATATGAGCTTCATAGTTCCACATGGAAGTGCCGGAAAATACCTTTCCATATTCCTGGTTTCCACCGAGGTGGGTGCAGCATTTTCACCCCTGATATATGGAGTTATTTTATTTATTTTCAAGTCATCAGGATCACTGGCATATTCCAGGCTTTTTGAACTTTCAGCTGTACTGTATTTTGTAGGGTTTGTACTGATACTATTGAAAGTTGTGGACAGAAAATCTCTAACAGGTCGTAACAGGAGGGAGTGAATAGATAACAAAGTTTAAGAGCAAATCTAAATAAATACCAAAAGATGGAATGATGTTGGAATCTTGTTTTATAAACTTCCGGGCTATTTTTTACAAATCAATAAACCAGAAAGAAAGCCACTGAGTTTACCATGTGGATGAATTTCTGGAATCGTATAACATAAATTCAGTAAATAATTAATTTTTTAGATATTTTCAGAATCCACCAGTGAGTGATTTTTAAAATAACAATAAATTGAATATTCTTTGAATAAACATTATATTGCTATTAAATGGGGCATTTTATATACAGTTTTGATGTTCTGATATATAAATGGAGTATACAACTACATATAAGTTCAGGGTCTACCCCAATAGGACTCAGGTAGATAAAATAGACTATATGCTGTATATATCCCGTATATTATACAATGCCATGTTACAGCAGAGAAAGATGGCATATGAATTGAATAAGGATTTTTATGAAAATATAAGAATTACATCCTATACCCAGGAAGAAGAGTTTCCAGGTATAAAGAATGAATTCCCCGAATATAGAGAGCTTTACTCTCAGTCAATGCAGAATGTGGCTGACAGATTGGACAAGTCATATGGCAACTTCTTCAGGAGAGTAAGGGAGAAGAAGAATGGAAAGAAGATAAAGGCAGGATTTCCAAGGTTCAAATCTAAGGATCAGTACCGTTCAATAACATATACACAATCTGGATTCAGGATACTGGACAGTACCCATGTATTCTTTTCCAAAATAGGAAAAATAAGGATGTTCCAGCATAGAGAAATAAAGGGAAAAATAAAGCAGGCAACCATTAAGAAGGATAAAGCTGATAACTACTATGTAACATTCATAGTTAAAGAGGATGCTAATACCATAAACTGCTCTGAATTCCCATATAATCCGGTAGGAATAGATGTCGGCCTTCTTAAACTAATAGCTACTACAGATAATGAACCGGTAGACCCACCTAAATACTTAAGGAAATCAGAAAAGAAATTGAAAAGGGCACAGAGAAGCTTATCAAGAAAGCAGAAAGGTAGTAGGAACAGAAGGGAAATGAGGGTAAGGGTTGCAGGCATGCATATTCATATATCCCACCAGAGAAATGATTTCTCACAGAAGCTATCCAG
>JAKAYM010000043.1 GCA_021826795.1 Thermoplasmata archaeon
AATAACCCTTCCTGTAATTATAGTACCGATATCTTCTTATATCCCTGTTTGATCCAAAAGTGACTGGTTTTGGTGTCATAAAAAACCAATCAATTCCCTGTATTTAACCGTACAGGGGATTTACATTCAATTGAAATTTATGGCAAAATGAATTGTGCAACTGACTTCAATAAGAGGTACCCTTTATAAATACACATAATATGTTACACGATCACAACATGGTTTCTACTTTAAATATTTTAAATGCCGTTCTTACAATAAAAATATGGCTAGAAATAACAAAGCTTGTATAATTATAAAGATTATATTATCTTTTTTCCTCTCTCAGAGCCTTTTTATCTATTTTGCCTACCAATGTTAAGGGTAAACTGTCCCAGAATTCTATGATTTTTGGTATTTTATAAACGGAAAGCTTTTCCCTGCAATATTTCTTTACCTCTTCTTCGGTAAGACTTTTATCTAAGGGAACTATAAATGCCTTTACAGTTTCCCCCCTATGCGCATGAGGAATTCCTATTACAGCACAGTCTGAGATTTTAGGATTTTCATACAGGACCTCCTCTACCTCTCTTGGATATATGTTGTAGCCTCCCGCTATGATAAGGTCTTTCTTTCTATCGACTATATAGAAATAACCATCATTATCCATTCTGGCTATATCACCTGTATGAAGCCACCCTTCTATAAGAGTTGATTTATTCTCTTCAGGCCTGTTCCAGTAACCCACCATAACCTGGGGGCCTTTTATGAGCAATTCTCCCTCTTTTCCAGGCGGGAGCTCCGTAACACCATCATTTACATCGACTATTTTTTCATAAGTATCAGGGAGTGGTAAACCTATTGAACCCTGCCTTCTTTTGCTTTTATACTCTGATTGTAGAGGGGATATATTTGTAACCGGAGAACATTCACTTAATCCATAGCCTTCAACCAGTGTTCCCCCTGTTATATCCTCAAATTTTTTCTGAATTTCCTGGGGTAGCGACATAGCACCTGAAATGCAGAGTTTAATGTTATCTATACCATATTTTTCAACTCTGGGATAATTAATAATACCGTGATACATGGTAGGTATCCCTGGAAATGCTGTGGGCTTCTTTTTCCTGATTGTTTTTAATATCATTTTCTGATTTCTGGGATCCGGGATGATAATAAGTTCTGAACCCTGCAACAGTGGTGTCAGCATAGCCGTCATCATACCGTACACATGAAAATATGGAATAGATGCAAGATATGATATTTCCTCCTTGAAATCTTCGGGGAACCATTCTATAAGCTGGTTTGCATTTGCAAGCAAATTTCTGTGGGTGAGAGTGGCTGCCTTTGGAATCCCGGTTGTTCCGCCTGTATACTGCAGGAGTGCAACACTACTGGAAGGATCAATTTTAGCATTCCCAGCAGTTGTTCCCGGAATTCCATGCTTATATCTTATAATTCCACTTTCCTGCTGTATTTTAATATTATTTTCTTTATCTACCAGTTTAAACAGAAGGGCCTTACCAGGTGAAAGATAATCGTCTACTCCAACTATTATAACGTTGTCCAGCAGTACGGTCTTCAAAGGCATAACTTTCTTCAGTGAACTTGCCATTATAACAATATTTCTTGACCCGGAATCTTTGAGTTCATATTCTATTTCAGGGGTAGTATAAAGCGGATTCATCTGTACAACGGTGATGCCGAGTTTCGCAGCTGCCATGAAAAATACAACGTACTGGGGTAGGTTTGGAAGCATGAGCGTTAAACGTTCATCCTGATGAATACCGGTATTATTTAAAAATGCTGATGTTCGTTCAATTTCATTTTTCAGATCTCCATAACTGATTTTAGTTCCGATAAAATCTATGGCAATATTATCACGGTACTTTTCTGCAGACATGCTAAAGGCCTCATATATACTGATATTAGGTATAATTATGTGCCTTTTAGTTTCAGGTGGGTAAGATTTCTCAACTAATTTATCGAATTCTTCTTCATTGTTTGAATATTCCACATTGCCATCTCCATTCAATTCTTGAAATTATATCCTATTAATCGAATATGAATTATAAACTTAATAAGTTATCTGTAAGTACAAAAATTTGTTGCTAATACAGGAATACGTACATAATTTTAACTTAAAGAGATATATTCAATCTCATAGGTAGTGGCTTGTTTCTGGAATTAACCTATAGCAATACCCCCATGGCAGGATTGAGCCGATAGAAAATTATTACCATTTCATACCGGTTATTTTTTCATACATGTGCACGTAAAGATCTGAAACTCTTTTAATCATATTTTCAGGCAGGGGTCCTATATCAGGTTCCTTTTCATGCCTGTCCCTGGCATCAAAAAGTTTTTTATGGTAACCGGATTCACGGTAGTACTGCCTGACCATTTCCTTGCTGAGTTCATTTATCTGGCCATTATCATAATCGGCTTTATCCCAGAACCGGTCTTCATCAAGTGTCCCGAATGTATCGATAATAACAGGTGTTCTTCCGGTCCCGAGGGCGAATTCCTTCTTTCCGTCTGCATGCAAAAGCCCCCTGGATTCTACAGCACTGTTAATGCGGCGGTCTATTCTGAAAATGATTTCCCGTATATCGTAAAGTTCACTGAGTTCAAGACCAGAAATTTCCAGTGCCTCTTTCATGTCAAGATACCTGTCAAATTTTTCAAATTTGGTAGATACCTCAAAAAATGGGTCCGGGAGCTGATCACTATACTCTGGCATATTCTTGAAACCCAGAGCATGATAATTTATTTCTCCCGATTTAATTCTGTCGAATAATGATCCGGCAAGGTAATAACGGGTAATAAACTCTAGTGGAACCATGAAATTGGATAGAAATGGATATCCGTAATCAAGCTGTTTATATTTTTTCACACGCATCTCACTGGGAGACAACAATTCTATAAGGTCTGTATCAATTCCCAGGGATGATACCATATTATACCAGTAGTTGGAGGTTCTGCACAGGGATTCACCCTTATGGGGTATAGCCGATGGAATGATTTTATCAAAAACAGATATTCTGTCTGAAAATTTGAAAATTAAAGTATCGCCATCATCATAAACATCCTTAACTTTACCTTTACGTAACAGTTCCATATCTGTAAATAGTTAATGTAGATATAATTTTATCCAATCCTGTGTTCTATAGAAAAAATATACAGTACTCGTCTACGGTTAAATTGCTTTTATTTTGATTTACCTGCTTCTCCCCGATTTTCCTTTCCCCTGAATGCAGATAATATTATAGCAACAACGATTATTGCGAACGACATTATCAGAGCGGAACGAATTCCTATCATGAACTTTGCGGCAAGTGTGCCTACTATATCATGCAGGCCAAGAAATACTTCAAATGCAACATTTCTCGGAACGGTGAGTGAGGCAATGGTGATGGCAAGAACGTAGCTTATCAAAGTGCCTATATTCGCAAAGGTGCGCAGCATCCCTGAAGATAAGCCGTAGTAGCCCTGGGGTGCATTTGCCATGACCGCACTGTTATTGGCAGGATAGAAGAGAGATGAACCACTGCCACCCAGAATTGAGGCTATTATGACAAAATATAAAGGAGTAGTAACGGAGAAGGTCGCATAGACAAGTATACCTGTAAGCATCAAAAATAATCCGGATGTGGCAGGAATCCTTGCACCTATCTTATCCGTGAGTCTACCGGCGAATGGTGCTATGCATGCGCCCAGTACATAGCCCGGAACAAGGAGTAATGAAGCAGCAAGCGGGCTCAATCCTCTGATACCCTGAAGATACATTATGATTATAAAAATAACAGATAAATATCCCATACTCTCAAAAAACGAGGCAAAAAGCGAGAAGTTGAATATTCGGTTTGAAAAGATTTTCATATTTATAATAGGATTTTTAACTCTTTTTTCCACAGAAATAAATATTCCCAGTATGATAAGACCGGCCACTATTATAGTTATATTGAAAGCATTGACGCCCACACCGGTTATATCAGCAGCTCCATATGTTGTAAGTGTCAGGGCAGCCAGTAATGATATCAAACCGGGTATATCAAAGTACGTCTTTGTTGTTTTTCCACTTTTTATATTCTTTATCCCCAGTACAGTCGCAATAATTCCTATTGGAATATTGATATAGAAAATATATTCCCATCCGATAAAAGTTGTAATTACACCACCGACCAGGATTCCAAGAGTCGCTCCCGTTGTATAGCCAATTGCAGTATATCCATAGGCCCTGCCGCGTTGATTGGGAGGATAAAGATCGGCTATCAGGGCACCACTATTGGCCTGCATGAGCGCCCCACCGAAAGCCTGCAATGCCCTGAATCCGATAAGTTCAATAATATTGAAAGAGGTTCCTGCCAGGGCAGAACCAATGGTAAACACTATAAATCCCGAGTTGTATATTTTCGACCTTCCGAAGGAATCTCCGAATCTTCCGAGCTGTGTGGTCATAACTGCTATTATGAGCAGATAAATGATAATGACCCAGATTGTTGTATCCAGATTTGAATGCAAATCCATGGTTATATCTGGTAATGCCAAAATCACAGCGGTAGTATCAATGCCGGTCATCATCAGACCGAGGACTATAACAAACAGTCCCACATTTCTATTCATTTGTTTATTATCATATACATATATTTAAGAATTATTTAGTCCTGAAGTTTTTTTTCCTATAGAAAAATTGAGAAGTATCTAAAATATTATTTAGTAAGGTCCAATACTGTGCTATGTTGCTTTATTTTGTAAGGCACGGGGAAACTTACAACAATGTTGAGGCTGTATTTCCCCGGGATAACACAGAACTTACCGAAAAGGGCAAGGAAGAAGCTTTTGAAACCGGTAAATATCTGAAAAAAATTAAATTCGATGCTGTTTTCAGCAGTCCCATTCAGCGGGTAAAGGACACACTGAAAATAATGGGATATAAGGAATACACCACAAATCCCTTATTACGGGACGTTGGTACAGGTGATCTGGAAGGCAAAAAAATGTCAGAAATAACGGCAAAAGATCCTCAATGGTACGAAACATTCCAGGATGGAGTTGCCAATAAATATAATGTCGAGAAATTTTCCAGTGTTAAGAAAAGACTAATAGAGTTCACCTCATCTATATCTGATCACGATTACAAAACCGTGTTAATAGCCACCCATCTGGAACCTATCAGGGCCATGTTTTCCATAGCAACGCTTACTGAAGGCTTTCCGCTGACAAAACTGGAAATCGGAAACTGCTCCATATCGATCTTTTCACTTTACGGAAATGTAATAGAAATGAAAGGTTTCAACTGGTATCCTCTCAATAGTTATAACGATTCAAAAAATAAATCTTTCAATTAAATAATTCCTTTTATTTATTAATTGACTTATGGAAAACACAGAAATATTATAGAATTAATATAATAAATCAGTATTAACAGTATTAACCACCTGGAATATTAACCGGTCAAGTTTCATATTATATTGATTTTTTTATATAATATTGCGTACTTTGAATAATCATCCGGGAATACAGTAACCGTACTTCCATATCCTACAGAAGACTTTAATGATGCTATATAATTAGCACCCGACGAGGGGCCGACAAAGTAAATTATACTTGGCCTGGAGTTCCCTGACTCCACTATAGGCTTCTTCATCGGTTATTGTGATAATTTCATCAATATAATTTCTGTACTCATCAATTAAAAACCGGTGAGTGGATTTGAATGGATTCCGCAGTCCTGGTATGTACGAACCCTCTGCAGGCATTACACCCGTAACAGTTATATTCCCTCTTTCTTTAAAAAATCTTGACAGTCCTGCAATTGTTCCGCCAGTACCTATGCCGATAACAAGATGGTTGAGGTGCGGAATTTTTTCGGCTATTTCCGGGCCGGAACCGTAGTAATGGGCATTAGCGTTCATTTCATTTTCATGCTGGGACGGCCTGAAATACCTGTCAGGATATTCAGCTACCTTCTGCTCAACATAAGTAATAGAATTATCAGTACTGTTACCTAGTGTTAGAATTACGGTTGCACCGTAACTTTCCAGTGTTTTTACCGTAGCTTCTGGTACTGATTCCGGCACAACTATTTCACTATTAAATCCCAGAAGATGGGATATCCCGGCTAATGCAATTCCCGTATTGCCCGAGGATGCCTCTATCACAGTCATATTTTTTTTCAGTTTCCCCGTTTTTAATGCATAATCCAGCATGAAAAATGCAGCACGATCCTTTATGGATTTGAATCTATTATAATACTCCAGTTTGGAATAAATTCCTGAAAACCCGATCCTGAAGAGGGGTGTATTGCCTATACCAATTTTATTTGAATCTTTTGCAATTTCATTTAACAATGACATGTCTGTTAATTGCATTGATTATAATTAAGATTTACTCCTGGGATTTGTACATAATATAAGAATTTTTTTTATTATATGTTTATGAGGTCTAATACAGAAATTTATCAAAATATAAGATTAAATAATTTCCTGAACTTACTTTCTATCATCCATTTTTACAAAATCCCGCTTATCCGGACCGGTATAAACTGCCCTTGGTCTGATCAATCTTTCTTCTTCCTCTACGTATTCTGTTATATGAGCTAACCACCCGAGGACCCTGGAAAAGCCGAATAATGTGGTAAACATGTAAATAGGGAAACCGATTTCATTGAACACAATTCCGGAATAGTAATCTGTGTTTGGGTAAATGCCCTTTGCACCGAATTCTTTTACACCGAGATCTTCCAGTTTTTTGGCAATTTCAAAGTATTTTTTCTGTTCCTCATTCTGATCAAGCTCCGTGGCAAGCCTCTTAAAAATTTTCATTCTAGGATCATATGTCCTGTACACCCTGTGCCCGAACCCCATGAGCCTTTTTTTGCCATCCAATATATTTGTTTTAAACCAATTATCAACGTTGCCAGGTGTTCCTATATCAAGAAGCTGTTTATATGCAGCCTCGGCAGCTCCACCATGAAGCGGCCCCTTTAGTGCTGCAGTTGCCGCAGTTATGCATGAATACATATCTGAAAGCGTTGAGGATGCCACCAGCGCTGCTGTAGTAGATGCGGGTACCTCATGATCAACATAAATAACCAATGCAGCATTCATGGCTTTTATTCTTTTTTCATCTGACTTTCCGAAGCAGTTCATCAGGAATGCCTCAGCATAATCATACTTTGGATCAGGATTCTGTAGCTTCATTCCCATCTTATGCCTGTAAATATTGGAAATAATCCCGAGATTTTCTCCTAATATAACAGGAACCTGTTTACTATCATTTTCCTTGCCCCATTTATAATCTCCCGATGATAAAGATGCAAATGCAGTTTCCATCATGGTGAGCGTATCTGCATCCCTCGGAAGAACAGAAATGAGATCAAGAACATGGTCTGGGAGTGTATAATGCTCCTTTATTGCGGCCTTGAACTCATCAAGCTGTTTTTTATCAGGTAGTTCACCACGTGTCATCAAATAGCAGACCTCCTCAAAATCAGTATGATCCACCAAATCGTTGACATCGTAACCACGGTACCTAAGTACCCCTGCATTGCCATCTATATATGTTAATCCGGTATATTTTATAAATACATCCTCGAGTCCCAAACTTACTGCCATTTTAATCACTTCCGAACCAATCTGAATTCTTTACATTTGCAAGTTCTTTCAATGTCTGACTTTCCCTCATTAAATCCCTGGTAGATAAAATTCCGGAAACATTTCCACTATCAGACTTAACAATAAGGTGCCTTATGTTATGCTTGCTCATTAGTACAGCTGCCTTGGTAATTGAATCGTCCTCATGAATGAATATGAGGTTTTCTCTTGTGGCTATGTTCCCCAGAGAGGTGTTCAGTGATTTTCCATCGGCAATTGCCTTAATAATATTCCTTTCTGTTATAATTCCGGTCAGGGAGGAAGGTTCTCCGAGCAGTATAGACCCCTTATTTGCCTCTGACATTTTTTTAGTACCTTCATATACGGTTGCCTTTTCATCCATATATATAGGCTGCCTCTGCATGATATTTTTGATTTCTAAAGTCATGTATTTAATATAGTACGATTTAATTTAAAGATTATGTTCGGGAAGAATGCCCCTTTACCTAAAAATATTCTACGTTAAAATCGTCAATTAATGAATATTCCATAAACCAAAACTATTATGTAATTTATAAATATTCTAATGTTAATGCGGAATAGAAATCTTATAATTTTAATGGTAGGCATTTTACTGGTTCTGAATGGATATGAAATATATTCCAGATTTGGATATTTATTTTATCCATCACCCTATAATTATTCAGTTACGGTTAACCGGGCCAGATTTTATACATCGCTGGATGATGGTATATTAATTGCAGGTTCATTTCTTATAGCCCTGGCTGTTTACCTCACCGTTAGGGAAAAGTACACTCTACCCAAATTTAAGCACTTCTATCCTATTCTTGCCATCTATGCTGTAATCCTGGCGATAGCAGGTGGGATGATACATATTATACCATCAGGATACCATTATCCGCATAATGTGGCATTTTTCTACGGCCTTCCTATGTTTACCCCGGATTTTCTTGTTTATTATTCCCATATTGTAGGATTATACATATATCCATTTCAGATAATTTCATTAATAGCAGCTGCACTGATTGGAAGTGCTATATTTGCGTTTTCATTTGAAGGCTTGAAAATGAAAAAGGCAACGCCCATGTCCATTATCGGTGCAGTTGGAGTCTGCCCGGCATGTGCCACTGGAACTTTCTTCGGGATCGTAATAGGGGCAAGCCCGTTTCTTAGTTCCCTGTATCTAAATCAAATTTATGGTAGCACTTTAAATGAAATTGCTATAAGCATGGTATCAATCGCCCTTCTGTTAGGGGTTTTTCTTTACATGATAAGGAAATATCGCATAACATTTAAAAGGCAATAAATTACTATTTATCTGTCATTTTGACAGTAGTCTGTTTATATATTTTTATACAATGAAATTTATTATTATTTCCTTTCAAAAAGATTTTTAATAGAACTTTGCATATACTGTCATGAAAGGCATTAATATTGTTGTTGCTGTAAAGCAGGTTCCGGATGCCGATGATTTAAGGATCGATCCGGTAACCAATAATCTTGTCAGGGAGGGAGTGCCAGCTATTATAAACCCTCCTGACCTGCACGCCATAGAAGAGGCACTCAGGCTCAAGGAAAAATATGGCGGAACGGTTTCTATTGTTTCAATGGGACCACCAAAGGGAGACCTGACATTGAGAGATGCCGTGGCGATGGGTGCAGATAATATATATCTTATAACTGACGCTGCAATGGTCGGATCAGATACATGGGCAACATCGTATACAGTTTCACAGGGAGTACATAAAATTGGCAAACCGGATATCATATTATTCGGCAGGCGTGCTCTTGATGGTGAAACACAGCAGGTGGGCCCACAGACAGCAGTGTGGCTGGGTATACCAGAAATAGCATATACCGATAAAATACTCGATATAAATATGGAAACAAAGGTTGCAAAACTCCAGAGAACTACTGAATTTGACACAGAAACCCTGGAAGTCAAAATGCCATTTGTTGCAACTATTACTGAAAATTCCAACACGCCAAGGGAGGCAACACTTGAAGGTATGATAAAGTCCATGACATATCAGGTTACAAGGCTTTCTAAAACTGATATAGATGCTGATCCTAAAAAAATTGGCCTGGCTGCGTCACCTACAAAGGTTATCAGAGTAAGACCACCCCCGAAAATGAGGAATCCAGAAATCATTAAGAATGATGACCTGAATAAAACTGTTGAATTTCTTGTATCAAAAATAAAGGAATCCCTGAAAGGAATGAAAACAATGGAAAATGCCTATGAAAAACCCGACCCCGTAACAAAGGTGGATGACAGTATATGGGTCTACATAGATCATTTCAATGGTGAGCTTAACAAAACATCACTGGAAATTCTGGGTGCAGCCAGAAGGGTTGCTGATTTAATGGATACAAAACTCGGTGCCGTAATAATCGGAAACAAGGATGAACAACTCATTGATACATCATTTAAATATGGTGCTGATGAGGTTTACTACTGTGAAGCAGAGAATGCGAAAAAATATGATAATGACATATATACAGCGGCCCTGGAAATGATGATTAATAAATACAAACCCAATTCTCTGTTCTTCCCGGGAACATCAAATTCGAGGGAATTAGCATCTACAACAGCAATAAAGGTCAATACAGGGCTTATTGCTGACTGTATTATATTCGATGTGGATGAGAAAGGTCAGCTACAGGCTACTAGACCAGATTTCGGTGGTAAGGAAACCTCTACTATTATATGCCCGAACAACAAACCGATAATGGTAACAACCAGGGCTGGAGTGTTTTCAGCACTTCCTGAAAGAGATTTCAAGGGAAAAATCATAAAAGAAAAATTGCAAAAGGTTGATACAAGATTCAAAATAACGGATTATAAAAATATTGAAAAAACAAATGTTCTTGCAGCTGCCCAGGTTGTTGTGGGAGCCGGAAGGGGTCTTGTCAATAAGGATAACCTGAAGCTAGCTGAGGAACTTGCAGATAAGATTGGAGGAATAGTAGGAGTTAGCAAGCCACTGGCTGATGCAAACTGGTATCCACATGACAGACAGGTTGGGCAAACCGGCACTACCATCAGACCGAATCTCTACATAGCTCTCGGGATATCCGGAGCCATCCAGCATCTGGTTGGAATCCAGGGTTCAAAGAGGATAATTGCAATAAACAGCGACCCCGAGGCACAGATATTTGAAAACTGTGATTACGGGGTTATCGGCGATGTATTCCAGATAGTTCCTGAGCTTATTAAAAAAATTGGTGATATAAATGCTTGATTATGATATAGTTGTTGTAGGAGCTGGACCAGCCGGTTCGGCTGCAGCACTGAAGGCGGCATCTGAGGGAAAGAAGGTACTGGTTATAGAGAGAGGCCCCGAACCCGGATCAAAAAATGTTTCTGGAGCCATGATAAGGAAGGATTATGTAACATCGGTGTTTGGGGAGGACATGCCGTTTGAGAGAAATGTGGAAACCATTAAGCTGTCTCTTTATAATGGCAATAAACCGGTAAATATAGAATTTCACCCCGAAGGTCTTGTAACAACCGGCAGGTTAAAATTTGATAAATGGTTATCTTCTGTTTCAGAAAAGGCAGGTGCCATGGTAATTCCTAAAACCACTGCTCTCAAACTTAACTGGGAAAATGGGGTTGCAAAATCACTTACAACAGACAGGGGAGAAGTATCGGCTAAATCCTTTGTGCTTGCAGAGGGAGTAAATTCTCTTGTTTCCATGGAATCTGGAATAAAGGGGGACTGGACTCCTGAGAATTCTGTTCAGGCAGTAAAGATGGTTTACTCAATAAAGAAGGGCGACCTGAATACACTATTTGATTTACCGGATGATAATACAGGAATGTCATGGAGGATGATTACGTCAGATCCTCTTGTTGCCGGGTTCATGTACACATACAAGGACAGCCTTGCTGTTGGGATCGGTTCCCCCATAAAGGAACTTGTTGACAGAAAAATAAGGCCTGAAAAACTACTTGATGATTTCCTTGAGATGACCGGTTTAGCAGAAAAGGTTAAGGGTTATTCCCTCAGGGAATATTCTGCGAAGATCATTCCTGAAGGTGGATTCCCTGATATTAATGTTGCAAAGGGTAATGTCTATCTCTGCGGAGATGCAATCGGGCTTGTTGATCCCTTAACGTTTGATGGAATTACTCCAGCAATAGCATCCGGAACAATAGCCGGTGAGGCTGCAGTTTATAACTATGATAAGGAAATTTATAGATACAACTTAATGAAGAATCCAGAAATTTCAAAGATTGCAAAGGAGAGGAAGCTGGAAACAGATTTCATGACCGGCAATAAGGCTGGAGAATACATAAATATGGTATCATCCATGCTTGAGGGCTGGGCATCAGGAGATCTGATGGGAATAAGGAACACCATGGTCAGCAATTACAGGAATCTAATACCTGACCTGATGACTTTTGTTATGAGGATGAGATAAATGAGAACAGAAGAAAAATTATACACTTTGAGATATAAGAAGGACGATAAGTCGCATCTTGCAATAAAGGATGTGAACACATGTCTGGAATGCACAGCTAAATACGGTGAACCACAACCCTGTGTTTCTATATGCCCTGCTAATGTATTTTCATGGCAGAATAATAGAATAGTGATAGGTTACGAAAACTGTGTGGAATGCGGTGCATCAAGAATTGCGTGCCCCTATGAAAACATTGACTGGAATTATCCCCGCTTCGGAAAGGGCATAGCCCTGAGATACGCATAATACTATAAATATTAATTTATTTATAATTTTTTGATGATCGTGTACCATATTATGTGTATTTATAAAGGGCACCTACTGTTGAACATCTCTTTAATCTCATCTCTGAGTGATTGCACATAAAAATTTATGAGTATTTTCTGAATAAATAATAGGATTATGATTAATTACTATTTAGCCATAATAATTAATTTATAATAACTCAGTTTTTCTCTTTATTACTAGTTCCTTTTATCTTTTTTGTGTATACATCAACATAATAATCACAGCATGATGAAACTGGGCATATATCACATTTTGGAGATACAGGTTTGCAGATATTTTTTCCGAATTCTACCATAACCGGGTTGAACTCCACCTGTAATTTTTCCGGTACGATTTCCTTAAGTGCCGCTTCTGCCTTATCCGGGTCCTTTGCATTTATAATTCCGATCCTGTTGCAAATCCTGAAAACGTGGGTGTCCACTGCTATAGCCGGTATGCCGAATCCCTGCGTCAGGACGATGTTGGCTGTTTTACTACCTCTTGCCGGAAGTTTGACCAGTTCATCATGGTTGTCTGGCACCTTTCCACCGTATTCATGGTTTATAATTCTGGCAATATCAATAATCCTCTGTGATTTTACGTTGCTGAAACCCACATATTTTATAATTGCCTTAACGTCAGAGGGGTCGGCACCCTCCAGGCCATATGAATCGTGGTATTTATTGTAAAGTCCCCTGGCGGCTGCATCAGTTACAATATCCTTTGTGCGGTGTGAGAGTATGGTTGTTATAAGTATCCAGAAAGGTGAGTCAGTAAACTCAAAATGATGTTCC
>JAKAYM010000203.1 GCA_021826795.1 Thermoplasmata archaeon
TGTAATAGCGATTAAATTTTTAATTATAATGATAGATCAGAATCTATTAATACAGTAATTACTTTAAAATCAGTACCTAAGGTAAATACTTATAGGTCATTAGAATAATATAAATATGGGAAGCGAAGACTATTTAATTACACTGATAAGCGGGAATGATAGCACGAGAGTGGACGAAGCAACAATTGTCGCTACAGGGCTGGCTGAAAAAATGGGTGCAACAAGCGTTACCCTATTATTTATAGGCAGTTCAATAGAGACATTAAACAAATACGACCCGCGTTCATTGATTATCAGCACTAAAATTGAAGAACTTAAAAAGGCAAAAATAAAAATAATGGCATGCCCCGTTGCAATGGAATATTATCATATAACTGAAAGCGATTTGCTATACTACGACTGCGATAAAATACCAGGGGGGAAGGTCATTGCAGATGCAAATAAGGCAGGGCACACTATACTTACATTTTAAAACGACTTTATAAAATAATATTTAATTTTTAAGCGGGCAGTCTCTTGCGATAGCTATGGTAAGATGTTACCGTTTCAAACTCAACCCAGTAAAAGTCTTCCGAATTCATTCAATGAATGTTCATAGGGATAATTCCTGCTACCCGCCCCATTTCTAGTTATTATGCCCAGTGCCAGAAGATTTTTTAAACGCCTTGAAACTGCTGATTTTGTAATATTCAATGTAACTGATAATTGTTCTATACTTTGCGGTTTAGCGGATATTTCTCTCATAAGTTGAATATATCTTTTATTGTATATATCTATCTTTTTCAATTTTTTTACGTTTATTACAATGGTTGAGTTCAGATACTTGTCATAAACTACCATGAGTATGTCCTGGTTATATGCATGTATGGTTAATGCAGAAACTCCAATTCCAGACCCGCAGGATATATTAACCCATGTCGGATCATTTTTAGACTTGCATATTTTCTGAAGAACGAGAAAAATCTGGAAAAAATTTCCAACATCCTTGATTTCAATGAATTCAGGCTTTATATTCTTCAGTTTAAGAAAATCAATTATCTTCTGTTTTGCATTTCCATATTCTGTCTTGGCATCACATATTATAATCAATTTTGAGATTTTTGGAATATCTGAAAAGAATGGCTTTACAATATAATCGCCTTCCTGGTCCAGAATTGCAATACCATATTCTTCTGTCATTTATATTTATGTTACATAAATTTATAAATTTTGCGCAACGATTCCATAAATAATGATATATTGATATTATAATAATTATATTTAAATATAAACCATTACTCTTAGTTTCAGAGTAAAATGATAGCGGTAACAGCATGGGAATGGATAGGCCTGTTTATTGGAATGATAGTAGGTGGCCTTGCAGAAGCATGGGGTATTTCAAATCCAGAAATACTGATAAGGCTCGGAAAATTTCAGGACAGGTTATTTATAGGTTGTATAGCAATCGCTATAGGAGCAGGTGCGCTGGCTTTATACGGATTAGCAGCACTGGGCGTATCATTCCACTGGGGAGTTAAGCCAGATTATGTATGGGGTGTTGCCCTGGGTGCAGCAATCTTTGGAACCGGAATAGCAATTTCAGGATATGTTCCCGGAACAATATGGATGGCTTTAGGCGAAGGCAGAAGAGATGCAGTATATGCCGTTTTCGGCGGATTGCTCGGTGCAGCATCATGGACTTTGATTTATCAAACATCTTTCGGGCACTGGTTAGTAACCTACGATAACTTCGGTGAAATATATTTCGGTGGAAAGGTAGATACAGACCTCTATGTGGGATTCGGAATAGCTGTTATATGGGCGATTTTGATGTTTGGAGTAGCGTATATGCTTCCCAGATATAAGGGAGGTAAAAGCTGTTTCTATCAGTCATCCCATAAAAACTATAAACCTACAACGGCAGAAGAGGAACAGAATATAGAGTCAACAGAGGTATTGCAGGAAGGTTCATCCATGCCAATGGGCAACGGAACTACTGCTGAACAGTTCAATTACCATTACACTGTATCATCTGATTTATTCGGAAAAGTAATGTTAACAGTAGGTATAGTTATCGGACTAACTGTTGTGCTTGAAATGTTTTTGCACCAGATACTGGGAGAATCAACAACATTTTCATGGATAGCAGCCGAACTCTGGCTACCAGCTTCATACTGGAAATACAGTGAAATAGTAGTTACAACAATAGGCTGGGAGCCATTCAGTGATATAGGAACCCTGTTCGGTGCCTTCCTGTTCTCTGTGTTTGTAACAAGGAGATTTCAGGCATTCAACAAAGTATTACCTCCATCATGGGTATCCAGATTCGGCAACAGTGAAATCAAAAGAGCAGGAGGGGCATTCGGTGGTTCATTTATGATGTTACTGGGTGCAAGAATGGCAGATGGATGCGCTTCCGGGCATATATTGAGCGGAGATTTGCAGATGGCAGTAAGCAGTCTGGAATTCTTCGTAATCGTAATCATATTCCTGTTAATCGCCGTACACCTCATCTATAAGACTAAAAGGAGTGAATAAAATGGAAGATAAAAAAGTATATGATAAAACAAGTGATGAAGTCGAAAAGGCAGTAGAGCTTGAAAGATCTGAAGAGCCAAAGCAAAAGAATGAAAACGGCATAAGAGTTTTTATAATAATCATGACCGGTATAATGATACTTGCTGCGGCTCTGACTGAAGGCACATATAATGGCTATGATCCTGATCCGAATGATGTTGCTATAACTGGATTTTTTGCCATAGTAACTATCCTGATGACAGCAGTATGGTACAGATCTAAGTATAACAACTTTTCATATAAGCCGGAAGAGTTCAGAAGGCACTATAAGAAAATGAAAAAAGACAGGGAAAAGAAAT
>JAKAYM010000204.1 GCA_021826795.1 Thermoplasmata archaeon
TGGACTAACTACAACCCTGCCACATACTTTATCATCCGCAGTTACCTCCGCAGGAGGAGGAAGCACACTGGCAGGACTCATGTCTAAACTTCCACCCACAGAGGCAATATTTGGTGCGCTTCTGGGGATAAACCCAATCAAGGCAATACTTGAATTATATCCAACAATTCCCATTTCGCACAGTGCATATGTGACTATGACTACCAGGACATGGTTCCCTAAAATATTTGCACCCGCATTCATGAGATCCCTGCACATAGTATTCTATGTTGGAGCCGCTATAGTTTTTGCTGGAGCTCTTGTATCAATATTCCGTGAACCACTTAGAAAACCAAAATCAGAAAAAACAGATAAGACTGAAGCAAAACAAGAAAGCTCAGACATATCCGACAGGGCAGTGAAGATGAAGAGGTAATATCATGGAGAGAACTATTACAATATGGTCACTACTTGATAGCGTACTAACCGAATACGGGTCAAGGATAAAGGATAAAATAGGGGAATACTCCCTTACCAGAACTGATTATAAACTCCTGTATCTTGTGAGCAATGAGCCGAGGAACATGAAGTATCTGGCTGATGAACTTTCTCTGGCAAAGGGCTGGGTTACAGACATCACCGATGGTCTGGAACAGATGGGCCTGGTCAAACGCATACATAGCAACGATGATCGCAGGGTAATAAATATACAGATAACAGAAAAAGGTCTAAAAGTATTCAATGAAATACAGTGCATAATTAAAACGATTATAAATGACTCTGTTTCATCCCTTCCTCAGGAGGATGTGGAACAGCTCTGCAATATTCTTGAGAAAATAGATATAAATTTGAAATCTACGAATAATAAGAAATAACAGGCTTGATAAAGTCCTTTTTTCCAGATTCAAATAAACTGCTTATGTCATTTAATTTCATTATATGGTCCTCCATGCCACTGCAATCGATAAGCCCTGAGTTTATCATATTTATTGCTTTCTTCATTGTATATGGATTTATGAAATCACCGAAGAGAGAAATCTCCTTGCTGTAAATTTTATTTGCATTTATACTTACATTTTCCCCAGGTGGATATACAGAGAAGGCAAATATCTTTCCAGAGGGTGAAACCATATCAACTGTTTTGGTCAGAACACTGTTATCGCCTGTTGCCTCGATTACCAAACTTGCTTTTCCAATAAGCGGGCTATTCATTATCTCATCAGCACTTGTATAGAGAGCATCGGCTCCATATTTTGCGGCCAGCTTATTCCTTACCGGGTTCCTGCCCATTATATGTACTGGATAGTATCCCATGCCCTTTAAAATTTGAAGAAATGTGAGTCCTATAAAACCGGTGCCCAGAATAATTGCAGAGCCGCCTAGATGGACATCTGTTGTTTCAAAAGCGTGTATAATACAGGCTACTGGCTCTGTCATTGCGGCATGCTTGAAATCCATACTATCTGGTACACTGTAAACGACCTTCTCTGGAACTGTTACATATTCACCGTATCCGCCTGGATAGTTAATCCCAACACTTCTCATATTCTCACAGAAATTTTCCTTACCTTCCTTGCAGTAATCACAGTGGCCACAGGTGATATTTGGATCAACCACAACATGATCACCGGGATGAAAAGATTTTACTTTACTTCCGGTTTTTGCCACTATGCCACTTAATTCATGCCCAGGTATTACAGGATATTTCACCGCAAGATGTTTTCCATGGTATGCATGAAAATCAGTTCCACATATGCCACATGCCATGGTTTTAATCTGGACTTCATTATCATCAGGTTCTTTGGGTTCCATATCCACAATTTCAAGTTTTTCCGGTTCTTTCAAAATAAAAGCTTTCATAATGTTAAATGGGATTATCTTTATTATAATTTTTCAGGTAGATAGGTTTTTCACTTTGATTAGATCTTCATGGAATAACAGTGCATTACCCGATATCTGCAAAACGTTCAAAACTTTGTTCCCTCTCATCATTAATCCATTATTATAACTTTTATTAACTATAGAGAAGTTGCTACGGCAATAACTGCCGTTACGACAATAAGAGCAAACATAGTAAGATATAACGCCTCATTTTTCCTTGATAAAACAAGTTCTCCCATTATTTTTTTGTTTCTTCCTATAACCCACAGCATTGCCATGGGTGCTATAAGGGTAAATACAAAGAATATAAGAAGGTAAAGAACAAGTGCAATCATGCTTTTAGGATTAATAATAATAACCGCTATAACAGCCGGCAAACTTTCAAGTACATACACAAGCCAGTATGATTTTTTAGAAATATCCAGGGATTCAGCTATTCCCCAGGCACTTCCCAGTGATATTGTAATTAGTGCAATAAATCCTGCGGCAATAATTCCTATTCCAAATATAAATGGTGAAAGTCTACCGGCAATGGGAACAAGGACCTTACCCAGCTCCTGCGGTGTGGCAAAAAATGATGAATTTGCTGCATGCGGTATTCCTGCAAATGCCATCTCAGCTATTACCATTAATAGCTCAGTTACTATGGCTCCAACCAGAGTTTCCCTGCGCATTATTTTTATAGACCTATTTCTCTTTATGCTGATTCCTGCCCTCCCCATATCTTTTAATTTTAATCCCGTTGCAGATGCCTGAAAGAATATCATAAACGGCATTATTACTGCACCTACATTTGCAGCAAGCAAAAAGAAATAGCCTGCAGTGGGTTTAATAAGCACCGGATTTGCCAGTGGGGAGGATAATGGCATAATCCCACGATAGAATAACGATGCCAGAAGGGCAATGATCAATATAAGTGATATTATAAGTAAGGGTTTCTCTGCCTGGCAGTACCTTTTTCTGGTAACAATCAATATG
>JAKAYM010000205.1 GCA_021826795.1 Thermoplasmata archaeon
TTTCGGTCAGATCATTCCAGCCACCCAGAAACATCCCGCCTATTCCCGTATATCCCCCTACTCTAAAGTTCATATTTCCTGCCGGTTCCATCTGACCAGTACAGTCTGGTGTTGAGCATCTCATATTTTTACATCTAACACTTATATATAAAAGTTACACTTATATTCTAATTCTTATCTATAGAAACATCATAATTATTATAAGAAATATTTAATTAGTATATTAGAATATACTAATAAGGTAATATAATGACAGGAAAGATAGCAATTGTAATTAGCTCAGGTCTCGATCAGCGTGCCAAGGTAATGTCAGGATTGCATGTGGCAAAGAGAATATATGATGCGAAGGATGAAAATGGAATTGAAAAACTGGAAGTATTCCTGTTTACCGGCGGGATAAAGGCACTGGGAAAAGGGGAGGATAACAGCGAGGTTATGGATGCGATAAAAGAGTTGCGGGAAGCTGGAATCATGCTTGAGGCATGCTCAAATCAGGTGAAAACCTGGGATATGGAGGATATTTTCAAGAAAAATGGGATAAATCTTGAATTTGCCAGGGACGCATTTTCAAGATATGCAGTGGAGGGCTATACAGTTATATCATTTTGATTACTGTATGACAGGTGATTTTATTGCCAGGGGAAGATAGTATATTATTCCTTGTTCTTGATACCGAGTCAAGCCATGGAAGATACTCAAAAGAATACAAAAAGATAAGGTTCAATGATCTGGTGAAATTTCACGGACATGCCTGTGACGGACTATACAGGGGGAGTTATGCACTTTCCGTGGCATTACATGATCTGTTTCCGGAAGATATAGTGGACAGAACAGACCTGAGGGTTGTATCAAGGAACAGCCCGTGCCTGGGAGATGCTGCCACATATCTTACAGGTGCAAGGGTAAGATTTGGAACCCAGGACGTCAGCAGCCGATCAGGTGTATGGTATATAGTTCAGAAAATATCCACAGGTGAAACGGTAATGGTCTCTGAGGATGAGAATTTTTTTCCTCAGGAAATATCCGATGTAGAAGCATCACTTTCTTCCCTGACAGGATCAAAACTCTCTGAGAGCCTCACTATTCTGAAGAATATGCAGGACAGCTGGGTGCAATCTGTATTGCTGAAAACCGAACCAGATGAACATTACCATGCAAAACGGATAGAGTATGAATGGAATGAAGTGCCATACAGAAATCAGGGAATACGCAGCGATATTATATTCAAGAATGTGATATAACACTATGTCCCAGTCAGTAAAAAATCAGAGCATAGAATACATTGCGAATGTTATGAAAACACTTGGGGATCAAAACAGGCTGTATATATTTTCACTGCTAAGCAAACATGAGCTCTGTGTTTGCGAAATAACTGCAATATCACACTTATCCCAGTCAAATGTTTCCCAGCACCTTGCAAAGTTAAAATCTGCAGGTCTTGTTAAGGAGAGAAGGGATGCCCAGTGGATTTATTACTCTCTTAACAGTCAAAAAAATCCGGTAGTCAGTGAAATTATTAAACTTATCCCGGAACCCCCTGAAAATATTTTTCCAACGGCATCTTCAGGAAATCATTCAACGTGCAAATTTTAAAAATTTCAGTGGTAAATCATAATTATAAAAAAATATTTTTCTCCAAATAGTATTATCATCATATTATATTGATATATAGTGTATAATTTAGATAACTATTTCTACAATTAATATATTATGTTATTAACTATGAAGGCAAATGAGGTATTAAACCTATTAAGAATTTCAAGAAAGACACTCCACGTATATGCCTCAACAGGGAAGATAAGATTTACAGTTATGCCCAATGGCTTCTATGATTACAATGATGAGGATATTTATAAATTATTAAATAAGGATGTTAAAAGAAAAACAGTTATCTATGCCAGGGTATCAACAATAAAACAGAAGAATGATTTAAATAATCAGCTCGAGCAGTTAAAGCAGTGGTGCTTTATGAATGGTTATACAATAAATGCAATATATTCAGACATAGCATCTGGAATATCCTTTGATAAGAGAAAGGGATTCTTTGAGATGCTTGATGAAATTATAAACTATAAGGTTGAAAAGGTGGTAATAGCATACAGGGATAGATTGAGCAGGATTGGTTTTGATTTATTCAAAAATCTCTTTGAAAAGTTCGGCACTGAAATAGTTGTTATATCTGATATTGGAAGCACAAAACTGGATTCAGAGGAAATATTTGAGGATATAATTTCAATGCTTCATTGTTATTCAATGAAAATGTATTCAAAGAGGAAGAATAATTCTATGGAGATTGGCTATGAAGATAATCAGAACTGAACAGATTTTTATCCGTGGTAATGGTGCGATATCCAGTATGTGCCATATATCAAAGAACCTATTCAACCAGACAAATTATATCCTTAGAAACCAGTTCTTTAACCATAATAGAATGTCCTCTTACAAAGCTCTTGCAAAACAATTTGCAGAACCATCAGCTCTGGAGGAAAACAATAATTTCCAGAAACTGCCTGCACAGACAGCACAGTGGACCATTAAAAAGGTTAAAGAATCATGGACTTCATTCTTTGGATCTCTGAGATCGTATAAGAAGAATCCAGAACTATTCAATGGAGTTCCTAAACCACCTAAATATAAGCATAAGAATGGGGAATTTATGTTGATTTTTACAAACCAGCAGTGCTATATAGAGAATGGGATTCTTAAATTCCCCAAAATAATGGATTTGGAGGTGGAAACAAGGTTAGATGATATAGATTTGAGAGAAGTAAGAATAATACCAAATGGTGTCGGCTATAATGTGGAGATAGTATATGCTAAAGAGATATCAGACA
>JAKAYM010000206.1 GCA_021826795.1 Thermoplasmata archaeon
GATCCCCCTTTCCGTAAAATAGGTAAGAACCTTTTTGCGATTTTCAAATAAATCCATCATGATATAAACATTAATGCATACTAGCTTTAATTTTTATTGTTGCTTTTTGATGTATTTATTTTTATTTACAAATTTATAAATGGATTGTTCTGTAAATAACGATTTAAAAATTTTATAGAAAATATGTAAATACACTATTTCATTTGCATTTCTGGAAATTATAAAAAATGTTTATGAATAATCTTAAATAGTTTATAAGTCTTACTTTTCCATGTTTAAAGAAAAACTTCAAAATGTAAAAGAAGGATATACATTTGATGATATGTTACTGAAACCTTTGCATTCATCAATAGAACCAAAAAATGCTGACGTTTCAAGCAGTTTTTCACGGCATATTAAAGTCGGTATACCAATAATTAGCTCACCTATGGATACTGTAACTGAAGACCCAATGGCAATAGCTATGGCACGATATGGTGCACTGGGAATTATTCATAGAAATATGTCATCAAATGAACAGATAGAAATGATTAAAAAGGTTAAAAAAGAAGAAAGCATAATAATAAGGGATGTGTTTTCAATTGACCCGGAAACACCAGTAAATGTTGCAAGGACACTGATGAAAACTAAAAATATAGCCGGTCTTCCGGTTGTATCTTCAGGTAAACTCATCGGTATTTTAACAAAGAGGGACCTGGAATTTTCAGATTCTGAAGGCCCTGTAAAGGATATAATGACCAAAGATGTTATAACTGCAGATCAAAATGTTTCTATAGAGGATGCTAAATACATACTATATAAAAACAGAGTTGAGAAACTTCCACTTGTTGACTCCCGCGGCAGGTTAATGGGATTAATTACAGCAAAGGATATTAAAACACGTGAAAAATTTCCAAACGCCTCTAGGGACGAGCAGGGTCAGTTAATGGTAGGCGCTGCCATAGGCGCATATGATATAGACAGGGCAATAAATCTTGAAAAGGCAGGATCAGATTTCCTGGTTATAGATACAGCACATGCCCATAACAATAATGTATTATCATCATTGAAGAAGATAAGAAAGGAAATAAGTATAGATATTATCGCTGGAAATATTGCGACTGCTGAAGCTGCAGATGACCTTATCTCAATCGGTGTTGATGGCCTCCGTGTTGGAATAGGCCCAGGGTCTATATGCACCACAAGGATAGTGGCAGGTGTTGGTGTTCCGCAATTAACCGCAATATCGGATGTGGCGGATGCGGCTTCAGGATCAGGTATACCGGTTATTGCAGACGGGGGTATAAGATACTCCGGAGATATGATAAAGGCTCTTGCAGCCGGGGCTTCAACGGTCATGCTGGGGTCCTTGCTTGCAGGTACAGAGGAAAGCCCAGGAACTGAAATGATTATAAACGGTAGAAAATACAAGGCTTACCGTGGAATGGGCTCCATAGGTGCAATTAAAGCTGGAAAATCCGACAGATATGGAAAGCTGGGAAACAATGAATTCATAGCTGAAGGAGTGGAAGGTTCGGTACCATACAGGGGCAAGGTTTCAGAGAATCTTTTCCAGTTTGTTGGTGGCATTAAAACAGGGATGGGATATCTGGGTGCTGCTAATATTCACGAACTCAGGGAAAAGGCAATATTTGTGAAAATTACAAACAACGGATTAAAAGAAAGCCATCCACACGACATTAGAATAGTTTCGGAACCACCGAACTATCAGAATTCCGGAATTTACTGAAACTATTGTCTGATTGACTGTTTTTCTATAACATCTAATTTTAAAGCGCAAATATTTACTATGAAAGCTTTTTATAACAATCTGCATTTTAATACGTATGGACCAAGCCGATATTATAAGAATATTGCAGAATCATGAGATGACCCAGGTTCAAATAGCTGATAAGATAATCGGGAAATATAGCACAGATGACAGATCAAAGGAGGGGTATTTAAAAATCGGAGCCCAGATACTCGTGGAAAATAAACTGGAATTCTTACTAAATGAAATGGTTGAAGAGCATATTATTGGGATAAAAAGAACAAATAATGGGTTAATTGAACAGGTATATTATTATAAACTCTAGCTTTACCTGTAGTATCTTCAAGTTCAATTTAAAACACAAACCTACCTGTTTTTATGCTATAATCAAGTATGACAAAAAAAGATAACTTATCTGAATCTTCCCAGTACTTCAATATACAATAAAAGCATAATGCATAATGGAAGATGCCAAAATAGGAATAGATGGGTATTCCACCACAACTCCAGGAATTAAGGGAGAAATAAAATATGACCCTGAAAGTTTCATTGTAAACGAAATTCCAACCAAAATACCGGAAAAGATTGATGGAAAGTATATTATACTGCAAATCAGGCTGACAAACTGGGACACAAATAAATTTTTGATACATTTGGCGGATAGACTCCACATAAGCAATAAAAGGATAACATACGCCGGTACAAAGGATAAAACAGGAATAACCACTCAGTATTTCTGTATACACCTTCCGGGCAATATGGAAATAAATAATCTATCTATAAAAGATGCTGAGATAATTTCAAGTTTTCGTACCGATCACATGATAAAACTTGGAGATTTGCTTGGAAATGAATTTATAATTACTGTCAAATCCAATGAAGACAGCACTGAAAAAATAAATGAAACCATAAATCAGATAATCAATAATCACGGTTTCCCCAACTTCTATGGATTTCAGCGTTTCGGAAGCATCAGGGCAAATACCCACAAAATAGGCAAATTAATTCTGCAAAATAGATATTCAGACGCAGTAAAACTTTACATATACGATCCAGAATTTGATACAGATGACTTCA
>JAKAYM010000207.1 GCA_021826795.1 Thermoplasmata archaeon
AAATAATATTATAATAATGCTTAAAGAAGATTCACTGCAACACTTAAAGATAAAGCCACTGTTAAAATGGGCAGGGGGAAAAAGGCAATTAAATGAGGAACTGTACAAGAGTTCCCCTACATATTTTGGCAAATATTTTGAGCCATTTCTTGGCGGCGCATCTTTTCTGGTAAATTTATATAATCATGGAGTTATTAATACCGCAGTAGTTTCTGATTTAAACCCAGAACTGATTAATTTCTATACGGTCGTTAAGAATAGCCCAGATGAGTTTATAAATGCTATGAATACAATTAAACTGACCAATGACGAGGATACCTATTATTTGAATAGAACGCGATTCAATGAAATTTCTGGAAATGAACAATTTTCTTTGCAGAGGGCAGTATTATTTTTGTACTTAAACAAGCACGCTTATAATGGGCTCTGGAGAGTAAACTCCTCATCAAAGTTCAATGTTCCATATGGGAGATATAAAACTGTAAATATGCTAGAGAGAAATAATTTATATAATTTCAGTTCTATGCTTCAAAATGTAAACATTGAAAATTCAGACTTTGAAACTTGCGTAAAAAATGCACTTAAAGATGATTTCGTATATTTTGATCCACCATATCAACCTCTCAACAAAACTTCATCTTTTACCGGGTACACCTACCAGGGCTTTAATTTTAAGGAACAGATTAGGTTATTCAATGTATTTCAGAATTTAACTGATAAAGGAGTAAAGGTGATGTTGAGTAATTCCTACTCAGAAGAAATAAAAGAACTTTATAATAAGTTCAATATAACAGTGGTTGATGCAAAAAGATATATCAATTCGGTAGGTACCGGTAGAACCGGAGCAAAGGAATTAATAATTACAAATTATTGAACATTAGTACTGTATTTATACATGCCAGTTTGTTTGCCATCTGGTTTTCTGAATATGAATAAATGTTCATATGCAAGCAATAGGAAATTTTTTTCTATAGATGCCTTTTCCCAGTACTGTCTTGTTCTCGTATTATGCTGGATTTTTATTACATCTTCTTTCAGGATAAATCCCTGATCTAAAAAGATGTCCATAAGCCTGAAGGACAGTGGAATCTGGTGCTTATACTTCCTGGAATCACCGATGAGTATAGCACAGTATTTTCCTTTTTTTAAAACCCGGTATATCTCAGCAGCTACAATTGCCATCTGATTATAATATTCATTTATATCTGTAATTCCAGAAAGATCTCCTTCTACCCTGTCATTTTTTGAATATGATATAATATTTGCATATGGTGGATGTGTAACTACAAGGTCAACAGAACTATCAGGAATTTTATCGAGATTTCTGGCATCTCCAGTATAAACGTCCTGATCTGGAAGCATATCATTCTCCGAATTGAAATTGAGCCTATCCATTACGATCATAGCAGAACCCTTGTTCACGTCAATTCCTATTCCATGTCGTTTAAGGAGTCTGGATTCTATAAGTGTTGTTCCTGAACCAATAAAGGGATCAAGAATTATATCGTTCTCCAGAGAATACCTTAATATAACGTTTCTCGGAACCTGTGGTGCATAATTTCCACGATATTTAGCATTTAAATAATGCGTGGCCCATTTGCCTCGTTCTGGGAAACTCCATATGTTTTCAATTTCCAGCTCAAAATTGTCTGGCTGTAACTGTTTGATAAGAGGTTTTCCACCTATTGCTATATGCTGATCTTCTATTACAATTTCTTTATTTAATTTAAGAAAATCATTATAATCGGTATCTGTTATTTTTTGCATTTTATGAAATTCCATCATTACCGTCTCCTGTCGAGCCAGTTCCTAATTAAGGAATTGATTTTAGTAGACACCTTGAAATCTTCTTTTTTACAAATCTCTTTAAATTGCTCAATAGTATTTATATCCAGTGTTATAGTTATTTTTTGGGTCCTGCGCATAACTTGTAAATAGTAATCAATATAAATAGGTATTTATCGGTATTATATAAAAAGATTCAAATCACTAAGTAAATGGCATATTATGGATCACAACGCGGCTTTATTGCTTGTAAAGAAACTTGATTTCGATAAAGAATATACAGTATATTCGGAAGGTGGCATATCTATAGGCATCTACAGACCTTCTAAATTATCAGAAAGATTCGGTAAGTATGACATAGCAAAGAATTTTCAGATATGGCTTCAAACTGAATCGCAAAAATTCAGACCGAATCATTTCAGAGTTTTAATAGATCTCAACTTAAGAGCTAGAAGTAGGCCGGACCTGAAAGAAGATCTGCTGAGAGCATTTGATTCAATATATTATGGCTCAGATCCATTTGATGCAGTAAGAGAGCTACAAGAAGAAAATTTCAAATTCTATTTAAACGACATCATAGTCATAGGAATTTTACATCAACTTCTTTTGATTGAACAGGAGTATTCTTATTACCAGGAGAGCAAATTCGACCCTTCAACCTTATTTTTACAGGGCTGGATAAGAGAATTTATAGATTCACCCAAGGAAATTGATAATATGTGCATGAGTGTTGCACATGGACAGCCTCCTCTTGCTAAATATGTTTCATTGGAAAACCGGAAAAGCAAACATTATGTAGACAATTTAAGCGAGTTATGGTATCTGTAGTAGCCGTGTCACCCGGCCAACACAAAAGGTCTGGGGCTTTAAAGTTAAAAAATATACTTCACTCAATGATCAATATTTTTTGAGGAAATTATAGTTTTTATCTCAGTAATTATAATAAATTATGTATTATCCCCACCGATATAGTATCGGTACCGATGAAATTTATATTTGG
>JAKAYM010000044.1 GCA_021826795.1 Thermoplasmata archaeon
TTCCCCGTATCCTGTAAGCCCGTAATCCTTTTTTGAATAGCATGAAGATGCAAATTTTGTATCATAGTTCCAGGTGAGCCCCAAATTTCTTAATCCCATTGAATAGAATAAGGCTATATCCTCAGGTCTATTGATTATGTCCGTCCCCTCCATGGATATGAGGAAGTTAATTCCGTTGTCTATACCTTCTCTGCCACGGAGAATATTTATGCTGTATTTTTCTGATATTTCCCAGTAATAACTGAACTGCTGATAAGCTAATGTCATATTCGGTATTGATGTTCCATATGCGTTTCCATACTGCATATTTACATGTGGAAAAACCACAGAGAAAATAATTGAACCGGGGAATACCTTAAGCATATCAATTCCTGACTGCTCATTTCCATGTATGACATCCCTGTACATGGATGAATAGGCTATGTCCTCGTGCAAATCTATAAATTTCATAAAAATGGAATGTAACGTGTCTAATTAAATTATTCCTTTGTTATTTCATGGAAGAGATGTGGCACGATTTCACTTATTATGCTGTAGGCTATCCCCTGTGCGTCCTCTGAGCCTGGAAGGGTAAAGATTATTTTTTTCCGGTAAATAAAGAGTGAGGCATCGGAGAAATATGGGAATATGCCTCCAGATTTCTCCCTGAAAAGCTGTCCGAATCCTGGCATTTCTTTTTCAGCAATTTTCCTGATAGCCACGGATGTCTGATCCAGCCGTGATACCCCCGTACCTCCAATATAAATAAAAACATCAGTACTGTTATAGTATCCAAAGAATTCAGAAAGTATCTGTAATTCATCATCCTTTACCAGTGATCTTGAACAGTTGACACCAATAAACGATTCCATAGCATCCCCGGAACTGTCTGTTTCTTTTGTTCTGGTCGATGATACAGTTATTATTCTGTATTTTAGTCTGTATTCATGTTCCTCATGATGTATATGAATCACCCTTTCGCTTATACACAACATTAATATTGCCTATGGATGTGTTAGGATAATTTCCAGTTTCATCCTTTTCAAGGTATTTTACCATATCCCATATTGTAAGAAGTGCAACCTGCACACCGTTTATTGCCTCCATTTCCACTCCTGTTCTGTATACAGCCTTCACCCTGCATGTGACTATTATTTTTGCCTCATCAATTTCAAAGTTGAAATCTATTGACATTACAGGGACGGGATGGCAATAAGGTATCATTCCGGATGTGTTCTTTACTGCCATTGTTCCGGCTATTTTTGCAGTCTCTATTGTGTCCCCTTTTTTTACCCGGTTTTCCCGTATCAGCTTTACCGTTTCCTTATTGAGCTTTATGGTCCCGGTAGCCATTGCCTCCCTGCTAATAATGTTCTTGTCTGTAATATCTATCATAACATTAACATGCTGTTTTCATACTAAAATCTTTATGGCTTTACACAAAAATCTGGAGAAAGGAAGCCAGGGAGTTTATGATATGAATGAATTCGGGAAAATACAGGGACTCGTAGGTGCAGATAAGATATAAACAGAATAAAGCAACAATTGTTACATCAAAAGCAAATATAAATTTATAAACGCACATTCTATCTCCCCTAATGAGTCTGACACAATCAATGGCAAGATACAAAAAGGCATATAAAAATTACAGGCATATCATGCTTGATATTGCTACAAAGAAAGAACATATAAAGATTATAGCAAGAAATGGAAAAGATTCATTCTGGAACAGGCAAAAAACATATCTCTATGCCCTCTGCGTAGAAAACAGCCTTTGCAATGGAGATCTTGATTTTTTCACCTTTGAAAACTCTGTAGTCCCTGGATGCATGAATTTTAAGTACAAATCTGGCCAGCTATTTATGTGCAATATGGATCAGAACCATAACTTTCTCGGTACATTCGGCGCTAACGAATATGCATTTTTAAACGTACCAGAAGAGATAGTTCTTGATATAGGCAGCAAAGTTGGTGATTCTCCCATATATTTTACATTGAATGGGGCTAAAAATGTCATAGCCGTGCCTGAAAAATCTTTCTATGAAATATTATTAAAGAATGTAAAGGCAAATGACCTGGAAAATAGGATATCCGTATCCAGTGCAACATACTCTGGTGGTGAGAAAGACCTTTCTCTTAAGGAACTTGCAGAAAAATATAAAATAGACAGTGGAGTACTGAAGGTTGATGGAGAAAATTCCATAAAGAAGTTAATATCAGAAGATAATCAGATACTTAAAATTTTTAAAAGGATTCAGGTATTGTTTGAAGGATCACCAGGCGACATTGAAAAGAAGTTGCAGGATGCAGGATTCAAGACACACATAGAGAAAAGGGCATTGAAGGATGGCACAGATAACACAGGCTTTGTCTGTGCTGAATTATAATAATTTTTTATTTTAAGAAAGATTTTAAACTTATTGTAAATACACAATTGATGACCGGCAAGAGAAAAGCCATTTTTGTAGATCGGGATGGAACACTGAATTATGATAAGGGATACACTCATAACCTATCAGACCTGAAGATATATGATGATATTATACCTCTCCTGATGGACTATTATGAAAAAAATTTCCTCATCATTGTTATAACAAATCAGTCCGGAATAGGAAGGGGATACTACACCGTCGAGGAAATGGAATCATTCAACCGTGAAATTGCAAAGGAGCTTATATATAAAGGTATAAAAATAGAGGATTTCTTTTACTGTCCTCACACACCGGATCAGGGATGCAGATGCAGAAAACCGGAGACTGGACTAATTGAGGAAGCGGCCATAAAATATGATATTGATATAAGCAATTCGGTTGTCATTGGTGACAGGGAAAGCGTGGATGGAGAAATGGCCAGAAAACTTGGGATGAAATTTATAAAGGTGCATGGATATGATTAATTTTTAATTATATCAAATGCCCTGTTTTCAGGCTCACCAGAAGCTTTCAGAATATAATCAACATAGAGCCTGGCTGATTCCTGATCTCCGTCTTTCAGGAAGACTATGCCCATCCCGTTGCTGCCTGCATCATAATACCTGAAAAAGCTCCCCCAGAACTCATTCTCAAATGCCGGTGACCCATTCTGTGATAGTGGAATAAGATCATTGGTAGAATTGATAATCAGAAGCGGATTGCGAAGAGATTCCGTTCCTGTAACCAGTGAAGCCCATAGTTTAGATGCGAGGGCAGTGGCATCGGCTGCAGAGTTCACAATTCTACGGTCATAATATTCTGTACTGATATCAAACCTTTTAATGCTGAAACTTGTATTTCCATTTATGAGGCTTTTAAAGGGGTCAAATTTTGCCGTATTCAATATTGCTATTTCCCTTCCGGTCTTTTCGGCATTATCTATTATCCTTGCTGCCAGCCCAATTTTTCCATCTCCTGAAGGACCAGCAATCAATGTGGTTTTTTCTCCTCCTGCTATGGCATTTAGCATCTCTGCCTTCGTGTCCAGCACTATGGCCGTATCCGATTCTTCACGCTGGAAATCCAAAAATCCGGTACTGGACTGTTGTGGTGCAGCTATTTTAGGATCCTTAGTGCTATAATCCAGTTCCAGGAAATCCTCAATTTTTGCCTTGTATGTATACAGTATTTTTTTACTGCCCATCATCAGTGGTTTTCTGATATTTCCAGAATACAGGCGATATTTTTTGCCTCTTATCTCCTTCCAGTTAAGGTCAGTCTTAATGCAATTCTGAATAGTAGCCAGGATTACATTATTCAAATCCTCATCGGGTTTTTTCTTCATGAATTTATCGTTTCTCTGCATGAATATTATCTTTACAAGATATTTGTCTTCCTGGAGCACATACTGATCCTTTACTGGTTTTTTATTATAATACATGAACCAGAACATAATTCCCTGACCATCTGCCAGTTTTTCAATTACTTCCTTTATATTGTTGAATTCTACTCCAATATCGTAGTAATCCTTTTCTTTTCTGCTTTCTGAGACAAAATAATGATTCATAAGGGGCATGGCATCTATGGGATCAAGTTCTACTGATTGTTTTATGAAGGAAAATCTTGTATTTGTATTCAGAAACACATGGATTCTGTTCTCTTTATTAAAGTAGAAAAGGCCGAATTTCTGCCCTATAATACTATAAAGCTTCTTATTATATACAGAATCTGTAGACCCATTTATAACTTCATACCACGCCATTTAAATGCACAATACTTATAATATTCATTCATACTTAAATTTTGTCATCCAAATGTCATACTATATTGAAATATTAAACCCCTATGATCCACAAAATAAAGGTGTAAAATGTCTAAAACATCGAGAATTGCAGGTTAATACATTCATAATCACTAAAAATCATTACTTGTTATCTTTTTTGCCAGTTCTTTATAGGAGGGAATATGTTGACTGGTTGGAGATTTAAATTTCCCCGATTCTACCAGCTCTATTGCATTCCTTAATACACGTACAGTTTCATCAATATTGTTAATATCTACAATTTGCAAACCGTATTTTATAAAATCTTTTGCACATCCCGCATCACTGGATATTACAAGCATACCCATTGATAGTGCTTCAAGTCGACTGAGAGCAAAACTTTCGCATTTAGAGAATAGACAGAATATAGGGGAAGTTGTATATTTATTAATTAACTCGGTGCCATATATCTCCCCTAGAAACTTTACCACATCAGAAAGACCATATTTAGTTATTCTGTCCTGTAAAATTTTAAGATATTCCAGGTTCTCAATGGAGCCTATTATTTCCAATAACCATTCTGGATAATTTAAATGAACCTTATGAAAAACGTCTATTAGTATGTCTATGCCTTTAATCTCTACAACTCTTGCCACAGTGATAATTGTTCTCGATCGTTCTGTCGAAAAATTTTTTTGGATAAAATTGTTCGAAATGCTGTTTGGAACTACCCTTAACTTGTTTTTAACCTGTGGGATTTTTGAAAATACCTCATACCCACAGGTTGATTCTGTAATAATTCTGGAAAAAATTAGAGATAAGGAAAAATATGACAAACTGTCTATAATTTTTGTGATGGCGCCCATAGATGATCGATAGGTTCCATCGCTATCCAGCTTTACTATTAGTTTTGTAGTATAACCATGAAAAAACGTCCAAATTCTGTACGATATTCCAATAATCCATGTTATAGGAAATCTTGTGTATGATATAAAAATATCAGGTCGTTCGTTTTTAAGAATTTTAATAACTTTTTTATACTCGCTAAAATCAAATAAATTTTTCAATGTTCTCGCGAAAAGATTTTTAGATGAGGTTACTGTAATAATAGTATCATGAGTAAATTTGCCTGTTTCGAATACCCTTACTCCAGTCTTTTCATAGCTATGGGATTTTAAAACTCCGACAATAAGTCCAGAATCGTAACCTGCTTCCATAAAACCAATGGGTATTTGACCTGGTGCTTTCTGTTCGTGAACATTCATGAATTCTGAATATGGTTTATACAGAATGAACTTAGGCATATGGCTGAAATGTTTGTCTGATATTTCAAGATTTATATCCACTAATCTACCCAATGAAAAAGGAACACGTGAGTTCTAATTTTTTAGTAATAGGAAAATAATTATTTTTTTGACTCACAACCCAAAATACTGGATATTTGAACATTTATGCTGCGTGACATACGTATCGCACATATATGACATTTTCAAAAACTATGCGTTCGATTCCAAAAACTATAATCCATAAACATAATGAGAAGTCATCATTAATCTAAGAATATGTGATTGAAATAGATCATACAACAATACTTATAGAATGATACATTATCTTTATCATTAATGCGTGTTATAGGGGCGTTTTCAAATGTTTTCACTGGGAATTGATCTTGGAACCAGCAATACGGTTGCAGCCGTTACAGTTCTTTCAGAAGGGCAATATAGGACTATTATGATTCCACTATCCGGTGGCAGGACAGGTATTTCACTCAGAAGCTCTGTATCATTTGACAGGTCAGAAATAATGTATACAGGATTGGAAGCCGAGAAGATGAAAAAACAATATCCGGACGGCAATGCATCTGGCTTTAAGGTTCGGATGGGAACTGAATATCTATACAGTGCCAATGGAAACTTTCACTCACCGGTTGAACTGAGTGCCATAATACTGGAACGGGTTAAAACTGAGGCTGAAAAATATATGAATTCGAAGCTTAGAGATGCCGTTATAGCCGTTCCTGCATATTTCAACCACAATCAGAGGAATGCAACCAGGGAGGCAGCCACTATAGCTGGAATAAGGGTAAAGCAGCTTGTCAGTGAGCCCACAGCTGCTGCAATATCATACTGGAATAGAGTTAGAACTAAAGAGGCAAAAAACATCCTTGTTTTTGACATGGGTTCTGGAACAACAGATGTAAGCATTGTAAGCGCCCGGGGGAGATATTTCAAAGTTTTGGGAACCTATGGCAATACCAGGCTAGGCGGATCTGACATGGACAGGCAAATAGAGGATAAAATGAAATTATTCCTGAGAAGGTTAAGTGTAATACCTTATCCCGCAGGCCTCAGAAGCGAGGCTGAAAAATTGAAGATCAAACTTTCAAGGCATGAATCAGCCGAGGTTTTACTGGGACCTGAAAAAATTAAATATACCATGTCTTCGAGGCAACTAAATGAAATTGTTGAAAGAATGTTGCCTGATATCTATAAATGCATAGATACAGCCATATCAAATTCCGGGATAAGCAGAAGCAGAATAAATATTCTTATACTGACTGGTGGTCCAGCAAGAATACCATTTCTATTTCATTCCATAGAGGATTACCTCTCAATCAGGGCAGTTAAAAATATTGATCCGGAAACTGCAGTTGCCATTGGGTCCTCCATACTGGCCTCTGGGTTTATAAATGGAGACAATGGTGAAATAGCAAGAATAAGATTAAATGATGTTGTTCCAATGTCCCTGGGGAGTGTGGTGCTCAACGATATAGCAGTTACTATGATCCCCGCAAACACTCCAATACCATGCAGTAATACCAGGCCATTTACCACAATTAGAGATTATCAGAAGGAGATAGAGGTAAAGGTGGTTCAGGGTGAACGGCCAATGGGTTCAGACAACATACAGATAGGGATTTTTCGTTTATCCGGCATAAAACCCGCCCCCAGGGGTGAGGTCTCTATAAACGTAACATACAGTGTAGACAAAAATGGAATACTGACCGTAACTGCAAGGGATGAGGATACAGGGTCAAGCAGGGAGATAACAATAGACAATTCAATGCAGCATAACCCTGAGGAAATCCAGGAAATGAAGGATAAGGTAAAGAGATACTTCAAGGCGGACTCTGAAAGGAAAAAGATGGCTGAAATTATGAACAGGTCAGAACAACTGCTGCATGATCTCAAGGGAATAGCAAACAGGCAGCTTTCATCTGAAACTGTCTACTATAATATCAATGTGGATATACTGAGAGTTAGCAAAGCCATTAAAAGTAATAATATTAGGCTCCTGTCACAATTAACGGAAAAACTTGAGCTGGAATATGGATTAAAAAATAGTCTATAATGATTTTAGGTATTCTTTAGATTCATTATAAAACTCCATTTCTCTCTGTTTATGCTCAGTGGGATGATGTGAACCTATTATCCGTGGATCATCCACGGATTCAAGAAATTCATTTAAAAGAGATTTATCCGATGACATTGCCATGAGTGAAGGCCCAGTATCCCCGGTGATATAGATGCCTGCATTCTTTTTAGAGAATTTTATAAAATTCTTCATAAGTGCGATGCTTTCCGGTGTCTGGATCACGTTTCCCCTTGACATAAGCACGGAGTTTAGATCGAACATTTCCTCCATTGCCCTTTGCATCAGATCTTCTATCTCAAAATCTTCATCTATAATTTCATTTATTCTCTTATATTTCCTATCCAGCCATGAATCATAGAACTGTGATTTGACCACTTCAGAATGAGCATCTGATGTCTGGTAATCAATATTCTTTGGAAAAATGGCATAGTTTATTTTGTCAGGGTAAGTGGGTATTCTAACGGCAAATGAGTCTTCCTCCATAATTCCTGGATAGGAAAGCCATATGGAGGGCCCATTTATTGCTGCACGAGTTCCCGATCCGGATACCAGGCGGGCATACCTTGAAACGAAGTTGTCATCTCCTCCAGCCTTATGCCCAAAAACATTTTTTATCAGGCATCTGGCAACGGCGGAGGCAACGGCGGACGATTCGCTTAAACCTTTCGCTTCATTGTATTTCCTGTATCTTTTGATATAAAATTTAAAACTTCCTCTGACTCCAGTGTTTTTTCTGAATATTTCAAGAGGCTTTCTATATCTTTCAATATATCTGTCGGCCTGGTTTCCATCAAGAATAACTGAGTCAGAGTTTTCCCTTTTTGTATACATGCACGCACTGTACACAAGTGAGAAATCCGTATTGAATGATATTGAGGGGTTATATGCGATTTTATAATAATCATCATAATATCCTAAGAATTTTTCAAAGGCCTTAATTGGATAACTGTACCCAATGGAAATTTTATCAGGTTCCAATTCTGGGTTGTAATTCTCAAGCTTTCTGTATAAACCTTTTTCAATTAATTTTCGTTTTATGTTTTCCCCTTCAAACTTATAGTCCATATAACCTTATAATAACATAAATTAAAAACTTCACATAAAACCCATCCATAGTAGAAGTATGCCTATGAACTCAGCATAATAAAGAAAGACAGGTATGGCTGCAATATACAGGGTTCCGGCTATGGCGACTATTATAACTCCAGCAATAATGCTCAATAGCTTCTTGCTGTGGAATTTTTTGTAGCTTATTGCAGCAATAAGAATTATAAATACTGCAGCAGGGAATGTAACAAATGATGATGATATCACAATACCTAATGGTAGAATGCCGAATACTATGTGATGGTCTATTACATTTCCAATTGGATAGATAATAAGTGTAATAATAAGAAAAATTGTGGCAAAAATAGAATATATGTAATAATAATTTAGAAATTTCCTATTTCCATAGAGTGCAAAGGAACCCAGCGCAAGGAATTGTACGAGGACCGCAACAAGAAATAGATAGGAATCAATAAGGAATCTTGAATATATATTGTTTGCCATAATTATTTCGAGTAATACCGCCAGGGTGAACACAATAAGCCCGGCAGACCAGTACAATAAGTTCAATTGCTTTTTTGCCATGTATTTTCTTAAAATGAAGAATGTTAGACCTGCGCTCAGGATGAATATAACAATGGTAGAAAAGGTTACAAATGATTCTGAAACAACTGAAACCATACATCTGCATATTAAATTATAATATAAATATAATCAATAATTGTTATGTTCCTGTTTAATATTTTTGGCCTCTGAAAAGACAACTTTGCCTGACATCAATTTTTCCTCGTTTAACCGTTGCTCCCTTGCATCGGAATAGTAAGAAGTATTAAAACTTGAGACAATATCTTCACTTTTCGAAGTAACAGTATTTGTTCTGACTCCACCTTCCTCACTTCTTGGATACACTATTATCGAATCACCCTGAAAATCATCTGAGATAGAGTTTACTGATATAATAGGTATCCTATTTTCCAGAGATCTTGTTTCAACATATAGATGCCATTCTCTGTGGAAGTCGCTTCTTATAAGTGAAGGATTGAATATTATATCACAGTGGTTTCTGAATAAGTATCTAGGGTAATCAGGAAAATCGAGGTCATAACAAACAAGTATGCCTATTCTCAGGCCTTCAATATCGAATATTTTAATGGTATTTCCTGGTGTGTATTTTGAACTTTCAGCCCTGTATAAATTGATCTTGTCCTGCCAGCCAGCTATTTCACCATTATGAAGTAAAAATGATCTGTTATAAAGAGACCTTTCATTATAAGAGATGCTTCCTAGAATTATTGTATTTTTTATTTTTATTGATTCTAGAATCTTATTCAAGGAATCCTCATTTACCCTGGTTGTTATAAATTTTTCAGGAAACACCAGAATTTCATTATCGCCAACCTTAAGCGAGGAGAGATATTCTAATGCATTTTCTAAAGGCATTCTCGGTGATTGTATTGCCCTAATACTGATATCCATATTTTTTGATATTGGCACATTATTTTAATCTTTATGGTTTAGAAATTTCCTAAATTGTATTGCGTCATCCCTGGTGTCAACATCTATAAGGATGTCGCTACGTATATCCATACCTGAAAAATCATTATTGTGCCTTAAGACTATGGACTTTGCTCCCTTATCGCCCTTAAGTTCAAGAATTTCTTCAAAATATTTTCTGGAAAATATTACGGGGCTTATTATAGTTCTATTATACTCAAATCCAGTTATGCCCTTCCCAGAGAATTTATAATATTCTATGAGGCCATTCAGGGCACTGGGATCTAAAAGTGGCATATCGCCAGGTATTATCATTGCAGCATCACTGTTAGGAGAGGTATTTTCTATCCCATGAACAATAGATGTCGACATTCCTTTTTCAAAATCTCTATTCCAGACTGTTTTAAATCCCTTATCTATGGAATATTTCTCTATTTCTCTATTTCTCAGAACTATTATGCGTTCCTGAAAATTAGATTTGGACACATTATCAATAACATATGAGATAACAGGTTTTGAATTTACTTTATATAACAATTTATTTGAATTGAACCGTATGGATTTTCCCGATGCCAGAATAATGGCGGAAATGTTTACCATCTTATAAACCTATTAATATTATGGATATAATTTTTATTAAGAATACATCCTTTTGATAACTATGTTCTTTATTTACTTCAAAAAATCTATATCCATATATTTGGATTTTCGCCTTATAAATTCAATGTTTGTATCGGTGGAATATTTATATATTTTTTTAAATATTTTAACATATAGAAATATAATGCTAAAAGTCCAGTAATAACGTTTTCTAACTTTCGCATTTCGCATGAAAAATACAAGATTCCTTATATTATTGCATCCAACACCTATCAAAACGTCCTGTGCAGATCTCAGTTTTCTTTTATAATATTCTATACCCCTAGCATATCTTTTCTCCCTATCGAAAGTAACAGCTTCATTTTCACATATTTTGATATTCTTAGATGGATAAATGAGTTTATATCCAAGGCTAATAAATCTTGCTTCTCGCTCAACATCCTCTGCAGCTGTAAGATCCTTCCATGGTACGGCATGATTAACATCATAATAGCATAGATGATTGTCCAGAAAAACAGTGTTATGGTCTATGTTTGAATATGCATATTCTATTAAATCTGCAAATGATTCATTGTATACAGTATCAAGATCAATGAACATGAACATGTCGTTGGCTGATGCATTTTTTTCTGCCATTTCTGTGGCTAGTTGCCTGCCTTTTCCCCTTGTGCACCGTGCCTGTGACACCACCATATTATATTTTTTTAAATTGTCTTGCAACGTTTCATATGTTCCGTCAGTGGAATAGTTATCTACAACATAGATTGATTTTTCAAGTTTTATTTTCACGATCGAGTCAAGCGATTTAAGTATTATTCTATTTGAATTATACACAGTGCCATATATGAAAAGCATGAGAGATGTAATAATTAAAATTTATATAAACTTAATTATGTTTCTATGAACATAACTTTTTAAATTTCATAGTTATACATAAAAACTTAATGAATCAAAAAGAGACATTCGGATCGGGAGTGGCAATCCAGTATACGGCTGTATTTTCGATGTTTTTATCATCCACAATATTCTATTTTCTAATAGCCCATCTTTTATCAACGACACTTGTCGGTTCCATTTCTCTTATATACGCTATAATGAGCATATCTGGAGTTTTTTTTGTTTTAGGATTTTCCCAGGGTTTAGAGCATTTCATATCTTACCATCTCTCGAGGGGCAATTATAAAAATATAAGGGCCATAATCAGAAGAATAAGCATGTTAGCTATAGCTTCCTCTATTTTTGCTTTCTTTACTTTATACTTATTATCACCTATCATTGCAATAAAATTATTTCATTCATATTTTTATGTAACTTTTATACGGGTAATAGGAATAGCAGTGTCTGCTTTTGTAATTCGTGATCTTTTTTCATCTATTCTGTTAGGATTGAAGCATTATAGAACTTACTCATTAAGCTATGTATTTGTAAACATATTTTCATATTTTTTCCCCATATTACTCCTTCTTTTTTCAGGAAAAGCAATATATGTAATAATAGGTATTGCCATTTCAGGAATAATCAATGCCATTCTTTTTATAGTTCTTATTTACAGAGTATATTTTAATATTGAAAAGAATTCAAAATCCGAAATTATTGATCCTTTTAAATCAATTTTTGCCTATTCTTTTCCATTATTTTTTGCATCTATTATGACAACGTCGGCCAATTATCTTGACAGAATAGTGGTATCATATTTTCTTAATTTGTCTTACATGGGCATATACAACTTCGCACTTGTTATAAGCAGTATGGCAACGGTTTTGATAATGCCCATAACAAATATACTCATACCACGGCTTTCCGGATATTTCTCACTTAATGATATGGAAGGTTTTAGAATCAGCATAAGGACTCTGTTAAATATTGCTTCTCTCATATATATTCCTGGAGCTCTGGGA
>JAKAYM010000208.1 GCA_021826795.1 Thermoplasmata archaeon
TGGTTTCGCTTTGGAAAAGCCCATACTGGTAACGGCCACTTCCACAATTATTGCCGTTGCAATCTCAATAGCATATGCAGCTTTTTCTTTTGGGGTTGACAGTTTTTCATCTCTGCCTATGACAACTATCATTCCCATTTCACTTTTCAAACCCGCAACTATTCTTGTTTACCTTTACACAATAACACTATGGTCATGGGAAGGTCTAGCTTACTGGTCAAAGATCAACCAGAAAGAACGACTGAGCGCTTCAGGTATTGGGAGAGGTATCCGCGATGCTATATTTCACAAGAATTTCCTTGGTGGAGGTGAAGGGTGCAAAGTTCCCAAACTCAATAGCAGATATTTACGGGTGATCTCACATTTACTGGTATTCTTCGGATTTATAACTGCACTTGTTTCAATTTCGTTCTACCCGGATATTACCGGTTATTTTGCTTTAGCTTATCTTTTCGGCTCTTGTTCTGTTACCATTGGTACTGCAGGCATGATTTACATACACCTCAAAGAAAGTAAGAGGTCCAGAAGTGATGAGCAGGCATTAATTGATTACCCGTTCACGATTTTACTATTCTTTGCGGGGATAACAGGAATAATAGTTCCACTATCTTTAGGTACGACTCTGTTTAACTGGAATTTTATAATCCACGACGCGCTGATAATGGTTGTTTTTCTGCTGGCTCCTTTTTCAAAATTCATTCACCCGGTATTCAGAATAATTTCCCTGATGAAATATAGCTCTGATTCATTGCGACTGAGTCAGAAATAATATTTCTTGACCGATTCATCGGACCTTCATGGTGGTTCATGTTAAAGCTTTAGATCAGTGCACCTGAACCCCCCATATCATTTTACCGATCCCTATTTCTTTAGAGGAACACAATCCGTTCTGTGGTTGCGTTATTTGAGTTAGATACATCAGATCTTCCATTATTTATGAGCTGGATGAAACAATCAAGCTTTTTACCGGGGATAAAAGCTTTACTATTATGCAAAATTTATCTTCGATTCAAGGATCAGCATGAACCATATAATGGTTAGAAATAATTTTCAAAACTTGGGAAATTTTCAATTTGTGTTGAAAGTGAAAGATGTATGTATTACCAGTATGGGGATCATATAAATACCCAGACTATACCAGCTAAATGTTCCAAAGGCGTCATTAGACTCTGACAGTATTTTGGGTGCTATGGTTTATAGATTGAGAGTCAGAAGTTCAAACCTTGTTTACTTTTATTTCTGTCGGTCTCAGTTTTCATATATCTTATGGTTCCAATAATCATGAGTGCAGAAGCAATGATAGTAATGATTCTCTCTGCATAAACTTCCTGATATATGTAATAAAGGACACCTTCCCCCTTGAAAATAAGAACCGTAGTTAATGCTGTTACGAATATAACAAGCGCCGCTCTTATAAAAAATAGAATTCCAGAAGGCAGGAAATATTTAAGTGCACCGGAAATGACGCAGAATATAAGAAAAAGTAACCATCCTGCCACGTATACAATATCAGCACCCGTACTAAGATAAAAAGACAGGTTAAACAAAAAAGCACTGCGGGGTGGAAAAAATGAAACCGTGAGGAGATCAGAAATTATCAAAAGAATCATCGAAACTACAAGTATTCCATATCCCTTAAAACCTGAATATGCAAGCAGAATGAAAATATAGGCGAGAATACCGGGAACAATCAGGTAATAATAGCTTACGACTCCCATATAATGTGGCGGAGTTAACATCAGATTTATGATTATGAGCAGACTTTCTATAATAAGAAGTGAGAACCCTGTTATGGAGAACAACAGCTTAATGTTCACGGAAAGAGATTGGCTGAGGCCTAATAAACAATATTGATTCCTGGAAAACCAGTGAGCAATCAACATGGCACAGTATATTATTTGGAGAGAACAGAGATAATTAAATAAAATTTCTCACATTTCTTTCTTCATTATTATGTCTGTACAGGAATATCCAAGTGAACGGTATAACGAAATCGCCACCTTATTGTGTCCAAACACGTGAAGAGTTATACTCCTGGAACCTCTTTCTTTCACCATCTTTTCAAGAGATTTTAAAACAAAAGTTCCATAGCCATTCCTTCTGAATTTTTCGTATATTATAATGTCCCAGATATAAGATGATCTGTGCTCAATGTTTTCCCATTGAACCCATAACACTCCCACTTTATCCTTGGTCGTCGCATCAGTAATTGTCATAATTGCGTGACCCGGTGTTTCCCTTCCTCCAGGGAGGAGTTCCAGTAAAGACTCCTTTGCCAGGGTGTGTGCCTCATTTTCACACCAGGATCCAGCTTTCACTTTCTCATTTGCATATTCACGTATCTGTGCCTCAAAATACCCCCTGAAGTCACTTTCACTAATGGGAACTAATTCGACCTTATTTTCATTCATTTTGTACGGTCACTTATATTTAATCCGTATATATAGTTATTATAAATAGGATGCTTATTTTAATGAGATTTCAGAAAAATTATAAAAAAGAGACCGTCAATTCCCGGTTGAAATTAAGTGTTTTCTGTCTCATGACCGCAATCTTGAAATTTGAACATAATAATCTACACATCATATTTAGGTATGGGCCTGTTTAGGGTTGTAACCTCACTTTGTTTTCCACCATACCTGGATTAGGTGTGTCGCATGTTTTCAAAGAAATAACAAAGGTTAAAAGGTACTTATGTACTTATGTACTTATGTCCGAAACTCTTAAAGTAGAACTG
>JAKAYM010000209.1 GCA_021826795.1 Thermoplasmata archaeon
TAGTATTCAATGTAAATTCCGGTACAATACAGATACAGGATTCCCTTGGCAAATTATTGATGAATAAAATCCTCATAATGAGGGCATATAATGAAACAGTTTCATGTGATTCCGGACTCTGTGAGGTTGTGCACGGGATTTCGGTGAAAATAAAAAGACACTGCAATGATCCTGAAATGCTTTATTTTATGAATGGAAATATAGAAATTGCAATGGATTCCAGTGTGTACGACCTCCTGGAGAGGGAAAACCTTTCGGTTGATAAGGGGAAGAATATTACCGTAGAAAGAAAGTACCGCAGATAGGCTAAAAATCAATTTATAGTATCTGAACATGCAGGATAATGGATCACAGGTATGGAGTACTGGCAGTCACCACACTGAGCACCCTGATGGCTGCCATCGATTCTACAATTGTGTATCTAGCGCTTCCTGCCATGGGAGAAACCTTTCATTCCGGCATTTCATACCTGACAGTTATTGTGACCGCATACCTGATTTCCACAACTGTAATGCTTGTACCTGCGATTGAAATAACAAAAAGAATAGGAAACCGGAATTTTTACATTATAGGATTTTCTATATTTACTGTTTCCTCACTGGTAATAGCATTATCATTCAACATACTGTCAGTTATAGTTTTCCGGTTTACAGAGGGAATAGGCGCCGGAATAATGACGTCCTCTGACATCCCGATCATTCTCGGAGCCTTCAGGAGGGGCGAAAGGGGAAAGGCAATAGGACTGAACTCCATTGCATGGTCCATCGGAACAGTAACCGGACCTGTGCTTGGAGGATTCCTTGTGGCAATAAACTGGCGTTATATTTTTTTAATAAATGTTCCCATAGGCATAGCCGCAATATATACCGGTTTCAGGATAATCAGGAATGACGGGCCGGTTAAACTTCCGCTAAAATACAGGTCTGCAATCTCCATGGCCGTGTTTATAATCCCCCTTGTTCTGGGAATAGCGCTGATAAATATATATTATCTCATCATTGCAGCGGTTATATTCCCGTTTTTCATGTATATACAGGTTAAAAATCCAGTAATCGAAATGAAGTTGCTGAAAAATATAAAGTTCTCCCTGATAACAGTGGCATCCTTCCTTGAATCTTTTGTTTTCTTTTCAGTACTGTTTGCCCTGAGCCTGTATTTTGAAAGTGATCTGGGAATAGGCAGTGTAGAGACCGGGCTGCTCATAATGACCTATCCTCTGGCATCCATAATATCGAGCCCTATAGGTGGCATGCTTTATGACCGGTATCCCAACAGCGAGGCCATAATGGCCGCAGGCACTCTAATGGAATGCGTTCCGGTAATATTTATCGCCCTTTACCTGAGATTTATCCCGGAGCTGCTGCTCATAGCGGGATTCGGCGGGTCAATGTTCTGGGCACCATCTACAACAATGATTACAGATGCCATGGGAGAGCGTTACCGTGTCCAGGCCAATAATTCCATGTTCATCATGCGTGATGTGGGCATAATCACATCAATTTCCATACTTCCACTGTTTATAATGTACTTCTCGAAAGTTAATGTGAGCCTTGGAGACATTTTCGTTGAAAGGTCAATGGTGAATATTACTGCCGGAATTAGTGCCTATCTGCTGGTTACGTCCATGATTTCATTATCATCGCTTATATTCATATATGCATACCACAGAAGGATGCGAAAACCCTTCAGCAATGGAGCCGCCTAAGGCCCTTGGGAGTATCAAATACTTAAATAACGAATTAAACATATACATCCGGATCCGTGGGGTAGTTAGGATATCCTGCTGGCCTTCGAAGCCGATGACCCGGGTTCAAATCCCGGCGGGTCCGCTTTTGCCATGCATTTTAATGGCGCCCTGATAAATTTTATTTATTAATCATCAATTATGCCGCAATGCCCAAATTTCTAAATAGCAAAAATAGCAGTATAATTATGTATATAATACTGCTAATGTTGCTGACATTTTCGGTGCGTGCCAGCAATAATCTAATCCTTACCACCATACCGCTGATATCAAAATATGACCTGAACTTCAACAGCGTTGAAATAGGAATACTGGCGGCGGTTGCAGTTGGAAGCACAGGCATAATGAGTGCACTGGTGAATTCAAGGCTCTGCCCCCGGAATAGAAGAAAACTGTTCATTTCGTCCATCATAATATATACAGTTTTTGAGCCATTATTCTATTTCTCAAATACGTTCAGCATATGGCCACTGGTTATACTTTCCGGGTTCTTCTTCGGATCTGTAATGCCCAACATAATAAGCTCTGCGGGAACAATAAAGGATAAAAGAACAAGGGAAAGGACGTTAACACTCTACACACTATCATTGAGTGCAAGCCTGGTAATCGGGCCCTTAATTGAGTCATTTATACTGTTATATTTTAATCTATACCAGCTATTTTTATTTTTTATCCCCTTCGGTATTATAGCAATAGTGCTGTCATTCAAAATAAGATTCCCTGAGGAAGTTAAGGATAAAGCAAAAAAGAATCTAAATGTTTTCAAAAATCCCGGCTTCAGGCTATCTGTTTTTAACAACATATCTTATGATACGCCATTTGCATTAATATTAACGTTCGGTGGAATATTTGCAAGAACAGAATTCAATGCGCCATATTCCTTCGTTGAACTTTTGCTGGCGGGTTTTTTTGGATTGTCATTTTTATCCAGATTTTTTCTTTCATACAGACCGGCGAAAAAATTGTATATTACAACAACTGTGTCAGTAATT
>JAKAYM010000210.1 GCA_021826795.1 Thermoplasmata archaeon
AAAGATATCTGCCACTCTCATCCATGTATATTGTATCAATAAGTTCACGCCAGGAGATATGAATCCACAGATAATAATTATTAATTTACCATAGATAAAATACAATTGATAGAAATATTTAAATATTAATTATTATTATTATGCATAATAGATTTAAAATATTTATATCCATAGTGGTGATTGCAATGTTTCTGGGAACGGGGCTGGCATCAGACAGGGGAACAGCAGATATAGCCAGCAGCAATGCAGCCGAGGCACTGTTACCTGCATTTGGCGAGGTTGTAAATACATGGTCACTGTCAGGAAAAACATGTGCACCATCATCTGCAAGCTCAGGGAGTACTGTTGCACTGAAAATAGATGTTACATCATTTTCTGAATCATCAGGTGCTGGACCAACAGTAATGTATTTTGTTGTCAATGGTAAAAAAATACATTCAACAGATGTTGATGGCACAGGCGTATACACATATAACTGGTCACCTGCATATGCAAACACAACAGTAAGCTTCCATGCTGAGTACCTTTCCAGGTCAGAATTTTTTGATAGGCCATCCATGCACTATGCTGAAAAAAGGCCAATGGTATTCTTCAGGAATTCATACTCCACATTCGGGAATTCAGGCATATACATAAAATGGCTGCAGGACTGCCACAGGTACATGGGATATGAGGGAAACAATAAGATATACCTGTCCAGCAATATTTCATCTTTCAACTCAATATATGGATATTTCAACCTATCACATTCAGAAAGCAGCGTAAATAATTGTTTTTCATCATCTTCAGCCCATAGATATGAGAATGATAGCATATCAATGGAAGTTACATACGACATAGTAGAGAATAGAATAAACATTTATATTGTAAATTCTGGTGTTTCAAATGACCTTGCTCTTGCATATCCAAAAAGCACTTCTAAGGATTATACTGCATATTATGTGAGGTCTGGATTAACAACAGATAATGCAATGGCAGATACAAGCGTACAGCTTTGCCAGAACTTCAACCAGGGCTTAAATGTTACAGGAAGCAAGCATACTGGTACTACCATCGAGCAGGCCCAGAGGAATGTCGCCCTGAAATTGTTTGGCTATGTCCCATATGCAGGAAATATTTTAAATTCCGCGTCTTTAGTGAATAGTCTTTACCAGTTATCAGGAGTCGAATGCTATTCTTCCAATACCAAAGGTGATGGGTCGGTTTATCAGAATTTCTTAATAGATGGCGGAAATAATGGTATAAGCAGTGGGCCAAGGCAAAATGCCTTAAGCAGTATAGAAAAAATATCAATAGTAATGCCTTCCAATGATTTGAGCCACTCATTTTCAATCAATGCGTTTTCTACAAATTATTATGAGTATGGAAGCACACTTAATGTACTAAAAAGTGCAAATGCATCGGAGACAATAAATGCAGTAACAGCTTCTGCTATATACGGACAGGTTGATTATACAGGCACATACAATATAGACAGGGTCAATAACAGGCACGTGTACATAAAGGATACAGAAAATGGCGAATACTACCAGGTTCCAATAGTCAATGGACATTACCTTTTCTATGCAGAACCTGGGACCGAATATTCAATATATATACATTCATCAAAAAAACTTAACAAATTAACAACAATTAATGGGAGTGAACTGAAGGATGGAGGCAGTCACTGTTATGTAATACCAAGTGATGATTTATGACTCTTAAAAAATCATATAAAATAATAATCTCGGTAATAATAGTAGCAATATTTATTTCAACTGCTGTTGTATACTTTTATCCAGATGATACACAGTACTATAATAATGGAGACAGCATCCATTTCCTTTATGCTGGTACTGATGTTATACATGATTACAGGGAATACAACTGCAGTGTCTCCTCATATTCTGCAGGGAATGGACATCCATCATACCTCAATTCAACAGCCCTGATTGAACGATCATATTCCTCCTGTACACTGGGACAGATATCATTCAATATGAATATAAAGACACACAATATAAATAGTGGCAATATTAGGGTGTCAATATCTGCCAACCACTTCTGTGCAGACCTTACTTACAAAAATAAAGAATATTTCAATGATTACCCTAGGGGCGTTTCTGTTCTAATAAGTAATACAGGAAATGTAAATATTAGTGGAATTATGTTTGGTTTCCATCCTAATGATACAAGAACTGTTATAACGGTATCATCAGGCAAATTGACAAATACATACTACATAACAACACAGGTACAGAGTGCTGTATACGGCCATGTTGATTATACAGGCACTGGAAACATAGACAGGGTAAATGGCGAGTTTATTATACAAAATGACAACGATTCACATATGAATATAGTAAATGTACATAGCGGATACTATTATTATTTTGTACATCCTGATACTGCATATACACTGTATTCAATAAACAACGGCACATTGAAGGAAATAGGGACAATCAGCAATAAAACAATATCGAGTGGAAGCAGTAAACGTTATGTAATAAATAGTGATGACTTATGACTCTTAAAAAATTATATAAAATAATAATTCTATATCCTGAGGATGATAATGTAATATCTTTACTGTAAATTCAAATGACCCTTTACTAATATCCTTAATCAACCTCCATATTTATGTATTTCCTTATCAGCCATTCCTCATTGATGTCCATTGCTATGGCAACAACCATTGATCTGACCCATATT
>JAKAYM010000045.1 GCA_021826795.1 Thermoplasmata archaeon
TTACTCTGGGGTGCGGTTCTTACAAGATTCTTTTCGGTAACAAGCAACCGCCTGTGGAAAGATTTTATATCTGTAGGCCGTGTACAGACACCGACTCTGGCAATTATCGTTAACAGAGAAGAGGAAATCACAAACTTTGTGCCGGAAAAATATTTTGTTATAACCGTTATATTCAATAAGGGAATAGATTTCCAGGGAACTTATAAGGAGAATATAAAGGATGAAGAAGAAGCAGATAAAATATTCAATGCCATCAATGGTAAAAATGGGACGGTAAAGTCATATAAAAGTGAGAAGAAAGAGGTATACAGGCCGTCACCCTTCAGCACAACGGACTTTTTGAGGGAAGCATCCAGAATCGGCGTCAGCCCGTCAAACGCTATGAAAATTGCCGAAAAGTTGTATATGAGCGGGCTTATAAGCTATCCCAGGACAGATAATACCGTATATCAGCGGTCAATACCCCTGAAAAACATTGCCAGGAAATTTGAAGGAACAGAATTCGATGCCGAGGCAAAGATGGTTCTATCCCAGGAAAAAATGTATCCATCGAGAGGAAGGGTTGAGACCACAGATCATCCACCTATATACCCTGTATCATATCCGAAGAAACCGCTCGCAGGTGCATACAAAAATGTATATGAGCTAATAGTCAGAAGATTTCTTGCAACGCTTTATAAGAATGCCTTGATTGAAAAATCCCATGCAGAAATTGACATTGAAGGTTATACATTCAAATCATCAGGGGAAAAAATCCTGGACAATGGATGGTTTGACATATACAAATACAGAAAGCTCCGTGAGACATCCCTGCCGGAATTGGCTGTTGGAGAAACTGTTAGGGGAAAGAAATGGGACATGGAAGAAAAATATACTGAGCCACCGAAGAGGTACGATGTGGCATCCCTTCTGAAGATCATGGAATCCCTTAACCTCGGAACAAAAAGTACTAGGCATGATATAATACAGAAACTCAACGATAGAAATTTTGCCACCGGAAATCCATTGAAGCCAACACCGCTGGGTATAGGTTTCATAAAATCCATAACTTTAATAGATTCAGATATAGCAAAACCGGATATGACCGCAGCACTGGAAAGCGAAATGGATAAAATAGCAGAAAATCAAAAGCAGCTGGATACTGTTGTGAACGAATCACGGCAGATGCTGCATAATGCTTTGAAGGGATTCAGGATAAACCGTGAGGAAATAAAAGAAACTATCACATCCTATGCCAATAAGGGAGATGTAATAGGTAAATGTCCACTGGATGGTGGAGACATATCGCTGATAAAATACAGGAATTTTTACAAAATCAAATGCTCCACAGAGGACTGCAGAATAAACTATAGCATAAGTGCAACCGGACTTATACAGATGACCGATAAAAAATGCGATATATGCTCACTGCCCATTATAAAAATAATCCGCAAGGGGCAGTCTCCGGAGTACAGGTGCATAGACCCGAAATGCGAATATAATCAGAAGAAACTCACAATGGGAAAATGCCCATCGGATGATGGTGATCTCATTGTAAGGCAGTCAAGATATGGCAAAAGATTTCTGGGGTGCTCAAATTATCCGAAATGCACGGTTACATATCCTCTTCCCCAGAAAGGTGTTATAATGAATACTGGAGAAATTTGCCCCTACTGTGGGGCACCCCTGCTTATAATGGTAAACGGAAAAAGAAAATGGAAGTTTTGCCCAAATATGAAATGCGAATATAACGGAAAGGATAAAAATGAGAAAAACGAACCAAAAAATAAACAGTGAATTATTCGGAATAATTCTATTTCTTATATCAGCATTGTTTGCCATTTATATATCATACAATCTTTACGCCGTTCCTGAAATAGCAAGTGAATCCAGGGGCATATCATTTTTATTCGTTTTATATTACATCGTCTTTATTATTATATTTACCGCTGTAGCACTCTATGTTGTAAAAAAACATGCGAATATAATGAAAATCATATTCCTGATTCTAGTCCTTTATATGATATTCCTTGTCTCGTCCATAATTGCAGGAATAGTCGCAGTGAATTATACCGAGTATTACCTTATCATAGGAGTAATTACAGCATTTTTTGCATATATGCTGATCTTCAGGAATGAATGGTACATTACAGACGCCGCCGGTGTAATAATGATATCCGGTGCTGCGGGAATACTGGGGATCCTTTTAAGGCCATACATAGCAATTACACTTCTTGTGGTATTTGCTGTATATGATTATATATCTGTTTACAAAACAAAGCATATGGTCACTCTTGCAAAGGCTGCTGTGGACAATCAGTTTCCGCTGATGTTCATGCTCCCGTCGTCTAAAAATCTGAGGATGAAGGATTTAACGTTTGAAAATCGCGGGGAACACGAAATAATAATGCTAGGATTCGGGGATATGGCAATACCGGAGATACTCATAGTATCCGCATTCATATATAATCCATCACATTCCATTCTCTTTGCAGTTCTTACACTGGCGGGTGCTATCTCTGCCCTGATATTCCTGTTCTTCTTCAACAAGGGAAAGCCGGCACCGGGATTACCATTTATAAATACGGGGGCAATCCTCGGATTTTTACTGGCTCTTTCCATTATAATAATTTAATGGAGAAAAACTCTTTTTCCCGTGAAATAAAGTGGTATTTTATATTCATTGCAGCGTTTTATCACATCATCATCACGTATTGAACCTCCAGGTTCAATTATGCCGTCGATACCGTTTTTGTAGCATTCTATTACAGAATCGTCAAAGGGTATGAAAGCATCAGATGCAAGTACAGAACCCTTTACATTGCTTTCTCCCCTTTCAATGGCAATTCTCAAAGATTCTATTCTGGATGTCTGCCCAGCACCAATACCAACAGTGGTCCTGTTTTTTGCCAGCACCATGGCATTGCTCTTCGTATGTGCAACAACCTTCCAGGCAAATTCTAGGTCTCTGTATTTAGAATTATCCGCTTCAGTATTGGATTTTAACTCCATTTTTTCATACTGCCATTTCAGCCTGTCCTGGAGTAAAAGACCTCCGGATACGGAGGAAATAGCCTTTTCCGGGTCCCGATCCATAGAGCATTTGAGCATTCTCATATTCTTCTTCTTTTTGAACAGCTCAAGGGCTTCGCTATCAAAATCCGGGGCAATAAGAACTTCGATGAATTTTTTTTGCATTTCCCTCGCTGTATCCACATCGAGTTTCCGGTTCAGTGCAACAACAAATCCATATGCAGACTCAGGATCGGCATTGTAAGCATTTATGAAAGCCTCCTTAAGAGTATCTGCGCTGGATACACCTGACGGTGTCCTGTGCTTTACAATAACTGAAGTTATATCATCAAAATCCTGTACCGTTTCAAGTGCCGCATTTGCATCCAGTATGTTATTGTAAGAAAGTTCCTTGCCGCTGATCTGAATTGCATTTGGAATTCCGTATATCTCATCAGTTTTGAACATATAGGCTTCCTGATCAGGATTTTCCCCGTATCTCAGATCTGTTCTCTCGTATCCATGTATAAACAAATCATCTGGCTGGCTTTCATTTAATTTTCTGTACAGCCTGTTATATATCTGGACATCGTATTCTGCAGACCTTGAAAATGCACGTAACGCTAGCATTTCTCTTGTCTTCATGTCAACTACGTTTGATTTCCTGAGGCAATTCTTTACTGTATCATAATCTGAAGGATCCGATAATACTATCACATTTTTATAATTCTTGGCAGCTGCCCTTATTAGTGACAGCCCACCAATATCGATATTTTCAATCATTCTAGGTAAATCATTTGATTTTGATGCCTCAACAAAGGGATATAGGTTGCAAATCAAAATATCAAAATCTAGATAACCGTACTTTTCCAGCTGTTTATTGCTTTCCTGATCCCTTTTAGATAATAAACCAGCAAAAACAGCCGGGTGAAGTGTTTTAACTCGCCCTCCGAGCAAATCATCAAAGCCGGTCAGTGTTGATGAATTAATTGCATTGATTCCATTATCTTTCAGATATTTAACGGTGCCCTCTGTACCGTATATGCCATCCAGTTTATTCCTGATCGCATTCAGAAAATCAATCAATCCGGTCTTATCATAAACGCTGATAAAAGCTTTCATAAGACCATATCAAAAAATATGATAAATATTTATTGCAGAAAAATAGACCACGATATAAATTATTGTCAGTAATATTTATGAATAATCAGTAATTTCTAGGGCACAGAGACAAAAGGTTTAAAAACTTATATCCATGTTTGGCTTATGGAATCACAGTTAAAGCAAGAGAGAAATATACAGGTGGAGGCCATAAAGCAGAGCCCTACAATGAGCAGAGAAGTAGAAATTGTGGAGAGGAAAGGAATTGGCCATCCAGACAGCGTTGCCGATGGAATCGCAGAATCAGTAAGTAGAGCTTTAAGTAAATATTATATTAAACAATATGGCAGAATTCTTCATCACAACACCGATCAGGTTGAGGTTGTGGGCGGGCAGGCAGACCCAAAATTCAAGGGAGGAAACGTACTGGAGCCCACATATATACTTTTGAGCGGGCGTGCAACAGCTTCAGTTGGTGATGAGAGAATACCGGTTAAATCCTTAGCAATAAAATCTGCCAAGGACTATCTCAGAGAACATTTTCCCGATCTGGACATAGATTCAGATGTTATGATAGATTCAAGAATAGGAAACGGATCTGTTGATCTCAGGGGATTATACGATACCAGAAAATTCAAGGCAAATGACACATCCTTTGGTGTTGGTTTTGCTCCATTCACAGATACTGAAAGCATAGTTAAACTCACAGAAAAATATATCAACGGCGATTTGAAGAAATCCCTTCCAGGAATCGGGTATGATATAAAAGTCATGGGATTCAGAAAAGGAAAGACAATAAATCTTACAGTTGCTGCAGCGTATGTGGATAAATATGTAAAGGATCCGACAGAATATAATTCCATAAAAGAAGAACTTATTGATAAGATAACGGACAATGCAATGAAATACACTGACAATGACCTCCAGATATACGTAAACACTGGGGACGTAAAATCTGACAGTGTATACTATCTAACTGTAACAGGTCTTTCAATGGAAAATGGAGATGATGGATCCGTAGGAAGAGGTAACAGGGTGAACGGCATCATAACCCCATACAGGCCCATGAGCATGGAAGCGGCTGCAGGCAAGAACCCTGTAACACACGTCGGCAAACTCTACAATGTATTATCCAACCAGATAGCCTCTAAGGTTGTTGAGGAAGAAGGAGGAGACATAAAGGAAGTACTGGTAAGAATTGTATCGCAGATTGGTAGGCCTGTGGATGAGCCGCATGTGGCTTCTCTACAGCTTATATACGAAGATAACGTTGATCCATCAAAACATAAAAACAACATTAAAGCCATAGCTGATGATAAACTTGCACACATAGACCAGCTCACACAGATGTTTGTTGACGGAAAGGCTGAAGTATTCTAATTTTTATAAATTTTATCTGTAATATAAATTATTATTATATTATTTTCCACATTAAATATGCGTCAGTAAGGTCTGAATAATAATTTTTTAACGTGGATATAATTGAAAAACCATTATTTTTGTAAAATTTTATTCCGCTTTCATTATCTGTTCTCACCTCTAATCTAACTGTGGATAACCCGGCACCTGCCATAATTCTTAACTCTCTGTTAAGAAGATTCTGTCCCACTCCCGATTTCCTGAACTGTTTTCTAACAGCAAATAATAATATCCTCCCCTCAGTTCCTGAGTATTTGGCACCTATAATAAATCCTATTACTGAATCATAATTATCATAAACAATAAATGCCTCCGGCCACGATCTGTAGAGGTCCAGTATCAGTGATTTTGTATAATATTCAGATAATGAACACTTTATTATCTCCATTATGCTTTCGCTATCCCTGGCTTCGAATCCCCTGACAAATCCAAAAAATGAATTACCGGCAGCCATACTGAAATGTATTGATAAAGAATATTATAATTTTTCCAATTTTATACTAAAAATCTGGGTACAACAAGCATTGCGAAGAAAAGGTTAAAGAGTACTATGGATGCCATACCAACATAGAGATAGTTTTTATCATACAGAAACGAAACCCATCCTATGAATACAACAGTAATCGGTGTGAATATGAGTACCCAGAGGCCTACGGTAATGAAGTAAAGGCCATCTACTGCAGATAATCCAGAAAGTATTTTGTTCAACGATACTGATTTTGAATCTATTCCGTGTGCCAGCGCATAATTATAGTTTGACATCTGGGAAAGGGTAAAGCCATCACCACCATTTTTTACAAACAATATAATAACCCCTGCTACAATAAAAGACACACTGATCAATACACCTGCCTTCAGGAAATAACTTATAATTACCTCATCATCATGATTTTTCATTTTTATCCCTCCATTCTTTTCTCTTTGAATTATAGAATAAGATACTTATTAAAACAATAGATATTATCACCGAAATAAAGAATTGTATCATTAAAGAAAATGTAATTACAAAATTTATCATGTGCAGACCCTTGAATACCATGTCAAATCCGAGGAAAGATAAAATTGCAAAGAATATCCACCTTATATTCTCATTGGAAATTCTTACCAGAACTTTAGCACCGAAAAAGGCGCCTATTAAAACACCTATTGCCGTTGCAGCTGCAATAAACAGATTAATATAGCCTTCATACCAGTATATAGAGCTTCCTGTTGCCGCTGTGATGCCTATCATGAAATTGCTGGATGTGGTTGTAACTTTCATTGGCAAATTCATGGCCCAATCCATGCCAAGAACCTTCAATGCTCCGGACCCAATGCCCAGAAGTCCGGAAACAAATCCTGCAAAGAACATAACTATTTCCCCGAGCCACCATCTCACCCCGTGATATTTTATAGTTTTTCTGAGCCTTTCATCATAATACGATCCGGTTAACTGGAATAACTTCGTGCTCCAGTCAGGTTTCATTTCCGGTGGTACCTCCTTGCCTATTTTTTTTATTGTTGGAATAAGCGAAAATAAAAGTACGAGCCCGAATATCACATAAACTATCCAGATTAAGGCATGCTTATCTATAAACACCAGGGTCAGGGACCCGACTATGGCACCTGTGGTTGTTGCTATCTCCAGTCCTATGCCGATCTTTATATTCGCTATTTTTTTCTTTGTATAGGCACTTGCAGAACCAGCCGAGGTTGCTATTGTCGATATCAGACTTGCACCTGCTGCGAAGATAAAAGGTATGCCATAGAAAAGTGTCAGTACCGGGACGAGAACAGTGCCCCCGCCTAGGCCTGTAAGTGAACCTATGAATCCGGCAATGATAGAACCAAAGATGATTGTAAGGAATTTGACAATTATCAGAATTAATGTCATTTACACTTTATTACTTAACCGTATTTATTATTTATTGATAGAAATTATATTTATCTATAGAATAAATTGCCAGCCATCAACTATGCTTTATTCTGTTAAACCGGCTATAAACATTAATACAAAGAATAAATAACACTACGTAAGCCTATGGTAAAACGTATTATGGAGCGGTTTGAAAGTTTGCTGCCATACAGTGAGGCAGTTTCCATATTCGATGCTGTGCCATGGCATCTGCCCGGCCGTGAAAGGATAAATATTGAGGATGCTGCAGGTAAAATTTCTGCATGCAGTGTATTTTCACCTATGAACATTCCTGATAAGAATAAGGCTGCCATGGATGGTTACGCTGTAAAACACATGAATACATCCAATGCTTCGGATCATAACCCTGCAAGGCTTGAGCTCTCCGGTGTGAATATGGCAGGCGGCACTGCAGGAGAACCGCTTAAGGATGTGCAGTGCAGGGAAATCTATACAGGTTCCATCATGCCCGAAGGTGCCGATGCGGTAATCAAGGTTGAAAATTGTGAACAATCTGGCGATTATATTTATATTTACTCGCCGGTACTTGCCTGGGAAAATGTAGCTTCAATAGGAGAGGATATAACCAGGGGGAGCCTTATACTGAGAGAGAAATCCATAATAAGGCCCCAGAACATTTCATCCATGACTGCGGCAGGCATTAAATCAGCCAATGTATACCGGAATATTACAATCGGCATTGTAAATACCGGAAGGGAACTGGTAACTGGCCAGATAAATAATTCCACGGGGTCCCTATTAAGATCATTTTACAGTCGGGCATTCATGGATATAATAGATGGCGGCATAGCTGATGACAGTGTGGATTCCATAATAGAAAAGATATCAAATATCAGGAAAAAGTGCGATATAATTATAGTAACAGGGGGAAGCAGCCTGGGAAGGAAAGACCTAACCACTGGTGCAATATCCAGACTGGGCAAAATGCTTTTTTCAGGCGTTGCCATAAAGCCTGGGCGGACTATAGCCCTGTTCAATGTGGATAATATACCGGTTCTATCCGTGTCAGGCCTTCCTGTAGCTGCCCTTATGTCCTCTCTAATTTTTGTAAACAGATATGTACAGAATGCTTTCGGCATAGAGATCACAGAAAAAGCCCCGGCCATACTGGAGGAAAGGATACATAACAAAACAGGATTTACAACATTTCAGGTTATGAATGCATTTGTTAAGGATGGAGAAATCCATGCAAGGCAACTGGAAACAACGGTTTCAGGAAGGATGTCCTCGCTTCTCACGGGGAATTCCTTTACTTTAATAGACGAAAACCTGGAGGGCATGGAGAAGGGTAGCAGAATAACAATCAATGTAATAGGTGATATAAAATGGGAATGATTTTTCATAATCTTATAAAATTTAGGGAAGCTGAAGAAAAGATACGGATTAATTCTAAAAAGATTTCCGAAACAGAAAGAATAAAGATAGGCGACTCCAGTGGCAGGATATCTGCTGAGGATATATTCAGCGCCAGCAATCTTCCACTTTTTTCCAGATCCCAGGTTGATGGATATGCGGTGATTGCATCTGATCTTGCTTTTGCATCGCGGGTTGCTCCCGTATCACTGGAGCTTTCCGGTGAAACCAGTATAGGAGAACCGGCGGTCATATTCCCCGGGAATGGAAAATGCATAAAGGTACCTACTGGGGGCGTTATTCCGGTGGGCGCCGATGCCATGGTGCCATTTGAGGATACAGAAACAGAGGGGAACCGTATCCTATTCTTCAATAAGATAGGGCGCTTTCACGAGCTTTCCAACTCCGGCATTGATGTAATAAAGGGTGAAAGGCTGCTTGGTAGGGGGTCAATCATAGACCCGAGAAGCATTGCTGTGATGGCATCCACAGGGATAGGAACTGTAAATGTAATCAGGAAAATCAGGATAGGCATAGTATCAACAGGGAATGAGCTGCTTTATCCGGGCCAGGAATATGAAGAGGGCAAAATCTACGAGTCAAACAGCATATCTGTGTATTCCGAGCTTAAAAGGCATCCTGCATTTGAAGTCAGGAACTATGGAATCATAAGGGATGACTATTCAGAAATAAAGGATGCTATAGATAGATCCATAGAGGAGAATGACGTAACCATTACTATCGGTAGCACCTCTGCCGGAGATCATGATATGGTTTACCTTATACTTGGTGATAAAAAACCGGGAATAATCTTCCATGGAATTAGGGTTAAGCCCGGAAAGCCTGCAATATTTGCAAAATCCGGAGATAAATTGATCTTCGGCCTTCCGGGATTTCCGGTATCATCTATGATGATACTTTATTCCCTTGTTATCCCGGCACTATTCTCAATGGCCGGTCATATTTTCTCTTACACTGAAATAAATGCCATATCGGGGGATCGCATTGATCTTCACCAGGGCAATACGGACCTTCTTCTTTTAAAACTGGTCAACCGCGCTGGGTCATATTATGCCTATCAGGTGCCCGGCAATTCAGGCTCAATATCAAGAATTAGCAGGGCAACCGGCTTTTCCATAGTAAATTCAACATCTTCATATCTGTCCAGGCATTCTACTTTAAAAGTAAATGCATTTACAGTAAAAATTCCTGAACTTCTCTTATATGGACAGTACCTGCCAGCCATGGAACATATTCAGGGAGAAATAATGGATATATCGACATTTGTTGAGGCGGGAAAGAATGAAATTATCAGGTCTATGGAATCCGGAGATGCGGATGTGTATCTATGGAATTACAGAGAAGTACCTCATATGAATAACTTTGATGCCACCATAACATTCAAAATTCCATACGGTACTGTATACAGGGATAGGAATTACAGAACTATGGCAGTAATGTATCACGGGTCAGGCCTTTTTGAATATTCTGAGGGAATAGCAGGAGCTGATGACTTAACCTACCTTGATAACCCTGAAATTATCTGCGATTATGTAAAAAACGGAAGATGTGATGCGGGAATAACCTATAAGCAGTATGCCGATCTTTATTCTCTGAAGTTTGATCAGAAAGGATATGTTATATTCCATATAATCATAAATAAAAATAGCGGAAGATACGAGGAATTAAAGAAAGCATTTACTGCCCTTGCAAGGACTCAATAAATGATAGCAATAATTTTTGCAAAGAAAAGCCAGAGACTGGTGGGTAAACACAATATGGATATATGCGGGGAGCGTCTCATAGAGAGGGTTTCCAGGATAGTTATAGAATCGCATCTATTCAAGGAAACGGTACTTTTTACGAAGGATTCTTCACTAATATCAAAATATTGCAGGATAGAAATTGATAGAACTGACGGAATTCTTATAGATTCTATTCTTTACTGCCTTGAAAAACATAAAGAATTTCTTGCAGTTGGTGGTGATATGCCCTATATTGATTATAGCCTGATTGATAATATAATTAAAAAATACAGCGGAACCCCAATTACTTACATAGCAGAAGGATTTTACCAGCCCCTATTTACAGTTTACAACAATAAACTCTATAATCCCATGAATAAATACCGGGCGGGTGGCGGGGAAAGCATAAGTGAATTCCTCAGAACATCTGCCGTTGAAACCCTTAATACCGGTTCTGAAAAATTGAAAAGTATTAACTATATTTCTGATCTAGAGCAGGCGAGAAAGATTCTCTGTGCTAACAACACCGATTAAAATAAACTAATTTTTTTGTGTTATAATCTTAACAATCCTGCCAATTTCCTCAGGATAAATCAAGCATGCACCTTTATGTGTTCTATTATTAGCCTTTATAATATAATCATATCCGTATTTCACATAATCTTCATTGCCCAGAACAAGAAATCTTGTACCTTTCCCGTAATCCCTGAAACCTTCTATAAAAATCATGTCACAGTGCCCGTTTTCATTGATTATCTATTCCACTCCCGTATGCCCACGGGACATTTTATAAGTTCTGTCCGGTGTTACACCATAGGTTACATCTGCACCGGCATTCTCCATAGCCCATGTATCCTTTCCTTCAATATCCAGTGAGATATTATCATGGGGAATATCCTTTATATATACTATTTTATATTCTGCAGAAAGTGTGTGAATCAGATTTTTAATTATCGTCGTCTTTCCTGAGGAAGATGATCCAAAAAATGTAAAAATTTTCATATAATTATATTATAAATTAATATAAAAAATTAAAGGAACAGATGGTATCCGAGTGCAAAGTTCAATGTGGCTGCAAATGTAAGATACATTAACCATGTTCCTGTAACCAGCTGGAAAATGGCCTTGGTTCTTGCCCATGATGGTGAGTGTATGAGGCTTGCCGGTATATCACTGATATAAACAAAGGCAAGCAGTATGAACAGAATCATTACAGCTATATCATTGCCCAGGCCGAATACTACTGCACCGATTATGGAAATCCACAGGAAACCCACTGCCATGAAACCATCCACTGTGGTATCTGCATTTTTGTACTTATTATACCCCAGGGCAAACCAGTGTACACCATAAGCTGTAAAGGCAAGCCCTGCCATATACAGTATCGGCGAAGACCGGAAGGCAGTGAACACGGTCAATCCCAGGAATATGTAAGTTCCGGTAATGAATTGCATAAATCCCGGCATAAATATGCCCCATAAACCCATAGCGTGGTTAACGTTTTCATTACTCTCCTTGGGGTACTTAAAAAATACAGACCCTCCAAAGACAAAATAACCTATCCCCAGACCGAAGAACCCAACCGCGAGAGGCGGTAAAGCTGCAGGTATCATATAAATATAATCCTGTGAACTATTTATAGTTTATTACCTATATTTTTATACTTTTATTCATGAATCTCGGAATCCAGCTTTTTGCAAATGTCAGGCTGTATGAGAGTTTCTCAAAGCTATCCTTAATCCTGCTTTTCAGATCATCCTCAT
>JAKAYM010000211.1 GCA_021826795.1 Thermoplasmata archaeon
CCTGTTGAAGCATATACATGAAGTGTTTTTCTGGAAATGCGTAGCAGGTTTAATACATCATTAGCCTTCATAGTTATTATTATAATATATTAATTATATAAATGGTTATTGAAATTATTCATAATATCTCCGCAGCTTCCCTAGCTTCATTGTTACAAAAGTTATAAACTGGAATGCTTTCAAAAATATTTTTTATTTTATCATTTTCTCTCAGTAATTCATATTCATTAATTATTGTAGTTGTGATGCTTTCATTTAAATTATTTATATAATCTAATGTTCTCACATTCCCTCTGAATATGTCAATAAAAATATTGGTGTCAATAATCATTCGAACCCCGGGAAACTGATCTCTTTCTGCCTTCATTGGTGTCCTTTTCTAATTTATCTGATTCTTCATTACTTAAGATCTTAAAGTACTTTTGCAGAAGTTTTGGATTTACCTTTTCGCTGTTTAATAAATCTGTCAAAATTTCCGAAAATGATTTCTCTCCCTTGATATTTTTTAATCTTTTATACACGTCATCGCTTATGGAAATAACTTTTACCATCTATGCATACATCCATATGCATATTTAAAATTTCCTAATCGATCAGGATATTGTACTATATCTTTTTATCTCATAATCTAATAATAAACCATACTGACTTTATTCCATCTTTACCGGAAAAATTATAATAAAGATAAACCCATTTAACATTATGAAAGCTTTTATTTTAAAAGAACCGGAAAAACTTGAAGCTGTAGATATGGAACCTGAAGAACCTGAAGAGAATGAGATACAGATTAAAACCATGGCGTGTGGCATATGCGGGACTGATTTCCATGCGTATCATGGAAAGCACCTTGCAGTAAAATACCCAGTAATCCCCGGACATGAATTAAGCGGCATCGTGTCAAAAACCGGAAGTAACGTAAAATCTTTTCATCTCGGTGATCATGTTGTAGTTGACCCTAATATAACCTGCGGTCACTGTGATTACTGCAAGGAGGGAAAAGAAAACTTCTGTGAGAATATGAGAAGTGTGGGGATAAATTACCCAGGGGGATATGGGGAGTATGTAACTGTTCCAGAGAAGGTGGTTTACAGTGTACCTGAAAATATGGACTTTAAGCATGCGGCGATGACTGAGCCCGTAGCCTGCATAATTCATGCATTTGAAACAACTGATGTTCATCTGGGAGGGTCTGCAATTATTCTGGGCACCGGTTTTATAGGACTCACATTTCTTCAGATATTAAAGGGCATGGGTTATTATCCCATACATGTAATGGGTAGAAATCCTGTCAGGAACAAACTTGCAGCAAAATATGGCGCTGATGCATTGTATACCAGTGCCGGTGAAATAATGAACAGCCCGATTATGGGAAAGGCCAACCTGGTGATTGAGGCAACAGGTGATGATAATGTTCTCGCCCAAACAGTAGATATGGTTTCACCTTCTGGAAAAATTTTTGCTTTCTCGGTATATCCCCCCGGAGAAAATGTAAGCATAAATGCGAACAAAATTTACAGCAAAGAAATTTCTATCTTCGGTGATTTCATAAATCCTTATACTATGAAAAAGGCAATAAACATGATAAATTCGGGGCTTATTGATTGCAATGGCATGGAAGATCATATAATAGGTTTGAATGATATAGGCAATTTATTTGATTCGGGAAAAAAGGACTTTATCAAGCCTATTATTTCTTATTATTCGTAGATTTCAAATTTATATCTATTTTTTCAAGAATATTGCAGAGCTGCTCTATATCCTTTGCAGGGAGAGATGAGATAGATTCATTTATGATTGTTTTAATTACACACTGGAGTTCATTGAATACTTTCACGCCCTTGTCAGTTATCTGTATGTTGATTACCCTGCGGTCGTCGTTGCTATGTATTCTTTTAACAAGGCCCATCTGTTCCAGGCCGTCAGTAATATCTGTGACCCAGCCCTTGGCCAGTGAGAGTTCATCGGCAAGGTATTTCATATTTCTTGGTTCGGTGCTTACGAGATATAGTAACTTATAATCGGTTCTGGTGAGGGAATATTCTCCTATTCTATCCTTTATCCTGGAACTGTATTGAGTTAGGATACTGTCAAGCATGGACCATATTGTAATAGTTCTCTCCATTATATTACCTCTTCATCTTTACTGCTCTGTCAGATATGTCTGAACTTTCTGGTTTTGTTTCGAGTTTATCTGCTTTTTCTGCTTTAGGTTTTCTCAGCGGCTCACGGAATATTGATACAATGGCGCCTATAAACACTATTGCTGCCCCAACGTAGAATACAATGTGCAGTGATTTCATGAATGCAGGCGCAAATATAGTGGGGAACCATGTTCTGGCTGTCATTGTTGCATAAGCACTAGGCGATATAGGAATTGTTGGATATAATTCAAGAATTGCTTTTATCGGGTTAATTCCAAGAAGCGCCCCGAATATGGCTTCCGTGGGTGGAAGCTTTGCCATTATACCTGCTAGGTTACTTCCCCCTCCGGCATTGATAACTGCGGATGATAAAGTGTGTGGCAGTGTTGTAGTTAATCCCAGTATGAGTATTGAAAAGAATATACCCATACTTGCAGTTGTACCCACATTTCTCAGGGTTGATAACATTCCAGAGGCAGAACCCCTGACATCAGGAGGAACAGATGACATGACAGCAGCTGTATTCGGTGCTGTAAATAT
>JAKAYM010000212.1 GCA_021826795.1 Thermoplasmata archaeon
AAAGATTGGAACTTATTTTTCTGGAGGATAGACCTGTTCTATTCATATCCATAAATGTTTAAAGAGTATTTAAATTATTGATGAGAGGCAATTTAATTATTGATTACCATTCTTAATTTTTTCTTTAATTTTAACAAGAAGCTTTTCAAGGCTCTCCCAGTCATGGACTATGCTATAGGACAAAGAATAATCCAGCATGAGGTTGTTCTGCCCTGTAGCAAACCTTCTTGTATCGGTCTGGAACCCGATGCATATTTTTCCATATGCATATGCCATGCCAAGTTCCACACATGCACCTTCATCAGGGACTCTGCCATCCATTATCATTATAAGGGCAGAAGAGGTTTTTAAAGCATCCACATCACGTTTAAACACCTTTCTGCTTATTTCTGGCCATAATTCCGGGTCTTTAAGCAGCATTTCATCCTCCCCGCCATCACGTTGTGGGAGGTATGTGGAAAAGCCAAACTTTTCAAGAAATATGGCAATTCTTTCATTAAATTTTAACTCCATTTCATTGAAAAGTGGAGCTGATATGTAAAAATCATACTTATTCATTATGCTGTATCGGTTGTATAATAAAAGTTTTTCTGAATTATACCTTTGTATCACTTCAGATTATATATTTAGAGTCATATGGCTTTTATAAGGAATGTTCCAGGCAGATGAAATCCAAATAATCACAATATTACTGGAATCACAGCGAATCATGACGTAGAGTTATGACCTTGAATATCCATGAAAATAGGGAGTGTTTGTGAATATCAGCGAATTTTACTCATATAGAAGTTCTATGACTCAAATATATTTATGATATTACCCTATATCATATATCTTATTCACTAGTTGGTTTATGTAATCCTCATGGTTTAGTGCAACAGCTATTCTTTTTTTTGAATTTCTATTTTTTTCGAATCTGGTAACTCCATTGGAATCAACATCTATATTTCCATTTACAAACTCAAATATATCTGGGTTGATGAAAGATAAGGCAGCTATGGGATCATGCAATTCAAACGTTCCGTGTTTTTTTAACATAAATTCAGTTGTTTTATATATGAAATTATCCAGTGCTGTTCTACCAGTGTTTTGAGGCAGATTATTTATTGCAAGTTCTGGATTCATTGTGAGGTCCAGAGAAATAATTGTTTCATTAATATCTGCACCCAGAACAATTTTGGCTGCTTCGGGGTCGTAAAATACATTGAATTCCGAATCGCCCATATTACCATTTCCATATTGGGTGATCCCGAAAGCTCCTCCCATTATCATAATATTCTCTATATTTTTCTTTATACTGCTATCCATACTAAGCAGTAGTCCAAGAGATGTCATGGGTGATGTACATATTATGGTGTATTTATCATGTTGCAGTGCTTCGTACATTTTTATAATTCCATTGGGCTGGTTTTCCAGTGATACCTCGTCGAAATCATAGTATCCTATTCCATTTTCACCATGAAAATCCTCGTGATAATGTGACCTAACAAGAGGTCTATATGATCCAGGATATACAGGGCAACCCAGTTGAAGAAGATTGGTTATACCAGTAGTATTTCTGTATGTATTTTCCAGTGTTGAATTTCCTGAAGCTGCCACAATGAATTCAGGAAATATCCTGTATTTATTCAGGAGTATTATTGCAAATGCATCATCAATGCCTGTGTCCACATTGAGAATAAGCTTACCCATTTATGTTTATATTATGTTAATAAAAATAATTTGCTATTGCATATTATCGGGTATTTACAACTTAGCCCAAGAATCCATAGGCCACAGGTGAAGAAGATAGTTCTGACATGGGCATTCTTGCAAACATTATCAACACCGATTGTGATATAAATGTAATATATCTACCCCATAATAAAAGCAACGTTCGACCATAATAGATATTCGCATAGGTTGATATATTAATACAAAAATCAATATACATGAAATAGGATAAATTTATTATCATTCCAATATTCCCTTTCTATATGAAAATATCAAACCAAGTTGAAAGGATAGATGGCACAATGGCAAATTCTTATCTTGTCAAAACCAATGGCATTAACATAATAATAGATACTGGCACACCTGGTTCAGGCAAAAAAATTATAGAATTTCTTGAATCCGCCAAAATAAAGCCTGAAATTGCTCTTATTACGCATTACCATGTAGACCATATAGGTGGCCTTTATAGCCTTTATGAAAAGTACCACATGGAAATATATGTGCCAACGGATGAGTTAACAATAATTTCCGGATCGGAACCTGTTCCGTCCAGACCATTCATGCCGAAACTTGCATCCACGATAACCCATGCCAGGAAAGTGAAGGAATTAAAACCTCTATCAGAAATGAAAGTTTCCGGTATTGAAATAGTTAAAACTCCCGGACACACCAGGGACTCAACGTCATATTTTTTTAAGGAAGAAAACATTCTATTTTCCGGGGACGCTTGTGTAAACATCAGGGGAAATCCTGGATACACAAGGATATTTTCTGTGAATGCGGAAAACGCCGAAAAATCGCTCAATAACATAAAAAGTATCAATGCTCTGATACTCCCAGGACATGGTGATAAAATGGATTTCAGGACAAGTGTCTAACCTTTTATATATTTAATGCATTACATTATATGGAAGAAATAAGCCCGGGACTGGAAAATGTCTACATAAAATATACAGAACTTA
>JAKAYM010000046.1 GCA_021826795.1 Thermoplasmata archaeon
TATTCAGGATATAGATATAGAAAGTAAGAGTAAGTTAACAAGAAGTGTTGGACTCGCAGACATATTTTTTATGTCGTTCGGAGGCCAGGCACCTTTTCTTTCGATGTTAACATATGCTACCGCAGCCTTGATACTTACACTGTTCTTCTCTCCAATTGTGCTTATCATAGGAACTCTTGTGGTTTTGATCAACGGGGCAGGTGTTTATTACCTATCAAGAAAACATGATGAGGAAGGCGGATATTTCAACTACGCTTACAAGTCATTATCACACAGATTCGGGTTTGAAACAGGCTGGTTATACCTCTTCTATTCACTGCTGTATGCTGGCGGTTACATTACCGGGTCAATATTTGTACTGACATACGTTGTTTCACCATATATAGTGATTCCACCACTGGTTGCATTCCTGATAGTGTTTATTCCCACGGCAGTATTTCTTTTACTGGGTATAAGACCATCCTCGAAATATGCAATCTTTTCAGCAAGCCTGGAATTAGTTGTTCTCGTGGGAGTTATAGCAGCAGGTTTTTATGGTGCTCATTTTCTGGTATATAACCCATTTACCAGCATCCCATCTCCAGCAATAATATTCCTGGGAATCTTATTTGCTATTGGTATACCTACAGGATACGGTGCTATTACACCGGTTTCAGGTGAGGTAAAAAATGCGAAAAGGAACGTCGGAAAAGCGGCAATTCTTGTAATAATTATAGGAGGAACCCTTGAAGCACTGGTCCTATATTCCTTAGTTGACTATGGAATTGCCACACATTCATTCTCAGCCCTTGTATCATCAAATGTGCCGGTTATCACCATAATGGATAAGATCGCAGGACCAATTGCCTTACCTTTATTATTATTTGCTGCAATAAATGACGGAATTCTTGGTTCTCTGGCTTTTCTTACAGCGTTTTCCAGGAATCTATACGCCATGTCAGAAAGAGGAGTCATCAGCAAGGCATTAACCAAACTGCACAGCAAGAGAGGCACACCAGTCATAGCAGGAATAATAACCTTAATTGCGGCAGCAATAATACTTATGCCTACTCTGGTCTTTGTAAATGCGTTTATCATATTTCTGGCTTTAGGTTCAATTGCAGGACTTGGCAATCTGATGGTTCATCTGACAGCAAACTTCTCATTGTTTAAGGAAAACCTTATTAGAGCACAGAGAAGAATAAGAGAATTGGGTATTGGAGTTCTAGGAATAATAGTATCAGGCTTCGTTTTCATGTACTCACTCCTGACATCAGATACATACATGATAGAACTTGTTTTAGGCTTTATAATATTAGGGTTTATAATACTTGAAATGCTGGACGCTCATCAATATGTTAAAACACATACAGAGGTTAACCAGTAATATTTTTTAATTTTATATATTTTAAATGTTAAGAAAGTCAATTGTATTTTTATTGGATGGTGAGAAACCAAGTTAAATTATAGATATTATGGAGTTTAAAAAATATGAAGGTGAGATTAAATGGAAAATAATAAAAATAAAAGCATGGATAGCAAATTATCATTCCCAGAACTGTTTTTTATATCTTTTGGAGGTCAGGCACCTTTTATTTCACTGCTAACGTTTGGAACAGTGATGATAGCTATGGTTGGAACCGCGGGAGCATTTGCCATGATGATTGCAACGGTTGTAGTTTTCTTCAATGGAATAGTTGTTTATTTTCTTTCCAGAAGATACCGCAGGAGTGGAGGATATTATATATATGCATTATATGGATTATCCGGCGGTTTAGGCATAGAAACAGGCTGGTCCTATCTGTTATATGCTCTTGCCTATGGAGGTACATTGCTTGCCGGTGGAGCATATGTACTCTCTTACGTTCTCGGCATCAGCCAGATATTAACAGTATTGCTCGTTTCCCTGCTTGCATCCACAATGGTAATAGCTGGAATAAAGGTTTCAGCAAAGTATGCAATGGTAATGTCTACTATAGAAATGATAATAATAGTTGTATTATCCATAATATTTCTACACAGCTCGGGCTGGCATTTCTATGATCCTGTAATATACTCACCATACCTTCTTGTTGCAGTTATATTCGGCCTTGGCATCCCAACCGGTTATGGATCAATTGCTCCACTGGGAGGTGATGCAAAGGACAGCAAGGCAATTGGGAGGGCTGCGATTACAGTAGTTATCTTCGGAGGACTTCTTGCAACCCTATTCTTTTATTCTCTGGGATCACTAAATTTCACAGGCAATCTGATCATTTATCTCATAACCCATTTCGGCATACTGGGAATAATTATAGTGCCAATAATAGCATTGAGCGATGGAATCTTGGGCGGCATTGCCTATATACTTGCCAATTCCAGGACATTCGGGGCAATGAGTGAGGATGGAAGATTCCCAAAAATATTTTCAAAAAAATATAGAGGGAAACCTGTATTTTCGGAATTGCTAATAGCAGCAATATTCGTTATTATCCTGGGAATAATGACACATTTTATGGGATTATATGCTACCTTCTTGGCACTTGGTGCATTAGCGGGATTAATGAATTTGATAATACATTCCTCTGCAGATTTTTCCCTGATCAAAATTGCCACAAGAAAAGCAAAGAGGAGTATAAAAGAGTTGACTGCTGGCATTGTTGCAGTAACCATATCAATATTCATACTGGTAGATTCATTGCCCGGCATATCCCTGATAATACAGTATATCTTCTTCGCCTGGATAATAATAGGATTCCTCTATGCGGAAACCTTCGCCATCGTCAGGGAAACCTCTAAAGATATTCCCCAGGTTTGATTTTTTCTTTTGATTATTTATTTTTAAAAAAATACAATATATCAATGCAATCTGGAAGCCACGAGTTTCAGTAATCTTACAGCCTTTTCTGGAGAAATTTTTGAAACTGCTCCCTGGGTAGAAATTGCACAGTTATTATTTCTCATTTCCTCAAATGAAATTGTATTGCTGGTAAGATTATGAATATCCCTGAGAATATAATTCATACCTTTCTGCTTTTTCTCAGCAATACTCTCATTTTTAATTCTATCAGTATTCCCGAAGAACCATATTTCTGAAAAGTATATTTTTATGGGTCTATAGCCCTCGGGTGTAAAAGCACCGTCAGAAGGTTCATTCTCAATAATTTTCTTATCAGAAAGGATGCCGGCACCGATTATGCCAGTTTTTATTCCAGGATCAACTGGCAGATATTCCTGCTTCATAGCATGAAATAGAAAAACATCCCCGATTTTAAATGAATCATAGGCTCTCTCCGTTTTATCATATCGCCGGAACCCCCACGACTTTAAATTGTATGTTTTTAACCAGTCACATGGAGGGCCCGTAATTTTTCTAATATCTCTTGTAACTGCATATTCAAAGAATTCATTGCTATCCATAGGCAATTATCAAATCATTGCCAATATATTTTTTCCTGACAGTTTGCTTTAAAATTAATCGAGAATATTATTAATAGCCAAATTATATACCGGTACATGGCTTATAAAGGGTTAGATTCCAGCTGGTTTCCTGTAGTCCTTGGCACACTCTCAATATCACTTGCGCTCTTTATAATATATCTGGTATTCCATAACCAGTTAATTTTTGATGCCGGCAAAATAATATATTTTGTGGTTCTGGCATTTTTCGCCTTTGTGTTTGGGTCATGGCTGTACAGATATATGAGAAATAAAAAGTTGATTATGGAAGATTATAACGACATAACAAAACTCAGCTTTCTCGCCTTCCTGGGGGTTCTGTATTATGCCTTCGCCTTTTTCTACACGGCATATGTTGGAATCAACTCATTTGTTGCCTATTTATTCCTTTACCTTTTTGTATTTTTTTATTTATTCGTGATTCTGGTAAATATAGTGCTTAACTATAATCTATATACAAATAAATACAGCTTTGACAAAGTAACATATGCTATACTGGTACCATCCATTGTACTCAGTGCAAATATCATACTTTCCTCAGTATTGCTGACCCCACCCATTGCCGGGTACTATAGCACAAATATTCTGCAGATAGTATATATAATGACCATGGTTGCCTTCGGCATATCATTCTTCCAGTTTTTATTTGTTGGAATATCTGCATACATATCCCATATAAGCAACAGGCCAAATTATGTTCAGACATCACCGGCCGCAATGATCCCTGTTGGCGCCTCCAGCATGCTTATAATAAATATAATGTTCATGCCGCAGTTCAATTACCTAGGGATATTCCAGGTTCCAGTAAATCTGGCAATAGATTTTTCTATGATGCTCTGGGGCTTCGATCTATTCCTATTTTTAGTTTCCGCTGCAATAGCCATTACCCATATAAAATACAGGCAATCCATGACTGTATGGGCGTATGTGTTCCCAGTAGGGGTTTCAACTTTCTCTGATTACCTGCTCTGGGCTTACACAAAAATAGAATTATTTGTATATTCCATTTTAATCTTTACAATTGGATTAATAATACTTTACATATATGCCTGGATAAACACATATTATATACACGGAAGGCCCTCTAAAAAATAATATATAATGGTTAAAGATAAATGCAGGATGGAAAACAAGAAAACCGATTTCAGTGAATGGTATAATGAAATTATAGACATTGCTAGATTAAGCGATAAGCGTTATTTGATAAAGGGAATGAATGTATGGCTTCCATATGGATTAAAAATAATGCATTCCATTGACAATTTGTTAAGAGATTATTCAGAGGAAAGTGGCATTGAGGAGGTAAGTTTTCCTGTTCTTATATCAAGGGAGCAGCTGGAGGTGGAATTTGAGCATGTAAAGGGCTTCGAAAACGAAATTTACTGGGTAACAAAGGGAGGAACAGACCCTCTGGACATAGACCTGGCACTTAGGCCCACAAGTGAGGCTGCCATGTACACAATGTTTCCCCTGTGGATAAGGTCTCACAGTGACCTGCCATTCAGAATTTACCAGATTGTAAGCGTTTATAGATATGAAACCAAGCATACCAGATCATTCATCCGTGTACGTGAAATTCACTTTTATGAGGCACATACTGCCCATAAGGATTTTGAGGATGCGGAAAAACAGATGGAAGATTACATAAAAATTATGGATAAGCTTTCAGATGATCTATGTATAAATTTTTCAATGGATATAAGACCGGACTGGGATAAGTTTCCAGGGGCAATGTACTCTGTTGCATTTGATACGCCCATGCCCGGATCAAGATCGCTTCAGATAGGAACCATACATGAGTACGGTGAAAATTTTGCCAGAAACTATGGAATAAAATATCTTGATAATGAAGGAAATATGAAATATGTTTCACAGACTACATTCGGTTTAAGTGAAAGGCTACTTGCTGCTGTAATAGGCATACATGGAGATGATAAGGGCTTAGTGCTACCATACAAACTTGCTCCTGTCCAGGTAATTATAGTTTCCATACCCGGTGACGGCTATGATAAGATAATAAAATATTCAGAGAAAATCATGGAAATATTAAAATCCATGGGGATAAGATGCCAGATAGATGTTCGCGACTATACTCCAGGATATAAATACAATGACTGGGAAATGAAAGGAGTCCCGATCAGAATAGAAATTGGAAAAAGAGAGGTTGATGATGATACGCTTACATTGTCCATGAGGACCAGAAAGAAAAAGATAAGAATTTCCCGAGGCGAACTGAAAAATATATATAATTACCTTCAGGAAGTTAACAGTGATATAAAGAAACAGGCATCTGAATTTTATAATGATAATGTGGCATTCATAGAAAACATGGATTATATCAAAGAGGATAAAATGGTTACAGCATACTGGTGTGGCAGAAAAGAGTGTTCAGATAAAATTGAAGCAGTTTCGGAAAAAACTGCCCTTGGGACAGTCAGGAATTCAGATAAATCCGGAAAATGCGTCGTCTGTGGAAGACCAGGAAAAATCTCTGCATTTTCAAGGACATACTGAAATGATAAAATTAATATTTTTTGACATGGACGGTGTACTTACAGTAGAAAAAAGCAGCTGGTTCTATGTCAATAATAAACTCGGTATAAACAACAGGGAAAATTACATGAAGTACATGAAAGGTGAATTATCTTATCCTGATTTCTTTGAACTTGACTTAAAAGCGTGGATAGAAAAATATCCGGGCATAGGTGCCGGTGATATTAAGGATATACTTGACGAAATACAGCCGATAAAGGGAATAGAGAAAACAATGAATTTTCTAAAAAAGAAAAACATAGTTCCTGTAATTGTATCAGGAGGGATATCATGGCTTTCAGATCGGCTTGTGCGTGATTATGGAATAAAGGAGGCATATGCAAACAGAATATACTGTAACGCGTCGGGCCGCATAATTCCAGAGGGCGATATACAGGTTGATCCAGCTGTAAAAGATTCAGTAATGAGAAAAATAATGATAAAATATAATGTTAAACAGGAAGAATGCCTTGCTATAGGAGATTCCGAATCTGATTATTCAATGTACAGGGCCGTGCCAAATTTTATAGCTTTCAACTCGGACAGTGATTTTTTGCTGAATATATCCAGTGCCAGCATGGAAAATGATTTGTCCGGAATTATAGAATACATTGAATCATATTAGATTCATCTGCTTCATTGTTTCCATGGTCAGTATAGTTATTCCCGCCGCTCCACGAACCAGATTATTGCCTAATACCACCATTCTGAGAATTCCATCCCTGTACGATATTCTTCCAACATGGACTTCCATCCCGTTATATGTATCAAGGGTATTTTGTGGTCTATCCTCCTCCTCGTGAATCACAAGTGGATGTGCAGGGGCACTGTACAGTCCCTGGAATCTCTTCAGTGGTGTAAAATTATTCATTTTCTCTTTAAGTTTTTCCAGATCAGGATCAGAGTCCATTTCTATATTTATTATCCCCATATGGCCTATCTTAACAGGGACACGAACAGATGTGACGTTTACCCTTATTCTCCTGTTTCTTATTTTTCGATCCTCAACTGAACCATACATTTTTGATATCTCTGCCGGTATTTTCTCCTCCTCTCCATGTATGTAAGGTATTATATTGTCATCTATTGACATATATGGCAGACCGGAATAACCAGCACCACTGATTGCCTGCATGGTAACAATGGAAATTCTCCTGTAGTCCATTCCCAGAATTTCAGCCAGTGGCATGGCCATAATTGCAGATGTGCAGTTCGGGTTCTTAACATATTTTGTTTCCTTATCTTCAAGGATAGTGAGATGATTGAAGTTGAGTTCAGGATTTATCAACGGTACATCTTCTGACATCCTGAATGGTGATGCGTTTGATATAACATTAATTCCACTTTTGATAAGTTTCAGCTCAACACCCTCTGCGGCCTCAGGTGGCAATGCAGAAAGCACATAATCCACATCTTTATGGTCTTCTGGATCAGTCGACACAAGTGGCATATTCCTGTATATTTCCGGAATAGGTCCCCGTTCTATCCAGTTCACAGTTTTTCCATATTCCTTGCCCGTTCTGGAGTCAGATGCGCTGATTTTCACCAGTTCTATGTATGGATGATTTGCAAGCAACCTTATCATTTTCTGGCCTACCATGCCGGTAGAGCCAAGCAAGGATACCCTTATTTTATCCATGATGAGGCCACCTGGAAACATTTTTTGTTGTTTACTAGGTCATCGTCCAGAAGAAGGGATAAAGACAGGGAATCCAGATGATATTGATGTTCGTGCCCTATGTATGAAAGTATGTTCCCACTTACCTCAGGATCAGATATTCCATGACCTATGAAAACAAGCAGATTTTTATTACTGGAAGAACCATAGGATGCAAGGGCCACACATTTAACCGATTTAACAGGCTTTCTGGTTATCCTGGTCATACCATCTTCGTAGAGTGATTCAACGCTTATGTCTATGTCCCTGCCTATTACCGGTCTAAATGTCTTATAATTGAAATTTTTAACTCCGAAATGGGACATTTTAAGAACCTCGCTCAGTGAAACCTCCGGTAAAGTTCTGGAATTTGAGAATAATCTGGGGTCAGAGGTCATTATACCAGGGACATCGGTTATTATCCTTACACTGCAGTTCATTATGGAGGCAAATATCATGGCAGTATAATCGCTTCCACCCCTGCCTACAGTGGTGATCTGACCATTTTCATTTGAACCATAAAAACCAGGTACTACAGTGATATCCCCGAATACCGTGTTTCTTATTTTTTCGGCGGTCTGTTCTTCAATGTAGGTTGCATTCCCAAAAACGCTATCTGTAACAATTAATGGTTCTATTATATAAGATATATTATAATTGAAGCCACTGCGTTTCAAAAAACTGTAAACAACGACAGTTGACATTCTCTCCCCATATGATATTATCCTGTCACGCAAAGACAAACTTCTCTCAAGTGGGATAAGCGTCTTAAGTTCGTCCCTGAATTTTTCAAGAAGGTTCTTGACCTCTTCCGGTAAATCTGTAATTGTGATATGCATATTGTAAATATTTTCAATGATGCCTGTGTTTTTTGTCTCATAGGCTTCTATTAACATATTCGTTACATTCTTCAATGCAGATGTAACAATGATGCAATTATGGCAGTCCATCAATTTTTGTTTTATAAGGATTAAATCTTCCTTATTTTTCAATATTGATCCACCTATCTTTACAACTTGCATTTTATCACTTTTATTTTGTATGGCACTTCACTATAAATGTTTTATGAAACCATTATATAACTAAATGAGGCAGAGTAATTTATTATACATCCATGTTATAAATTAACACTGTTAATAAGGGATTTTTCCATGTATTTTATTGGTCTAGAACCATTTTTCCAACGAACTCAGAAAAATCCATGACCCTGCTGTCATATGCCAGGTTGTTATAGCATAGGGGGCATATGGTAACAATATTATCAGATTTTTTCTTTAAGTCCATATACCTCTGCATAGATACCTTTTTTGCAGTATCAGGAAATAGTAGTTCATCGGGACCACCACAGCACATATTCAATTTTCCATGTCTATCCGGCATACTAACATCTGTTATGGAATTCAGTATATCCAGTGCCCTGAACCCATTATTATGTAATACCATATGGCATGGCTCCTGAACTGTAATACCTTCTCTGTACTTTCTATAATTAAGATTCAGAAGATCAGTGTAATAAACCACCTCAATATGGAAATCCGGAACATATTCAGGATATAGATTTTTAAGCAAATCATATGTATGGGGATCTATCGTTATTATTTTCTTTATTCCATTTTTCATAAGGAATTCATATACCTTCCTGGCATATTCACGGAAATCTTCTATGTATCCGAGGTCGTATAGAAACATCCCGGGATATGGTTCATTCTTTCCCAGATATCCAAATTCGATCCCTGATTTTTTAAGTAAATCCACGATATTCCGCAGATCATTATTCATGGTCTTCATCAGGTTCCTGTCATAAAAATGCCTTGACAGCCTGATCAGTGGAATATGGTTTTTCATTGCAGATGCAACGCTTCTTACTATATTTTCATCTATATACTTCCTGATTCTGTTTATGGCCCTTGTATATGGCATCATCTGGTACATATGCCCGGTAATAATCACCGTGCTGCTCCGGGGAAAATCTATATCCTTAGCCCAATCAGCAGCCTCTTCTTTAAGTCCCAGCGGATTTTCATATTTTAAAATGCTTTCCCTTATGAGATTGGCTACAGGGTTTATATCTCTTTTTACATCACTGACAATGAGCTCCCTCATGAGTTCACTGACTATACCGGCATTCACACCGGCGGGGCATACATTTACACAGGCATAACAGTCAAGGCAGGAGTAAAAAGAATCACCCAGTTCCATCTGGGTATCAGGATTCTTCAATGCAAAGTCAGCGAGGATAACCCTTCCCCGGGCACCGAAAACAGAATTGTACCGGTTAGCATCCAGGGTAGGGCATACACTCTCACAGAATCCACAGCTGATGCATTTTTCTGTTATGTTTTCAATTTTTTCAATCAGGTTCATAAAAAATCTTACCCCTGTTCAGTATATTATTGGGATCGAATACCTTTTTGATTGATTTCATGATTTCCAGCGTGTAAAGAGAATCCCTTTCCAAGTATTCCTCATACAGAAGCCGGTTCTTTTCAGTGCCTATTCCATGCTCTGCGGAAACAGATCCACTGTGTTTTATGGCTACCTTTGCTATATCCATCTGGAGTTTCTCCATCTTTTTTCTTCCATCTTCTGTGTTGTCCATGAAGATGTTTGCATGAATGTTGCCATCACCAATATGACCAAATAATGTTGCCTTCATCCTGCTATCACTGACACATTTTTCTATTTCCCTCATGGCACCTGCAAGTTCACTGGATGGGACTATCACGTCACCGATAACAACCAGCTGGTTGTTATTTTCACGTAATGATAACAGGGCAGAATATGCTCCCTTTCTGGCTGTGTAAATCTCATCCATCCTTGATTGGTCAGTTATTACCATGACATTATCCGTGAATTCTTTCATTATATTTTTTACACTATCTATCTTCCTTTTCAGGGCTTTTGCAGGACTATCAACATCAATCATGAGAAGAAACTGTGTGTATACTGGTATTTTTATACCCATCCCCTTCCTTATGGAATTGATTGTACCCAGGTCCATGAACTCTGCAATAAGTGGCGTGATCCCGTTACTTTTTATTTTGTCCATGGATTTTCCAACGCTTTCAATATCCCTATAAAAACCTATGAGCTTTGCGGTAGCTTCCGGCAAAGGCTCTATTTTCAGTATTGCCTTTGTAATCACTCCAAGTGTTCCCTCGCTGCCGATCATAAGGGCGGTAAGATCATATCCTGCACTTCTTTTCAGGGTGTATTCACCTGTTCTGATGATATGCCCATCCGGAATGACAACATCCATGCCCAGTACCCATTCCTTGGTTGCGCCATATCTCACGGCCCTAAGGCCTCCGGCATTGGTCGATAAGGAACCACCAATAGTTGAGGCTCTGGAACTGGCCGGGTCTGGAGGATAAAAGAAGTTATATTTTTTCAATTCCTGGTTCAACGCATCTATTCTAACTCCAGGCTCACAGACAGCATATCTGGAGGATGTATTGATTTCCAGTATTCTATTTAAATTCATGGTGCTTATTATAAGACCGTTGAATCCACTGACCGACGAACCTGTGAGCGATGTTCCACCGCTTCGTACCGTTACATCTATTCTGTAGCTATTGCAGACACCCAGAATTTTTGAAATATCATCCTGTGTATCCGGCAGGCAAATTGCCAGTGGTAATTTACCCTTTATGTAGGAAGCATCCTTCATGAATGGTATTAGCTCTTCCTCTGTGGTAAGGATCTTTTTCTGTCCTATCTTTGAAATAATTTCTGTTATGGCATCTTTTTCCGCCTTCTGCATGATAAATGTAAATCATTACCATTATTAAGCCTTTTTATATTTCTGATTCAGTTTAGAAATGTTTATAATAATCACCGGTTTACTGATTTATGGAGACAAACACTGTTGCCGATTATGTTTACACTCATAACAATGTTAAAGGCATGTATATGGTTTTAATTGCATCGGCCAGTGTATTTCTGGATGTATGGGATTTGACCGCATTCGGATTTGTGCTTACCTTCTTCAAGGCTACTTTCCTGCCTACAGGATTAATTCTGGGCCTCTCTGTTGCTGCTGCTAATATAGGTGCCATTGCAGGAGCTATTTTCGGTGGATATCTTACTGACAAGTTCGGGAGAAAGAGGCTTTTGATTTATAATATGGTTGTTTTCGTGGTTTTCTCATTTCTTATTGCGATTTCTACAGACATATTCCAGTTCATTGCCTTCAGGCTGATAATGGGATTCTCTATTGGAAGCGATGTGGCAACAGGATTTTCATACATATATGAATACATAAGCAAAAGTCAGAGAAACCGTTACTACTCACTCTGGGCATACAGCTTTTCTGTGGTTGCACTTGTTGCGGTAGGTTCTGTATTCCTTCTCACAGGGGAAATCAAAAACGACTCGGTGTGGCGTTATATCTTCGTAATAGGCGGCATATTTGCAGCCATTATACTTTTACTGAGAACAAAGATTACTGAAACACCTGTATGGTTGTATGGCAGTGGAAAATACAGGGAAACTAAGGATGTTGAGATCGGA
>JAKAYM010000047.1 GCA_021826795.1 Thermoplasmata archaeon
CCCAAGGGCAAACCATTTTGCCGGCCACTCAACACGCCATGGCATCTTTCCATCGTCTTTCCTTATATCTGCTCTGTCCTCATTGCCGCATGCTTTGCATTTATAATATACATAAGGCTCTTCATACTTTATAACAGTTGAAGAATTAATTTTTCCGCATTTAGAGCACCTTGGCTCATAGGGGTACCAACTATCATCAAAGTCATAGCCCGCAATATCGTGCAGTATGCCTGCTGTTTCCTTTCTATTATTCATTGCTATATTTATTGCTTCTGCGAGTTTTCCATCCCTGTAAAGACCTGTGGTGCTGATAACCTCAACATTGACATTTATTTTTGTAAGCGTCTCTAGAAAGGGTTTCAAAAAGTAATCTGAATATTTTCCATTACCATCCGGAGCCGGTATATAACTCAGGGGCATTCCCACATACTGTGAGTAGCTACTGTCCAAGAATGGATATACCTTTCTCAGTGGGTCGAGGTCATCGCAGAGATAGATGAACCTGGTTTCCAGATTTTTGTCATGCAATGCCCTGTTTATTATATCCCCTGTAAGTATTTCACGCATGTTGCCTACATGGATTGGCCCTGACGGGGAAATACCTGTAGATACTGTCTGTTTTCCCACGAGGTTTTCAACCAAGGCATCTGCCCAGTACATTATTATCCCACCGTCGTAGCCCTTATAAGGGATCTGACCCGGACACCATTAATTTCATCAGTGGTTAATTTGGATACAAGTACAATGCATAATGATACTTCCCCGCCTTTATTTCTTACATCGTCTATTGTACGCTTCATGGTTTCACCGGTGCTTATTACATCGTCTACAATTACAACTTTCTTTCCATTTACACCGGCAAAGTTACTGCTGAAAAGACCTTCCTTCCCTGAGGGGTGTGGTCTGTACACTATCAATTCCCTTTCTAAGAGATCAGACATCATTGTAGCATATGGTATTCCATTTATTGTAATTCCCATTATAGATGTTATTTCATCATCAGGTACCTCTTCAGTAACTATATCTGCCATTATCTCAGCTATTTTTTCAATTCTGTTTCCGAAGACTCCAATGCTCCTCCATCCGATTTTTGTATCCGATATCCTGCTTCCCTTCAGATCCTTGCTTAAAAGCCAGGTTATTGTATTAACAGAAAGATGTAATTCAGTAGATATTTCCTTATCCGACATTCCTTTATTCTTCAATTCCATTGCCCTGCTGTATAATTCTTCAAGACTTTTCATAATTTTACCTCTTTAATACCATCTCTAATTCTGGCTGCTACAATTTCAAGGTTATCAATGCTTGCAGTTTCCCTTTCCCAGTTTATTTTTTTTCTGTAGTATCTGGGTATAATGTGTACATGGTAATGCATCACGACCTGGTTTGCCACACGGCCATTGTTCTGGCCTATGTTCAGGCCGTCTGTTTTCAGCGTTTCCTTTATTGCTATTGCTATGCGCTTTACCACAAACTGTAGTTCCAGATATATTTCCTTATCAATATCAAATATATTCTCATAATGGTTTCTTGGTATTACAAGCACGTGACCTTCTTCAATGGGCGCATTGTCCATGAAAGCCAGTATATTTGAACTTCTGTAGACAAACGCGGCGTTTCCATTCGCAACGATTTCCCGGCAGAAAATGCAAGTTTCATCATACATTTAAAGTATATCATATACAGTATAAAAAATATTTCCGTCTATAAAATATATAGACATATAATAAAGAAAAACATTCAAATCTATAATATTTTTATCTGAATAAATAATTTAAAATATAATCTATATCAAATTCATATCTTTTATTTCGTGTTTATAACTCATAAATATTCAATAAGATTGTGTAACATATTTTGTGTATTTATAAAGGGTACCTCTTGTTGAACATCTCTTTAATCTCGTCATTGCATTTATAGTATCCGTTCATCTTCCTGAATGCATGCCTGGAATTGAACTCTATTGATTTCAGATAGAATATTTTCATTGCAGAATCCTCATCAGGGAATGATGATACTACTTTTATCCTCCTTCTTATCTCCTCATTCAACCTTTCTATCTCATTGGTTGATTTAAGTGAATTCCTTATTTTAGAGGGATAATCATAGAATCTCAATAACTGGCCAAGCTTTCTCTCAGTATTGTATATTACATTGGGATACCTGCTATTCCACTTATCTTTCATTTCATTGAATCTTATTATAGCCTCCTGCTTATTGCTGCACCTGAACATTTTATTTGCATCCTCTATTATTTCTAAATCCTTTTCCTTTACCTTTGATTTCAGTCCCCTTGCATAGTGTATTGTGCACAGCTGGAAATCACTTCCTGGGTATATCTTCATTACCTCCTCATCTAAATCAGTAATGCCATCTGCTATGAATAATAATGATTCCTTCAATCCCCTTCTGTACAGATCCTCTAGAACATCCTTGTAGTTATTATGTGATTCTTTAATTGTAAGATAAAATCCTAATATCTCATACTCTCCTGATTCCTTAATACCTAATGCAAATATTACAGGCTCCTTGTCCACAGTTTCCCTTCTCAAGTAGAAGAATAGTCCGTCTAACATTACAGCTATGTACCTTTTGTCAAGCTTTCTATTTACAAACTTATTTACCTCCTCTAATGCCAGGTCTGTTATCCTGGATATTGATGATGGGGAATACCTGTTATTCAATACATCCTTCAATATGGCAGATATCCTTCTTGTTGATACTCCATTTGAGTACAGTGATGTTATCAGCTCCTCAAGGCCTACTGTCTTATTTGATTCTATTATGGCACTGTGGAATGTATTATCCCTGTTCCGGGGTACTGATAACTGCCTTAATTCACCGTATTTGGTCTTTAGGTTTCTTTTATAGGAGCCATTCTTTATTCCCGGATTCTCCTCCAGATACTGGTCATGCTCTATTTTCATAAGTGCTTCCAGTTTCTCTTTAACTGTCTCTTCTATTACTTCCTCAACATTCGATATGTTTATATTGTCATATTCCATATTTTATTACCTCCTTGAGTTCAGAAGAGGTATTTCTCCCTGTTATTTAATGATCATTTCATTATTAACAGGGGGTTTATATTTACACATAATATTGTACACAACCCATAATGCATTCCTGTGAATAATTCATATATATTAACAATGGACTTGACATTCTTATTATTGATAAAAAGATAATTTGCATAGTATAGAAAATCATAGCCTGTAGTTCCATTTAAATATGGCGTGAAGGGCATTTTTTCATTTCCAGTCAGAATCTTTTCAACATAAACAGGCAAATTTAAAGCCTCATTTGCATCTTTTATAAATGCCAGAGGGCTATAAAGTCCGTCTATATGGTCGATCCTCACAGCATCTATAATTTTTTTGTCGGCCAGTTCAATAATTTTCTGAAACATTAATTTAAAAAATTCTTTTCTTTCACTGTGTATGCCGATGAGCGATCCAACAGCAAAAAACCTCCTGTAATTTGTACCGGAAATATACATTTTCCAGTATCCAGGATAAAATATCTGCGAATTTATTATTTTATTTAAAGAATATACTGAATCATCCATATTGTTCCGGGAATCAGGGCTTCCATTTAGCAAATTGTATGGCTCTCCGTTTATATATAGAAGATGCTTTTTTAAATCTAAGTGAAAGGATTTTGCCAGGGAAGGATAGTATTCATCATCAAGTACAGGAAGAATTATTTTGCTTTCCGGCATTGTGCTTAAATCCAGAATGTCAAAGAGTTTATAATAAATAGATTTTTTCCCATTTTTAAAAATATCCTGGAGGTATACATTTTCATTGTTGATTGCCATGTGGTTCGGAACAAAATCTACCATAATACCCATGGAGTATGACCTTAGTATTCCTGAAATTCTCTTCAGGTCTTCCTCGCCCCCTATTTCAGCATTTATTCTGGAATAATCAACAGTGTCATATCCGTGCATGCTTCCTGATGTGCTCTGGAGTATTGGTGATAAATAGATATGGGATATTCCGAGACTTTTTAAATAGGGTATAATTTTTTCCAGGTCACTGAAATTAAAATTTTTGTTGAGCTGTACTCTGTAAAATGAGGTTATATCCATATATTTATTAATTGAATGTACTATAAATTTTTTATGAAAATAACGGAATTTTAAAAAATTTATTATTTATTTTCTGGGTCTTTTATTCTATCATAGATAGCAATAATCTCATTAAGCGGTATATTTGCCCATGATGGCCTGTTTTTAATTTCATAAAGCAATTCGTATGATGCCTTTTGCAAAAGAAATAGGTCCATGATGCTAAAAATGCTTTCTGGAACTATCCCGAAATCTTTTATTGCCTCTTTATAGCAAGAGAGAAAAATGCCTTTTGAATTTTCATATATTGATTCCAAATCATTTTTTTCAAGGTAGGTTCCAGAATAATGAAGGAGATAGCTTAATGACCTGACCATTCCTGCAACATCCCTTAATGGAAACTGCTTTGCAGACCGCTGGGAAAGACTGCGCATCGGTTCTCCCTCAAAATCTATGACATATAGCCTATCGGATGCAAGTATCTGGCCCAGATGGTAATCCCCATGTATCCTGAATTTTGTGGCATTGCTCAGATTTAATCTCAGTATTTTATACTCAAATATATTTTTGGTTCTTTCTATTAAATCATTTTTGACCATGCCCGATTCGCTTAGATTGCTTGCTGTTTCATCCAGTATGGCCTGGAAATCATTGAGATTAGCCATTTCCGGATAAAAATCTTCCTCCTTTGCGGAATAAAGTGCCCTGTGCATTTCTCCTGTAAGGTTTCCAAGTTTTTTTGAAATGCTGCCTGAATAATCCATAATTTCATCTACTTTTTTCTGGTATTGAACATCTTTACTGCATATTTCGCTTATTTTCTTGGCCATAACTGTCCAGAGGTCTGAAGAACCCTTTATAAATTCAGATGCACTTATAATATATATGCTGCCTTTAACTGTAGAATATAAACAGTATGCTTCCGGCAATGGCACATTGGGAAAGCCATTCTGTTTCAGGGCCAGTGCCATTTTTATATCCGGGTTGTCTCCAAACTGCAAATACCGGTAATTTTTTATTATCATATCTCCAATTATTAATGAACTATTGCTCTGTTCAGACCTGATTGGTGAAAACCCGCCCCTTCCTATGGGCCGGTAAAATTCAGTAGGAACAAATTTAATGCTGCCTGCCATACCCTTAATCTCTATGCCGGATTCAAAAAATCGTGCAAGAGAAGCAGCATAATTCTCAGAAAATGCTGCATCACATACAGTGTGGCCATCGACAGTATCTATTATATTTGATGTTTCATCGAGAATAACAGGAAAATAATACATATATTTGCCATTAGAGGTTAATGCATCCAGGACAAAGAAAATAATATTTTTATAGGAGATTGCGTCATTTATTCTGAATTCTATTATTTTATCATTCTTATTCTGAAACCATCGCTGTGATATAATATATTCCTGTATTTTTTTGCTGTTTATTATGCCATCATCTATCATAATTGCCTTCCATATCATGCGAATCGTCCGTTTCAGGAACAATTAAATTGAACCAATAAAATGACCTTGGAGTGAGCGTTATGAAATAATAAAGGTCACCTATGCATGGAAAAGGAGCATTTGTTATGGCTTCTACTGGCTTAAGGCCGGAATATTCCTTCAGGTCGAGTTCAATATATGTGGGGCTCCTCGATAAATTGAAGATGCAGAGCATTCTCTGGTTTTCGTATTCCCTTATATACGCAAGAACCTTTCTATTCTTCTGTTCTACAAATTTTATTGTACCCCTTCCTAGCAATTCTTTATACTCCTTCCTAACACCAATAATTTTTACCATCCATTTAAACAGGGAGGAATTGAGCCTGCTTTCAGCCTCGACGTTAACACTCTCATAATTGTAATTTGGGTTTGTTATGACAGGAAGGTAAAGTTCATCTGCGTCTGCTGTGGAGAAGCCTGCATTTCTATCATATGACCACTGCATTGGTGTCCTGACTCCGTTTCTGTCCCCGAGGTAAATATTGTCCCCCATTCCTATTTCATCGCCATAATAGATAATAGGGGTCCCGGGCAGCGAAAATATCATGGCATTCAACAATTCTATTGTATTTATGTCATTATCAACAAGTGGGGCTAGCCTGCGCCTTATTCCAAGGTTGAGCCGCATTTTCGGAACCCTAGCATATTCTTTATACATTATGTCACGTTCCTCATCTGTTACCATTTCCAGCGTTAATTCGTCATGGTTGCGGAGGAATGTACACCAGTCGCAGTTGTCAGGCACCGGCAATGTCTGATTTATTATATCCTCAATAGGTTGGTAATCCCTTCTTGCCAGCGCTATAAATATCCTCGGCATTAAAGGGAAATTAAATGCCATATGGAATTCATCGCCATCACCGAAATATGCCCGTGATTCTGTTGGCCACTGGTTTGCCTCAGCCAGTAAAATAGCACCCGGGAATTCGTTGTCGATCATCTTCCTTATTTCCTTAAAATAGGCATGTGTCTCCGGCAAATTTTCACAGTTTGTGCCATCCCTCTTGAATAAATACGGAACAGCATCAGCCCTGAATCCGTCCAGGCCCAGTTTCAGCCAGTACCTTATGACATTTTTCATTTCTTCCCTTACCTCTAAATTGTCATAATTCAAATCAGGCTGTGATGAATAAAACCTGTGGAAATAATACTGCCCTGATGTCTGGTCATATGCCCAGTTTGATGTCTCACTGTCTATGAATATAATCCTTGCATCTTTGAATTTATCCTGGCTATCGCTCCATATAAACCAGTCCCTTTTTGGATTGTCCCTGCTTTTTCTTGCCTCTACAAACCACTGGTTCTGGTCTGAAACATGGTTAATTACAAGATCGGCTATAACCCTGATATCGAGTGAATGTGCCGTTTCTATAAATAACTTGAAGTCGTTTATATCCCCGTATTCATCAAGTATTGAATAATAGTCTGATATGTCATATCCATCATCTTTCAATGGCGACTTATAAAATGGAAGGAGCCAGATAGCATCGATTCCCAGGTTTTTTATATAGCCCAGCTTTGCTGTAAGGCCACGGAAATCGCCTATTCCATCACCATTTGAATCGTAGAACGACTTTATCGGCACCTCATAAAATACAGCGTCGCGGTACCATAATTTATTGTCTTTGTCTATCATTTTATCACCATTATATGAGCCTGCCTCGTTCCGGGGATAAGCTTGACATAATTATATTCACCATTCCATTGATAATTGCAGCCGTCAAGCATATCATCAACCTCAAATGGCGAACCAGAACCAATGCCGAGAATATCAAACGGAAGCCTAACATGCCCTGACTGGGTATTTTCAGTATCCATATTGATTATTACAAGGACCTTTTCATTGGAATCATATGTCATTCTTATATACGCAAGTATATTGCTGTTTGTAGTCTCACAGAATACCAATTTTCCATGCTCTTTCAGGGCAGGTGATCTTTCCCTTATAGAATTCAATCGCGATATTATGTCTTTTATATTGCCAGGCGTGTCAAAGTCCCTGTGTTTAATTTCATACTTTTCCGAATCAAAATATTCCTCACTGTCGCCCATCGGCCTGTTTTCACACAGTTCAAATCCGGAGTAAATGCCCCATAATGGGGAGAGTGTTGAAGCAAGCACAGCCCTTATTATAAATTCATTTCTGCCCTTCCATAAATCCTTTCCAAGTATGTCAGGGGTATTTGTAAAGAGCATGGGCCTGAAAAAATATGAAACAGGTTCAGATAAAATTTCTTTAAAATAATTCATGATGTCAGCAGGGGTTGTTTTCCATGTAAAATATGTATATGACATTGTAAAGCCACGCTTTGAAAGCTCGAACATTAAATTTTCCTTTGTAAAGGCCTCTGCCAGAAATACAGTATCAGGATGCTGTTTTTTAACCTCCATTATAACCCATTCCCAGAAATCAAGGGGCTTTGTATGCGGATTATCCACCCTGAATATTTTAACTCCCTTTGAAATCCAGTAAAGGAATATATTTTTCATTTCATTCCATAATGGCTTTTTATTTTTAATTTCGAAATTTAATGGATAAATATCATAATATTTCTTTGGCGGGTTTTCTGCATATCTTATTGACCCATCACGCCTGTGGTAAAACCATTCTGGATGTTCCTTTACATATGGATGGTCCGGGGAGCACTGGAATGCTATGTCCATAGCTATATCCATGCCCGAAGATCTAACAGCCGATACAAGTTCCATAAAATCATCCATATTTCCAAGTTCAGGATTTATGGTATAATAACCTCCAGAATCATTTCCGATTGCCCATGGGCTTCCAGGATCACCTGGCAGGGCACTTTTCGATCCATTTTTTCCCCGTCTTGCAGTTATGCCTATAGGATGCACCGGTGTTAGGTAAATAACGTTGAAATGCATGGATTTTATGTAATCAAGCCTGGAAATTACATCTTTTAGGGTGCCCGGATTTCCATTATAGCCCTGTGACCGTGGAAAGAGTTCATACCATGAGCTATATGCACCATAATACAGGTCAGAAACAAGGCTTAAATTCCTGCAATATGTGCTTTTTTCAACCCTTTTCTGGTACTTTTTAACCATGGACGAAAAATTACTTTCATTCAAAAGGTTCAATTTATCATCTATGTTCGGATTTTTCAGCCTTTCAATATGTTCTTTAATATACTTCTTATTATTTTTATCTGCTTTTGAATATGCATATTCTATTATTTCCATTAGTGTATTAAAATCCTCGGTTATATCCTCGCCGGAACTCTGCCATGCCATTATGTCATTCAGCAGGCTGCCGTAACTATCCTTCCATGCCTCTACTGTGTATTCATAAAAACCGGGGCTTTCAGTAATAAAAAAAGACTTAAACACATCATTTCCGGAATATTCCATGGGAATAACATTCCATAACCTTTCGCCGTGCTTTCTGTATTTTAAAACAGCATAAACAAGGTCATGCCCGCTTTTGAATATTTCAGCAGAAACATAAAATTTCGACCCTGCCACAGTTTTTGCAGGGAACCGTCCACAGTCAATTTCAGGTTCTACATTTTCAATTGCTATTGGATAATTCATAATGCACCATTCCTTATCATAATTGCAGATAGTGGGGGCAAATCCAGCTCAACAGAATACTTTCTATTATGCATGGAATAATCGCAGGCTGTAATATTCTTATTCAAAATGCCACTGCCCCCATATTTTTCTGCATCTGTGTTTAATATTTCATTATATTCACCCGGCATATCAACTCCGATTGCATAATGTTCCCTTTCAACAGGGGTGAAATTGAATATGCATACAGTGTTTCCTCGCATGAAGCTCATAACAGTATTATTTACATCACTGAAGTCAATCCACGAAAAATTGTTATCTGACTGAAGGTCTTTATAGCTGCAGTAAGCACTGTTGAGGTCGTGTATAAGGGATAAAAGGCCTTCTCCGGCTGCTGTTATTTTTTTCCATTCCAGCTCTTCAAGGGAATTCCATTCATTTTCCTGGGCAAATTCACTTCCCATAAAGAGCAATTTTTTGCCCGGATATAAAAACATATACCCAAAAAACAATCTCATATTAGCAATTTTGAGGCCATAATCGCCGGGCATTCTGCTGTAAAGGGAACCCTTGCCATAAACAACCTCATCGTGTGATACAGGGAGTATAAAGTTTTCGCTGAAAGCATACATTACTGTAAATGTAAGCTTACCTGTATTGAATTTCCTGTAAAGAGGGTCTGCATGGAAAAAATCTAATGTATCATGCATCCAGCCAAGGTTCCATTTATAATCAAAGCCTATGCCGTTCTTTGATGTTATGCCACCACTAGTCTTTGATTCCTCTGCAACCATAACTGTTCCGGGATACTGACCATGCACATAAGAATTTAGTTTTTTTAGGAATGAAACCGCTTCGAGGTTAATATTTGTCCCGTAAATATTCGGTATCCATTCACCATCCTTTCTGGCAAAATCAAGGTAAATCATTGATGTTACGGCATCCATCCTGATGCCATCAATATGAAAATTGTCAATCCAGAAAACTATTGCAGAGACCAGGAAGGACCTGACCTCATTTTTTCCGAAGTCGAATATATTTGTTCCCCAGTCTGGAGTCCGGCCTTTCCTCGGGTCAGAATAATCATATAAATGTGTTCCATCAAACATGCTTAGTCCATAATCATCATCAGGGAAATGGGCTGCAACAAAATCAAGGATTACACCGATCCCATTTTTATGGAGTTCATTTATTAAATACTTTAAATCATCAGGTTTTCCATATCTTGATGTTGGTGCAAAATAATTTACTGCCTGGTATCCCCATGATATATCCAGAGGATATTCCGTAAGCGGCATGAATTCAACATAATTGAATCCTGTTTTTTTTAAATATTCTATTAATAATGGTGCAATCTCACGGTATGAAAAATAATTATCACCATTTTTTCTCCAGGAACCTAAATGCATTTCATATATTGATATTGCAGAATTATTTGTTAAATTTTTTCTGATGGATATCCAGCTGGAATCCATCCATTTAAACCTGCTGCCTATAACAATGGAAGAAGTCCTGGGCCTTTTTTCATTATAAAATGCAAACGGGTCTGTTTTCATTTTTATTTCATGGTTAATATTTTTGATTGCATATTTGTATACCTCGTTTTCTTCAATACCTGGAATGAAAAGAGACCATATGCCGGAATCATTAATATTTATCATGGGATGCATGCCCGGTGCCCAGTGGTTGAAATTGCCAACAACAGATACTGAAATTGCTGAAGGTGCCCACACAGTAAAATTGCAGCCTTTAATACTGTTTATGCTGGTTAAATGTGACCCGAAAGTTGTGTAAGATTGAAAGAGTTCACCGGATTTATATAAATATATATCATAATCGGATATTAATGGGTTAAATCTATATGGGTCTTCTATAACAGCTTCAAATCCTGAACTGTCTATATAAGATATTCTGTATTCCTTGATTGGATCTACTGAAGTATATTCAAATATTTTATCTGTGATATTATTCATTTCATATTTCCTGCCATTCAATATTATATAAGCTTTGATGGCAATAGGCAAATATGACGCAACTTTATATTTGCCGTTCTCATAATGCATACCCAAAACTTCTTCGGGATGATTACAATTAAAATTAGTTATGCATTCGTAAGTAGCAGACATTATATTTTTATATAAGTTTTTTGTATATTAACTTAATCACTTTTTCATGATTTCTGACTTACATCCCTGCAGTAGGTCTGCTTTTAGTATTCAAAAACGCCAGGAAGTCTTGATCTTCATGTTGGACAGCCAACCTTTCGATTGCTTTTACATAGATCGTAAGATTTCCTACATTTGGATTAATATAAATGTGCCTCCTGCCTTGTTAATATGATAATCTCTTTTATACATTCAAAATTTATATCACATCTATCATATTTTACCTCGATTTTTTTATAGTTAAACCTTATCTTTACTTTGCTACTTAATTTCTTAATAATATATTGTACGATACTTTGTCGCTTTTTATAATCTTATAATATTGGGATTGTGAATGTTTTCATAGCCTAATTTAAATTTGATTGGGAGCATATCATTCTAAGGTGTTAACTTTTTCTACAAAATATCTAAAAGATCTGGATCTATTAGTTCCGTGCTCTATACAATAGTTAGATAAAAGCTCTGGTAAAATTTCAATTCTATTCCTTTTACCAATTAATTTTTTAAAATGCTCTTTTGTCATTTTATCAGGCTGTTTTTGCCACTCAATTTTAAGTTTTTTACAAATCAATCTACCAGAAAGAAAGCCACTGAGCTTGCGATGTGGATCAATTTCTTGCAATCAGGAGATAATGCTTATAAAGATTTATTCCATAATAATGACAGGCATGGAGTATACAAATACATATAAATTCAGGATATACCCGAATAAAACACAAACAAAGACTATAGAGAATATTCTGTATTTATCCCATAAATTATACAATGCCATGTTAGAACAGAGAAAGATAGGATACCAGCTGAATAAGGATTATTATAAAAAC
>JAKAYM010000048.1 GCA_021826795.1 Thermoplasmata archaeon
GGAAGTTATGAAGTCTTGATGAAAATTTAGAGTGGTCGGCCATTATGTAAACGTTCCTGCTGTTATAGGCGACTATTTTTTCTCTTACCAGGGCACCTCCCCCGCCTTTGACAAGATTTCCCGCATCATCGAATTCATCAGCCCCGTCAAAATCTATTTCAATGCCATCTAAATTGTTAACTGTTTTTATTCCATAGGATCTGGCCAGTTCTTCTGTTCTAACTGAGGTAGGAACACCTGTTATGTCTGAAATTTTTCCAGATTTTACCATTTCCCCGAGACCAACCAGAAAATATTTCGTGGTAGAGCCTGTGCCTAGCCCGAGCTTCATGCCACTGTGCACGTATTTTAGAGCATCCGTTGCAGCAAGTTTTTTTTCATCTTCGTACATATTGTAGTATAGCAAGTTGGTTAATTAATATTTATCGCACTTCAAGAGAATACTATGTATTAAGCACTGGAAGATAGACTGTGCCAACTCTGTTAAAGTGCAGGGAATCCCAACGCAACATCTATTATTATACCTAGAGCAAGCACTACTGAAGCATATATGTTATAATAAAAGGCCTTGCCAAAATTGCCTTTATAGGCAAGCATGAATGCAGTCAGCATGATAACCCCGTGAAATGTTGTTGTGATATAAGATAAAATGTTCAATCGATATACAATATCTCCACCGAATGCAAGAGCAACCGAAAGAATCTGGTTAATCCCAGCAAATTTTAGCGCATTTACACCGAGAAGTGTGGCAAAACTATGAAGGTTATTTTCTCTATCATATTCCATATCCGGTATATGGTTATATAAGTCAAATCCCAGGGCCCAGAATATAGTGGCGAAAACGAAAAACCATGGTATTCTATCTATAATATAAACTGGATTGTGTGCCCCGATGGCTGCTATGGCACCTGCCATAACCGAAAGTCCCTGTATAGAAGCAATCTGATAGTTTGCAAATGAAGTATACCTCTTCATATAGGGATAGCTCATTATTACCAGAGCACCAAGAGGTGATATTGAAAACGCCACAATATTGATAAAATAAATTGAAATGAAATAACCAACAAGACCTATTGCTATCAGGGTATATGCATTTTTTACTGTAATGACACCGGTAACCAGGGGTCTTGTTCTTGTCCTGGGATTTTTTGCATCTATGAACCTGTCGGCGAGATTATCATTTGTCATCCCCGCTATCCTTATAAAGAAAAGTGCAAAGAAAATTAGTATCAAAATTCTGAGAGAAGGTATACCACGGATCGCCAGAAAAGCACCGAGATAGGCCATGGGGAGGCTGAAAAAAGTTTGCTCCATTCTGAGAAATCTTAAAACGATGTAAAGTTTGCTTTTTACATCTTTTGTCCCTCCAGGATCCCACATCTTTCCCTATTTATGGCAAATTAATAAACCTTATTAAAAATTTTTCTCGATTAAAAATGACTTATAATCCCCATTTTTCCCCTTCTGATTCTGTAATATTTAGAAAGAAATGCAGGCATTAACGAATATATATATCCTGTATGTACTGATGATTCCTCAATATCCCAAGGATATCTACTTTTAATTCTTATGCCAGACCCATCAAAATTATCCAGAATTGAAATGAATACCGGTTTGAAATCATTCATAACTCCGTTGAGGCGTGAACCGACGAAGGTACCCTCTCTCATAGCAAGCTCTCCCAATTTTATATCCGAGTCAACAATATCTCCAACGGCATATATACCATCCTTTACCTTGAAATTTCTATCAACTTTCAGGAAATTTTTAAACAGCGCAGGTTTGCAGCGTGGAAAAATGAAATCTGGTTCTGGAGATATAGATATTCCTGCGGTTTTCAGGAAATTTTTAACGGCGATTGCAACATCTTCCCCCAACCAACTCATAAAGCTACCACTATAACCTGCCTTTATTCCAGTTTTATTTAATTTTAATATATACTGCAACAGAATATAATCATCAAATTCATTTTCAGAAGCAATATAATGATTCCCGTAAAACCTGACATTGTCCATGAATCTTATCTGTCCTTCTCTGGAACATCCTGCTGCAATAACAATGTTTTCCCCACGATATTCATGCTCATCGGTTTCCACTGAATAATTATTCATATTTACTCTAACCACTTTTTCACTTACAGCGCGTGGAATATTTATTTTTATATCTGATTTTTTTGAATGATAAACAAAGACACCGTTTGAATCCATTAGCAAAGTATTACTCTTATCTTTTATAGTATAATAAGCATTCAATCCCGAGTAGCCTGCACCGATGATTATGTTTTTATATTCCTCCAAAAGATCTACTCTCTGTCTACCGTTATATTTTTTACAGATGCAATTTCACTATCCAGAAAATATTTCAGCGACTTCCGTATAATTAAGTCCAGAGTTGTTGGAGGTATATTCAGTGTTGCAGAAAGTTCCATGAGATTAATTCTCTTCGGAACATCAAAAAATCCAAGGTCGTATGCCTCTTTTACAATGAAAAGTGATTTTTTGTCTACCTTGGATTTTTTATATATATTTATTAATACGTCATTTCCTGTTGCATTCTTTAATCTTTCAGAGAGCTCCCTAACCAGTTCCATACTGGTCATTGACATATACCATATATTTTCCCCTTTCTCTATTTTCTCTTCCTTGGTAAACGATGCATCCCCTTCCCCGGTGTATTTTTTTATTATGCCGAGTACTGGGCATTCCTCAGTGGCCAATTTTATTATCATAATATTATCATTACTGTATAAAGTGTCAACATTAAGAACTTCACTGCTTGCCTTAATTGACGAAAGTATTTTCCCGAGGTCATTATTTTTATAATAAATCTCTGCAATTTCATAAACGACACCGTCTTTTATTTCTTTCTTTATTACTCTTGAATTAATCCCGAACTCCGAATATAAACCACTGAGCGAACAGCTCTGATTTTTTATTCTGAATTTAACATCCATCTGTGTTCCCTCTCTGTGTGTCATATTGCGCCTTACAAAATATATGCATAATGGGTTATAAATTTTTGTAATCTATGATTAATAGTCTGACCATTTTTAAAGTTTTGCACCTGTAATTACAATCCATGATTTGTAGAACGATTTTCCATCCCACCGGATTGTAGAGGAATACCCACTTCTGTCATTTATAATATATTCAAGGGATTTTATACCCTCATCTGATTTTTTATCCACTGGATTTAACCACTGTTCAAACGTAATTTTCCTGCTATAGATTTCACTTTTAATATTGATGAATCCAGCATTCTCTAAAATTGTTTCCCACTCTTTCGGGGATGCAGCGTACATATGGGATGGGTCACGCATTCTCTCCATATTATTCAAACTATTTATCATATTATCCGGTGCGGTCATATCGTCTATTCCTATCCTGCCACCTGATTTCAGAACCCTGTAGCATTCATTTGCAAATTCATTTTTATTCCTGAAATGATGCGGGGCCCTCCTGGATGTAACAATATCAAACTTTTCATCCTCAAATGGCATAGAATCAACATAGCCTTTGACCGTAATTACATTTTTGAGTCCATTTTCCTCAGCAAGCTTTCTGGTTTCATCGAGCATTTTATCAACCATATCCAGAGCATAAACTTTTGATATTTTCTGTGCCAATTTAACTGCAGTGAAACCAGCACCAGTGGCTGCATCAAGCCCGATCATATCTCTATTCAGTTCAAGCATATTCATGAGAATATTTAGATCATTGTCTCTTGCATGGGATTCACTTTTTGAATAGTAATCAGAGTTTTTGGAAAAAAAATCTTTCGTTCTATCATATCCATTCATGAAAAAATATTGTTACAGCGTATATAAACTAATCTCAAATTATTGTATTATATAAAAATAAACTCCCAAATGCGGAGAGTGGGATTTGAACCCACGAATCCCTGCGGAAATGGACCCTAAATCCATCGCCTTTTCCTAGCTCGGCAATCTCCGCACACTCTGTATTATGTAAGTTTATATATAATTTATTGAACAAATTAGAAATACAGTTCAAGCATCATGGATTATGATAGATCCGGATGATACTGCAGTGGTAATGATTAATTACAGTACGGACTTTTTCAGGCATACGTTCAGCAAAATGGAGTTTCTGATGGGTATGGATTATATGAATTCCTTCATTTCTAAATATAATATTCCTGTTCTATTCACCAGAAGAAAACTCTATTATGATATTCGCAATCATGAATTAAAAGAGATACGGGATTTCAAGGAAAAAAACAGGAAGAAGAATATGCCTCCGGGATCTGATTACGATGAAAATTTTATAAAGGAATTTAATAGAAAAATAGCCATTGAAAATGAAATAAATGTTCATAGGGAGGATATTTTTTTTCAGAGCAACATTGAAAACATATTGAACAATATGGGAAGAAAAACAATATTATTCGGCGGGTTTTTTACGGATACTGATGTATTCATCAGTTCTGTAAGTGCCAGCATCCGTGAGTACAGAAGCCTGGTGGTATCTGACATATCTTCCACCTACTCTGAGCGTTTATACTTTCAGTCCCTGGAAATGATTAGTCAGTTCATAGACATTATAGATACCAGAGACCTCGGAGAGGATTTTCCGGTATAGTTATGATAGGTAAATTATTTAACAGGCTAACATCGTTATAAATATTATTTAAGCGTTGAAATGTTATAGTTCCAATAGGTAAACTATTTAACCCCATGATAAATAATAGTTTATGCTGGAACAGTTATTTAAGCCTAAAAGTATAGCAATTGTTGGTGCATCATCTGACAGCCTCAAGGTTGGCAATATCATTTTAAGGAATATAGCATCATCTTACTCTGGTAAAATTTATCCCGTAAATAATAAGAGTACCGAAATATCCGGTTATACCGTATATAAAAACCTTAGAGATATCAAGGAACCTATTGATCTCGTAGTAATTGTTGTTCCAAGGGATGCTGTACCCGGGGTGATGGAGGATGCAGCAGCAGTAAAGGCCGGCGCTGCAATAATTATCACATCAGGTTTCAAGGAAACTGATCAACACGGTGCGGAACTCGAAGATAAGATAATGGCAACTGCAAGGGAAAATAATATAAGGGTACTTGGTCCGAACACTATTGGTTTAATAACACCGGAAGTTAATGCAACATTTGCATTTGCAGATGTAAAAAGGGGAAAGGCTGCAATTGTTGCACAGAGCGGGGGGCTCGGTGTATACATGCTTAACTGGGCCCAGGAATCCAATGTAGGAATAAGCTATTTCATAAGTCTTGGAAACCAGGCAGATGTGGACGAAACAGATGCCCTGAAGTTCCTTTCTTCGGACGTTGAAACCCGGGCGGTATTTTCATATCTGGAGGGTGTTTCATCGGGGAATAAATTCCTGTCAGTTATACCGGATGTTACAAGAAGAAAGCCGGTAATATTCCTAAAGGGCGGAATAGGCAAAACCGGCGCAGCTGCTGTTAAGACACATACGGCCAGTGTTGCTGGGTCTATAGATATTTTCCGGGCAGCAGTGAGAACCGTAGGAGGCATCTTTGTTGATAATATAGAGGATATGCTCAATCTTGCAAAGATAGTGCTCTCCTCAGAGCCGGTAACAGGAGATATCCTTATTATAACAAATTCAGGGGGCCACGGTGTGCTTGCAACCGACGCAATAGACACAGAAGGACTAAAGGAAATAGAACTTCCGGACAGGATAAAGCAGGAGCTGCTCAGTGTAATACCTGCGCAGAGTACACCAAGAAATCCAATAGACCTTTCCGGTGACGCTGACTATACCAGATATAACAACGCTCTGGGAATAGTAAAGGATCTGGACTGTACAAAAATAGTTATAGTACAGTCACTACCAATGGTTACCTGTTCTGATGTTGCAAAGGCAGTTGTAAATTATCGTGGAAAGGGGGTAATAGGAATTACCATGGGTTTAGATCAGAATGCGGCTGCAAAACTTCTGGATTCTGTATCGGTGCCATCATTTATATTTCCTGAGGATGCCATCAAATCCATAAAATATATGGTAGACAAGCCGGAACCTGTAAAAAAGATCAGGACGCCTGATCCCATAAGAAAGGCTGCTGACCTCGTCAAGGGAAAGACCTACCTGAGGGATTTCGAGGCAATGGAGCTTATGGAAATATACGGCATAAGAACCCCTCTGTACGCTATGGCAGAAAATGTTGACGAAGCCCAGGCTGGATCAGACACAGTTGGATATCCATTTGTCATGAAAATTTCCCCGGATACTCCTGTACACAAAACAGATGTAAAAGGGGTTATCATGAACGTGGAGAAAGATATGGTTTCACAGGCATTTACAGAACTCAACTATAAAAGGGTGATAATGCAGCAGCAGATTTCAGGAGCGGAAATATTTATAGGAGGAATAAACGATCCTGTATTTGGTCCAGCCATTGTGGTAGGAATAGGTGGCGTTTACATGGAAGTTATCAAAAGCCTGAGCTATGGTATATGCCCTGTTTCGGAGGATGAAGCATACAGGATGATAAAGGAGAGCAAGATTCTGGATATGCTCAGAGCAAGAAACAGCAATTACGATGTAAATGCAACGGTTAGTGCCATTTCAAAGATATCAAACATGTTCATAGATCTGAATATTAAGGAAATGGATATAAATCCGTTAATCGTTAATGAAAAAGGGGCCTTTGCAGTGGATGTGAGAATTGTTCTCTAATTTAATGGTAAAATGATATTATCATACCGATCAGGAATATAATGCCTATAAACGAATTGGCGTTGAAGAAGGACATCCTGATTGTTTTTATATTTGATGGGTTTATAATAATATGCTCATAAAATATTAATCCTATAATAGGAATTAAAAGGAAATCATAATAAATATTTTTGACCAGAAATGCTATGAAGATAAAAAGTACTATGGTAAATATATGGAAAATATAGGAAATGGTCATTCCCTTCCTGAGACCGAACCTCACATTCAGAGTTTTCAGATTGTTTTTCCTGTCATAAGCCATATCAGGTATAGTGTATATAATATCAAATCCGGCTATCCAGAATGTAGAAATAAGAACAGTAATGTAAATTATCAATGGCGGGAAAACTGGTGTTATGGCCAGGAATCCGCCGAGAACTCCAAGCCCAATGGTAAAGCCCATGAAGAGGTGCCTCCATGCAGTTACCCTCTTCAATAATGGATCCGCTATGAAAAACAATATCACAACAGGTGAAAGATAAAAAACGACATCATTCAGAAAATATGTGGAAATTTCAAATACCCATATAAGTATGGCAGTGAAAATGTATGCACTTTGGAGCTTCATTGTGCCTTTTACCAGTGACCAGTCCCTCTTTCTTGGATTGGTTTTATCATATCGCAACCCCATTATTCTGTTTATGGACATTCCTGCGCCTCTTGCGCTTGTGGCAGTTATAAGAATTATTATGTATTTCAAAACATGATAGGAACCACCGGATGCTATTATTGCTCCAGCATAAATAAATGGAAGATCGAATACCGTATGTTCAAGTTTTATGAAATCAACAAGTTCTCTTGCCTTCATATTATAACCATGATAGTAAAACTGTTAATTAATAATGCGTTTAATATATTGATTAATCATCCTTATACATGGTATCTGTATCGTCTCCTCCCTGGAAGAAATCGGACATACCCGTATATACATCCTCAAAGCCGAATCCATCCTTGGAGGATACTGGAAGTATCTTGTTCAATATATTGGAATCCTTCAGTGCATTTATTATATTCAGAAAGTAATCTTTTACTGTTTCTGTATTCTCATTTCTGAGCTCATCATATAGAAGGTCAGGATTATCCTCCCAGTTCGATATTTCTTTGACTTTATCATCACCTATTAGGTCAATCTTATTCAGTATGAACATCATAGGCACATAAAATCTGGAATATACCGAGCCGAAAAGCATTTTTTCCGAAACATAGCCTGAAGGTGTCTGTGAAATCATGGAATCTGCCATAAATGCTATCATGGCCTTCTTATCAGCAAGCGATTTGACTAGCAACGGGCTTCCCGGTCTGAAGCTGAAAAGCTCAATTTGCCCTGGCGTATCAAATATCACATAGTAGTCATCATAAAGGTCAAGTTTTGATTTTATTTTTTCTATATTGTCAAGAAGCAGGTCCGCTGCAACGATCTGCGCTCCATTTGGACCGAGAGAATATGCGGACATGACATCACTCAGTGAAATAAACTCCCTTATATCAATATCTGGTTCATATGGCAGGTATTCAGCGCCCGGGTCCAGATTTACAACAATTGCATCATATTCGTTCTGTATAAGCCAGTCCTTGAATGATCCGCAGAATGTTGATTTACCGGTACCGGCTGGCCCTGTTACAAATAATGAACCTATCATGCTTCTCCATTGCTTGAGTTTATTTAAATGATTCCAGTGTTGCCTCTTCTACCTTAACAGGTTCAGCAACATCAAATGTATTATCTATGGAATCTATTAAACGCCTTATCTGATACTGCAAATAAACAGGAAGTTTGTATTCATCCATAACCTTCTCAGTTTCCTTGAGATACTTTACTATGCTTCCATGGTGTATTGTAAGTATAATATTATCCGATCCGCATTTCAGGCATTTCCCTGAAAGGGGGACACGCCTGAATTTTGTGTTACATTTCGTGCAGCGGAATTCCTGAGTGAAGAAGCTCCTCATATTCCCGAACATGTCTGGAAGAAAATGTGATGATATCACCCTTGCGGCAACATCATTCTCATCAACTGATAAAAGTTTGGTGGCAAGGCCCAGCTGTTTTTCTATCTTTTCCTGCATAGAATCTATGGTTTTATACGCTGACATCAGTACACCACCATTGAGATCGGATGTATCAAAGGAAAATCCTGAACCCGTGTATATTCCCTGGGTTTCGATTTTTGTCTTCATTGTAAGCATCATTTTCTCTATCTGTGATGGTGGAATGCCCTTTTCAGTAGCCTCGTAAAATTCCCGTGGATATTTCCATAGAGTATCAACGTTCATGGCCTCTTTATCAACCTCTTCAGGGTCTAGAAGCACTGTAAGCACAAGGGGTGCATCCATCAAACCGCCTGTTGTGGACGGAAGGAAATCTCTGGAAAAGTCAAGAAGCCCCTCGAGCAGAAGCATTATGCTGTCCTCATCCCCATCGCAGTTTCTTCTTTTTGCGGCATGGTAAAATGGATGGGCATAGCAACCGCTTACCCTCGAAAATCCAATTATTCTTGAAACTATGCCGCCTGATGTATGCGGTGCCAGGCCTATCACAAGCTCACCAATAAGATCGTTTATATCATGGCAGGAATAATATGGCTGCATGTTATAATACCTAACCAGCAGATCATCAACAAAATTTGCCACATTAAGTAAATATTTTGCAGAATCTTCTGGTATTATTATATCCTGCGGGTATATTTCATTGAGTTCCTGGTCTGGATAGCCCAGCGCTTCCAGCTGTTCAGAGCTAAGATTCAGTTCGCTCTTCTTGAAATGGGTTATGGGAATATCTGACATATCATACCTGCATGTACCGTCCTTGTTAATGCTTATATCATGTATTGATCTTAAAATTCCCTTTTCAATTGGCTCAACAGCATTGTTTTTTGACATTAATTTTTTAACGCCCTTTAATTCTTTAACCTGATCCGGTCTTATATTGAGTCTCGATTCCGCCTTCTGGAGCACATTATTCAGGTCAATTTTCATTTTTCTGTTCTGGTTCTGGTTGTATGTAACCGAACCACAGTTTTCGCAGACAGTTAATGGGGTCTCATTACCACAATTTTTGCATATCCTCTCGTTGAGTTCTATTGTATATTCTGTTTTATTTTTCGCAGCATTTAATATTGAGCGCCTATTGTCGCCATAATTCAGAATTGGAAATAATACATGGACTTTTGGCTTCATTTTCCTGTCTCCTGCCTTCTCCGGTCTGCCGAGCCTGGCTCCTACACGCACTGGAGACCTTGCCTTTATTATTATACCAGAAAGCTGATTAACAGCCTCAAGAGCATTGCCCGATGTAAATGCACCATCTCCTGAGATTATTCCATTTTCAACAGAAAAACCAGTGGATGCAAGTAGTGGATAATATTGTTTTACTATAATAGATTCCTTATCCTGTTTAAACTCTATACCCAGTTTTATGAGAATATCCTTTGCTTCTCCGGTGATATACAGTTCCCCGTTCCTTATTTCACCATCTTTAATCATGGAAATAAGCAATTTAAGATCATCAACAGTTAAGTCATGCCAGTAATAATCATATTCCGGATAAAGAGGTATATTGTATTTTCTTGATATTTCTATGGCTTCGAACTGATCAGGTTTTGAATTTTTGAATTTTTTTAAATCATCTGGTAAATAATAGTACCACCATTCTACTGTAAATGGCGATGTTACGAGATTTTTATTGTTTTCCAGAAAATCCCCATAGGCAATGAGAATTTCACCCAGATCGGTTATCATTTCTATCTGATCTTCGATGGCCTTTGCCTCCTCAACTGTCCTTATCTTTCTATGTTCTCCCGATTTCAGTAACACAGATGGGCCATCTATAGTATCGCAGGGTGTTATTGCAGCAGCTTTTCCTGGAAGTTCTACCTTGATCTGTGAACCTATAGCTATGAACTGATCAACAATGTACATTGAAACGGGATTTATGGATGCGGCTGCAAGCCCCGAAAGCCTGGACCTCCCATATCTCAGCCTGAAACCACCTGGCCGGTTCGGATATCCGAAAACCGGTCTCCCTGCTATTATATCGCGCAAGTATTTCTGTGATGTATCGCCCTTCTCTTCGGTTTTATTTTTACCTATCTTTTCCAGGATATCCCATTCCTTTAAATTCATGATGTTTGTGTACTTTAAAACCTTCCTTGATTTCTGGATTAATCCCTCACAGAGTACCAGGCACATTCCTCCCCTTATACGATTTGTAGGAATACGCTTCATATCCCTGTGTCCCGATATCTCCACTTCCTCACTCCCCTCACCATCGATCATAACCGGAGAATTCCCTATAACAAGGCGTATTTCATCTGGAGTTGGAAGATACTGAAGGTGCTTTGACCTGTTATATGCCTGTATCTCCTCTATATAACGTTCGATTTCCTCATCGGTTGCCTTAAAACTCCCTATATTTAACTCCCTGCGAACAATATCTGCCATCAAAACACTGAGGGCCTGTGCAGTTCCACCGGCACTTCTTATAGGCCCTGAATACACTATATCAACGTATTCGGTGCCGTCATCATTAGGAACTATGTTGACCTCCTTGATTCCTTCCAGTGGCGCAACCAGTATTCCTTCCGTTAAAATTGCAAGTCCTACACGAACAGATTTTTCAAGGGCCATTCTTCTATCTGCCTTGAGCATTTCTGCAACTTTTCTTGAAATCTCCAGGGATACCTCCTCCCTGGACTTTGTTTTGCTGAGTTCCCTGATATCATCCGCAATACCATCTATCTGAATTAATTTTTCAACCCTCTCTGCCATATCATTGGCCAGTGGAATTTCCACATCTGTTGAAACGTCCCTGCCCAAGGATCTTGCCTCCCTGGCTATTTCATAACACGCATTAACGCGCTTTATTAGGGCTTTATTGTAGTTATCCAGATTATGGTCTATCATTCTACGCTTTCAGTAAATCACTCAATAATAACTTATCCATCAATGATGATTTTATTTTTAACTGCTGTTTCATGTAAGCATCCATGGCATTGATCTCCTTTGATAATATCTTATTAAAAACATCAGAACTTACTGTAACGGTTATGTCTGCGTCGATCTTTCCTGCCTGTGGCTCTGTTATATGCCCACTTTCAACTTTGAAATAATAAGAATCCTTATCATCAAAAATAATATCAATGGATTTTGTTATGTTCTGTAACTTCTTTGCATACGTCTGATCGCTTGCTATCTTATCATTTAATTTCTTTACCAAATCATTCAGTACTTCCTGCATATATACTACCTCTTTTTTCCTTTCTGTATTCCAGTGATTTTTTTATGAAATATAAATGTACCTTTGAGGGACTTAAGGGCCTGGATTG
>JAKAYM010000049.1 GCA_021826795.1 Thermoplasmata archaeon
GATAAATAGCATGTATTCAACGACAAATGCCTTGAATAATAGTTGTGTACCCACATGGAAATAATGTGGAAACATTGCAATTTCATAGGTTTATAAAAATATTGAATCAGATAAATGTAAAGTCACGATTTTACAATATATTATAATCACGATTTTTTAATAAATTTAAACATACAGATAGTTATTTAAAACATTTAATAATATTCTGCTATGAAGTTAAGCGATGTTACCTCAGAGGAATTTCTCAAGGTAACTGAAAACAATGATTTTACACTTTACAAGCATCAGGAAGAGGCTGTGGAAAAAATACGTAATAACACTAATGTAATAGTGTCGGTGCCAACAGCCTCCGGTAAAACACTCATAGGCTATATTTCTATTTATGATACTTATTTAAAGGGGAAAAAATCCATGTACATAGTTCCGCTTAGATCACTTGCCATGGAGAAATTTGCAGAATTGTCAACATTGAGAAATTTGGGGTTAAAGGTAACAATGTCTATCGGGGATTATGACGTTCCGCCTTCCTTTGTAAAGAATTATGATGTTATTATTGCAACGTCAGAAAGAGCTGATTCCATGCTTCACAGGGACCCAGATATACTGAACTATTTCGGGCTCATCATAGTGGATGAAATCCATATGATATCAGACCAGAGCAGGGGGCCCAGGCTGGAAACGGTTATATCCACAGTTCTCTACCTTAACCCCGATATCCTAATACTCGGGCTCTCAGCAACTGTTTCCAATATAAAGGAGCTGGCGGAATGGATGAATGCCCGTACTGTCATATCGAATTTCAGGGCAGTGCCACTGGAAACGGGAATAGTATTCAAGCATAGTCTTATTCTTGATAAAACTAAAAAGTTTATCGGAAACGAGGATGAAATATATCTAATACGGGAAAGCTTAGAATCGGGGGGTCAGGCCCTCGTATTCAGGAATTCCCGAAGGAATGCGGAGAAATATGCACAGTCAATGGCTGGTTTTTTTGACTTTAAAAACGATATAACAACTATAAATATGCCTTCAGATATATTTAACGATTCACAAACCAATATGATTTCACATGGTGTTATGTTTCACCATGCAGGGCTGTCAAACGATCAGCGTACCGAAATAGAGAGACTTTTCAGGGAAGGCTATATAAAAATTCTTGCCGCAACACCTACACTGGCGGCAGGTGTCAATTTACCTGCAAGGACGGTTATAATAAGGGATATAACCAGATACGCAGATGGATACAGCAAACCCATATCTGGAATAGAAATACAGCAGATGATAGGCCGGGCAGGAAGACCAAAATATGATAAAAAGGGTTATGGCTATATATATGCTGCTTCACCATCAATGCTAAAAGTAGCGGAGGGATATTTAAGTGGGGAGCTTGAGCCTGTTATTTCAAAAATGGACTCAAACAGTCTTATAAGGTTCAACATTCTGGCGCTTATTTCCTCAGGTATAGCAAATGATCTTGAGGGCATCAAGGCTTTTTATGGAAAAACACTGCTTGCTGTCCAGAGAGATATTGAAGATATGGATCTTGCGTTTGAAAGCGCAATTTATTTTCTCAAGGATAATGAGTTTATCACAGAGGAAAATGGAAAGTACTCTGCAACACGTTTAGGGAGACTTACATCGGATCTATATATTGATCCGGTCACGGCACTTATCCTGAAACAGGCACTTGAATTTGAATATTCTGAAGAGGTTTATCTTTATTTCATTTCCAAAACTCCGGATATTCTTACATTTAATTTCAGGGACAGTGATTATGTCTACATAGAGGAGTTTCTTGACAGACATAATATAAATGACTTCAGCGACGAATCCATGAAGGCTGCAAAAACAGCCATAATACTGAACGAATGGATTAATGAGGTCCCTGTGGGAACCATAGCGGAAGCATTCGGAATAGGCCCTGGAGATATTCAAGCAAGGGCTTCCTCCGCTGACTGGATTTCATATTCACTGTATAGAATATCCGGGATGTTTGCGAAGGAACGGGAGAATAAATTAATGCATTTAAACATAAGAATAAAGGAGGGAATTAAGGAGGACATAATACGCATTATAGAAATTCCGCAAGTAGGAAGGGTCAGGGCCAGAAGGCTTTACAATAATGGATTTACATCACTTGAATCCATTGCCGGAGCAAAGATAGAGGATATAGCAAAAATCTTCGGATTTTCAGTTAAACTTGCAGGGGATATTATAGATAATGCCAAAAAAATTAATAACAGATATTACAGGGACTAAAATGATCCATGTAAAGGTTGCGAAAGAATACGGGCAGGAAACAATCAATAAATTGAGAAGCTTTAACTTAATAGACAATAAGTTCAGAATATCCAGCGACAGCGATTATATTTACATACCGGTGACTGGAAACACGGCTGGCTATGAAACAGTTGAGAGGGATGCCGTGCCATCCTCACGGATAGAGCCTGAACGGGTATCATTCTCATATGATATTATAGGCAGTATAGCAATCATAAAGGGAAAGAGTGCAGAAGAAGCCAGATATCTTGCCAGTTTTCTAAAGACAAGAAAGAATATCAAAACCGTATATCTTGACAGGGGCATTGAGGGAGAATTCAGGACAAGAAATTTAATGCTGTTATACGGTGAACCGGTTTACGGGACATTGTACCATGAAAACGGTATAAGAATGAATGTTGATGTTTCCAGGGCATACTTTTCCCCCAGGCTTGCCAGTGAACGTCTGCGTATAGCAAAGGAGGTAAGGGATGGAGAGAATATAATAGACATGTTTGCTGGTATTGGCCCCTTTTCCCTGCTTATTGCGAAAAACAAAAAATGCAAGATTGTTGCCATTGACAAGAATCCGGATGCTATAGAACTGCTGAATGAAAACATAAAATTGAACAGGCTTACAGGCACAATAGATACAATCACAGGAGATTCCGGGATATTATTATCTCAATATTCCGGCATGAACAGAATTATAATGAACTTACCACATGATTCAATTAACTTTCTCCATACAGCCATGAAGGCAACGGGCAATGGCGGCATTATAAATTATTATGAAATATGTGATCTGGATACACTGGAATCCAGAATGGAAGAATTCAGGGAATACGGACTCGAGATAATGTACAAAAGGATAGTTCACGGATTTTCAAAGTACCAGAATATGTATTCAATAGAGCTTAAAAAATGGGAGAATAAAACTTAGAAATTGTTCTATAAGAAAACAATTTAAGCCATATATTGTTTTATAACGAAATAAAATTCTATGAATCACTCTATTAATCAATATAATTATGGTTGTTATAAATCAGACTGTTAACAACAACGATTATATTAAGTTGATTTGTCACTTTCAATTGCCCCCGCCTATGTGTTATAATCGGTGGGCAAAACTCATGATGATTTTCCAATTTATAGATTGATTTATAAATAAATAATGTATATACAGTTATCAAAATGAGTATTGCCAATAAAATTGGAGATATAGCCTCTGGAGTATACGAACAGGCTTTGATGGAAGAAATCCGTAAAAGTAAAGTTCCCCATCATCTAGGGATTATAACTGATGGTAACAGGAGATATGCCAGACAAATTGGAATATCTAGAGATGAAGGGCATGTTAAGGGCAAGGATAAGCTTGAAGAGGTTCTTGACTGGTCAATGGAAGTTGGAATCAAAATTGTTACAGTATATGGCTTTTCCACAGAAAATTTTAAGAGAGAAACAGACGAAGTGAAATTTTTATTTAATTTAATAAACGATTCATTGCGTGATCTCCTCAAAGATGATAGGATATATAAAAATGAAATAAGGGTCAAGGTCATTGGAGATTTCAGTGGTCTGCCTGAATATCTCATAAATACAATAAATGAAGTGGAAAAATCCACCGCAAGTTTCAAGAAATTCAGATTCAACCTTGCCATAGGCTACGGTGGGCGGCAGGAAATAATAAATGCTGTGAAAAACATCTCCTCGGATGTTCTTAATGGCAGGGTGAAATTGGATGATATAAATGAGGAACTTTTTAGGAATTATCTTTATGATAATACACTGACTGATCCAGACCTGATACTCAGAACAAGCGGCGAGGAGAGAATTTCCAATTTTCTTCTCTGGCAGTCGGCATACTCTGAACTTTATTTTTCAGATGTGAACTGGCCAGACCTTAAGAAACTGGACTTTTTGAGAGCAATATATTCCTATCAATCACGGAAGAGGAGGTATGGTAAATAATGTATGTGGCAATAGATGATACAGATAGCCAGGACAGAATGTGTACCACATATATTATATATAAGATAATCAGTGAAAATAAATACGATATTATCGGTGAACCCAGACTTGTGAGATTAAACCCTAATATAGGTTATAAAACCCGCGGGAACGGCGCACTGAATATATGCCTTGGAAAAGGAGAAGGTAGAAAGGAAATTATAGGCAGAACAAATGAAAAGATTCTTTATTCGTATACCAAAATTAAGGAGGAACCTGATAAGGATGATTTAATTGATTATATTTCATCCATAGTGGAGGAATTTTACGTTAAGGATAATGATAATACCAATCCGGGGGTCGTGATATCGAATAATAAATTTAACCGTGAATTGTATTCAGTGGCCCTGCAGGAGGATATAAATTTGCATTTTATTGAGAATTATTTGGAAGGAAGGGGCATGTATAGAAAATTCAGGAATGGGCATGGTATAATAGGCTCGGCCGCATCACTGGCATGGCCTGAGGAGCGATACACATACGAATTGCTTGATTACAGATATCCACATTATGACGTTATAAATCATGATGAAAAAATGGAGATAAGCAGGCTACCGGAAAAATATATATCAACTTTCAATAATATAGATTTTCAGAATAAATATCCTGCCATATTCCCGAAACCGAAAACTCCCGTGATATTCGGAATCAGGGGCATAGTAAAAAATGACCTTATAAATATTTATGAAGAAATACAGAGAAAACATAAAATAGAAGATGAGGGATATATAATATATAAGACAAACCAAGGCACCGATGATCATATTATATATGAGCCGGATTATCTTTCGGATATGGGTTCATATGCGATAACAGGCGTCATTTCTACAAATCCCTATACAATAGAGGGCGGGCATTCCTTTACAAGTTTAAATTATAAAAATATGGAGTTCAGACTTGCAGCCTTTGAGCCTACAAAAGAATTCAGGAAAATTTTACTTTCACTTGTTACTGGTGACATCGTAACTGCTTATGGATCGTATCAGAAAGGTACGCTCAAACTGGAAAAGATAAAACTGGTAAAAAAAGCTCCTCTATATATAAGGGAAGACCCTGTATGCCCAGCGTGCCATGTAAAGACACAATCAAAGGGAAAGATGGATTTCAGATGTCCTTCATGCCACAGAAGGTACAAAAATCCTGTATATGTAGAGAAAGTCCGTGAAATAAATGAGGGATTCTATGAAGTACCTGTTATAGCCAGAAGGCACCTATCCATGCCGGTTAAACTAGCCAGTTATTTTTATGGAAATATAAACCAGAGCGGGGTTATATAGCTTGATTTGCATAACAGGAATACCCGGAACAGGAAAGAGTACATTATGTAAAATGCTGAATGAGCATGGCTTAAGATGCACGGGAATCGATGACATAGCCAGGGCTGCAGGTTTAAATAATGGGAATATTGTTGATGTAGATAGACTTTCCATGGTACATATCGATTATGATATTATAGAATCCCACTATTCACATTTACTGGACTGTACCCATGTAATTATTCTTGTAGATGATAATGAAACCTTGAGGAATCGAATGGAGAAAAGAGGATATTCCAGGGAAAAAATAAATGAAAACCTTGATGCACAGATGGCAGAAGTTATTTATTATGAATCCTTGGATAGACTTCCTGCAGATAGGATATATATGATAAATGAGTGCTCAAGGAACATTGAGGATATCTACAAAGAGGTAATTTATATAATATCCATGATTAATAATGATAAATAAATATTTTTACTGTCATATTACTGCCGCATAATAAAATTAATTAACACATGAGCTTTTATTGGTGTATGTACAAATGCGATGAAATCAAAAGTATAAATATTCGTTACATGGATGATACCGACAGGGAATTGACAGCCGAGGAAATAAGTGATGTATGCAATAGAGCAAACGGGAGTAATGATTCCATAGAAAGACTATTGAGCAAAAGCGAACAAAAACCTGTTAGATATGTGCAAATAAATCTCGGGAAGTATAAAACATTGATGAACAGTGAAGGAACCGTTCTCAAGCCAATGCCCCCGTATTAAGGTCTTATCACATATAAATTTTAGAAAATTATTAAATCCATGAAACAATTTAAATATAAACGATCGTTTTACCTGTAATGGTACATGTAATAAGCACGATTAATTTAAAGGGTGGTGTGGGTAAAACCCAGACAACAATAGCCGTTTCTGAAATACTGGCTGCTAATTATGGTAAAAAAGTTCTGATCATTGATCTGGACCCACAGACAAATGCAACAGTTTCACTGATGGATGAATCTAAATGGCTAAATATGGATAAAAAGGGAAATACTATTTTCCAGCTTTTCAGTGACAAGGTCTACGGCACCGAGCTCTTTAATCTGGAAGCTTCAATCGTTAAAAACGTATCCAATGTGAATTCAGGCATTAAGAATTTAGATCTCCTACCATCCAGTTTAAGGCTCATAGACATACAGGATAAACTACCACTGGTATCCAATTCCGGGTATTTTGTAAAGACACCGATTACAGTTCTCAAAGAATCGTTGAGTAGAATCATCGAAAATTATGATTATGTTATGATAGACTGCCCCCCGAATCTTGGATTAATCACACTATCCGGCATATATATTTCCGATTATTATTTAATCCCTACAGTACCGGATATACTTTCTACCTATGGAATCCCGCAGATACTGGCGAGAATAGACGCTTTTAAAAAGGATGCTGGAATTGCAATAAAACCCCTTGGAATCATTATATCTATGTACAGATCGAACAACAGGTTGCACGATTCAATAATAGAATCGCTAAAATACAGGGAAAGAAAAGGAGACTACCCCAGAATTCTCACACCATACATACCATTAAGTGTAAGAGTTTCCGAGGCGGCTGAGTATCAAACCGAAGTAAGTACACTGGGACAGAAATACGGATATGATCTTACAGAGAAGTATAATAATCTGGTGAAGGAGATCATGAAATATGTTGAGTAAATCTAAATCTGAGGACCTTTCGGAAATCCTGAGGTACATAGCCGACCGTCTTGAAAGTAATCCGGATCTAATCGATAAGATACATATAGATATAAAGCTCGACGAGAAAAAGAAACCGGAAAAGAGGATAAAAATAACGGAATACAGGAATGATGAGGAACTTTATAGGACACTTAAAAGGAGAAACATTGCAACCTTAAAATCCTTTATAAGGGACAATAGGCTGGGAAGAGATAGCAGCATAACGAAGTTGAAAACCAAATCAGAGCTTCTAGATTACATTAGGAAAAGACTGGAAGATAGGAATCATAAGGGTGATTCATTTATAAATAAGAACTGATAACTTGCTGTTTGTTTTTCTTATATTAAAACAGAGAAATTTCTTTATAATAATAGAAATTGTTATATTCTTTACTTGGATGAATATACATATGTTTGAATCTTCACGATCATATTTTTTGAGAACAGAGCATATTATTGTACCCATGTTCAAGGGAACAAATTCTAGAAAGGCTCTAAAAATATCATATGATATATCAAAAAATGGAGGGTCTGAAATTACTGCTATTACAATACGGGAAAAAAAGGAAAATGTTGGTGCATACAGCCGATTGAATCTTGTAGCTTCAGCCTATAATGAGGGGAAAAAGGCAGGTATAAAAGTTGTTCCAAAGATTCAGACATTTGAGGATATAAAAAAGGGAATAGTAATCGAAACCTCTGGGCATTATTACGATCTTTTATTCCTGTCCACAAGAAAAAGATCACTTCTTTCAAGTTCCATATTCGGGAATATAGGTGATTATATACTTAAGAATTCCACAATACCCAGTGCAATACTGAGCTCCAGTGACCCGGATCGATCCTATAATAATATACTGATTCCTCTGGCTGAATCAATAAATACCAGAGCTGCTGTATTCTTTGCCATGTTGATAGCAAGAACCTATGGTTCTCATGTAACAATTTATGATTTGAGAAAATATGACAGGACACCAACACATGGCTTTAAAATGCTCATGAATAATCCTGGCATGCTCTCTGAAAATAAACTTAACATTACCATAATAAAATCCGGTGAACATAGTGGTATCAAGGAGGAAATAGGCAGTTATATCAGAACGGAGAGTCCGGATTGTATCGTTGTAGGCACCAGAAAATCCCAAAATTATAGGATGACATCAGATATTAAACTTCTCATCAAGGATCCTGATACAGATGCAATTCTTATCAAAAAATAGCTGAACAAATATTTTATAATTGTTGGCAATCAATTAAAATGAATTATGAAAATGAAAGGAATATTGTTTTAAATGCCTGCAGGGAAATGATTAAAGGAAATTTAACTGTGGGTTCCTGGGGCAATATCAGTATGAAATGCCATGATGGGAATATCGCAATTACACCCAGTGGCACAAATTATGAGAAAAGTAAAGCGGAAGACATGATAATAACTGACATAAATGGCAATGTAATAGAAGGAAAGCTTGCTCCATCCAGCGAGAGATTGATGCATTATGCCATCTACAAAAAAAGGCCGGATGTCAATGCCATAGTACACACACATTCTGTTTATTCATCGGTGCTGTCTGTAACAGATGATAAAATACCTCCTATAACTGAGGACACTGCAATGATTCTGGGAAACGGTGTTAATGTCTCCGAATATGCAATTACAGGTACACAGGAACTAGCAGATAAAGTAGTCAAAGGTCTTGATATAAACAATGCAACAATAATGAAAAATCACGGGGCTGTAACCGTTGGTAATGATATGGAACGTGCGGTTATAGCAGCCCAGGTTCTGGAAAAATCTGCTCATATTTTCATTCTTGCTAAACTATATGGGAAGGTTAATGTACTGCCCGAAAAAGATGTTAAAGAATTGAGAAATATGTCAGAAGGTTATCTTAATCAGTGGAAAAACTGGAAATAACCATGGTTGTCCATGGAAATTTACCGATTCTTGATATTGATATTCTTGGAGAGAAAACTGTTTATAGTATCCCATCCATCATATTTTAAATAAGCGTAAGAAAATTAACGTTTCAGAGTTGTGCTCGTTTAAGATATATTGGCTAGCTCTGGAATTTCTGCCGTCCGGATTCAAGAATTATTCATATCGAGAAGTATTACCGGTGGAGGTGTTATATCAGTTCCTTTGCCATGTATGGCCCTAATCTTTCATATCCATACTTTCTGAAATAATTTCTTACGCCTATACCGCTTATAACAATAATTCTTTTTTTATCATATTCTTCCAGGGATATCCTCTCTGCTTCCTCAAGAAGCTTTTTACCAAAGCCATGGTGCTGCCAGTTTTCCGATGATTCCTCACCTATAGGTACTATATTTCCCATCACCCTTATTTCCCTGATAACTGAGGATCCAAGAATTTCCTTCCTGTGTGCAAATTCTGATGGCATTCTCAGTCTCAGATACCCTATTATATCTTTTTTGGAATTTTCATAGGAAAGGAATATTTCATCGCCGTTCGCAGCCCTGTAGTTTCTCCTTATTAGTGAGTAGTCGCTATGGAATGAATCCTTTGTAATACCCACTTCCCGGCTCCTGATTTCCATGGTTTTTATTCTTCTACTTCTCAGCTCATTATCAACAAGGTTATGCAAATCGCTTCTTTTAACCCCGGCATCTATAAAATTCACAGGGATATCTCTCTGCATTCTCATAACTCTGACCCATGGTGGCATATTTTTCATGAAATATGTTGCCATCTGTACAACTTTTTGAGTATCATACGGCATGTACTTTCCCGCTTTCCAGTACATATACAGTGCAGTATTTTTAACAACCAGTGTGGGATATATTTTCAGCATATCTGGTCGGAATCTATCATCATTCATCGCCATATCAAAGCTTTTTATATCCTCTTTATAGGAAGAACCATACATACCTGGCATTAAATGGTAAAGTATTTTAAAACCTGCGTCTCTTGCCATTTGTGTTGACCTGACAATCTCTTCAATTCCATGGCCCCTTCTGTTAAGACGCAATATTGCATCGTTTAGTACCTGTATACCCAGCTCAACCTTTGTTGTACCATAGGAAAGGGCCCCATCTATTTCCCTCTCATTGAACCAGTCTGGCTTGGTTTCTATGGTCATCCCTATGCATCTTCTTGAAGAAGTTTCGTTTTCCATTATGGATTCCTGCAGGCTATTTGACACGTTCTTATTCATCCCGTCGATGCATCCTTTAACAAAGGTTTCCTGATATGTCTGGCTTCTTGCGGTGAATGTTCCGCCCATGACAATAAGATCAACCTTGCTAGTGTCATGTCCTATTGTTTCCAGCTGTTTTAATCTATTGAATGTAATATTATAAGAATCATAATAGTTATTTTTACCCCTGAGCGCCGATGGCTCGTAGCCTGTATACGATTGTGGGGAATTTGAATCAATACCACCAGGGCAGAATATACATTTCCCGTGAGGACATGCCTCTGGTGACGTCATTGCCGCTACCACAGCAACGCCTGAAACAGTCCTGGTAGGCTTTTTTCGCAGAAGCTGGACAAATTTTCTATTATCCCCATAATTCAGTATTTCAACATCACTGGGAACTACATCTAAATTAAATTTTTTAGATAATAATAACTTCTCTTTCTGAAGTTGTTCTTTGGTTTTGATATTACCGTTAACTATTTCTGAGGTGATTTCCTCATAAAAATCCATCTAAATCATTATTGTTTATAATTATAAATTCTTATTCATTCCGGTTTCATCATCATTTTTGTGTTCCTCCATATATTTCTTGCGACCAATTGCCCTGATAACGAAAGAAAAAATTATAACCGCTATTAAAATAACAAAATCATATAATGATGGTATACCGAGATAATTGGATGCCAGGATTAATATTATTGCAATAAGAAATACAACATTGGAAAGTATAGCATATATTCGCGGCATCCTATACATATTTCTCCTCTGCCCAGCAGCCGTTCCCTGTTGACCTGGATTTCCATATGCAGTTCTTATATATGGAGATAGCACACTCATATACACAATTACTGGAATCTCATCATTCATAAAATCGTATACGCCGGTAAGTGATCCTGATCCAAAAGTCAGTGTTCCTATTTTTGAATCATCAGATTTAATATCCATTTTCTTTGTATCCCCATCCTGGTATGGTCTACTCAATGAGTAATTTCTTCCGTTGTAATTCATTGCAAGATTTCTTGAAATGGTTCCCATTTCCATGGAACCCTGGCTGATCTTATAACCGCCTGGGGCCTTATCAATATAAATACTCTGCAGTCCTGAAACATTTGAAATTTCTATGGATTTAGCACCGAGATTTGATGAATTTGCCTTAACCTCGTAAATTTCAGTATCGTCTTGATATATTTTACCATCCCTGTATGTATATTCCACATTTATCTATTGAAAATTAATATATTATACTTTCTACCATTATAAACTTCCTATCTAGATTGCTGCAGCATATAAATTATGTCTAAAAACATGCGTCCGGGAAGATGAATGGATACTATAAACGCAATGATGAGATTAAAGAGATATTCAATAAGAGAAGTGAGTTGCACAATTAGTTTCCTCCCTTAGTTTACTGTACTCATTGTAGAAATAGACCTTTAACATCATTTCCTGTACAATATTCTCAAGCTTTACAGCCCTTATTATCTCACCGAACATTCTCTTTATTCCTGAGAA
>JAKAYM010000213.1 GCA_021826795.1 Thermoplasmata archaeon
TTAAATAGTTCATTTTTTTAGTACAAAAATATTATTTTAATGGATAAAAATTGAATATTTTATATGTATTTTAACCATTCCATGACAGGATCATCATCTATAATGTTTATTTCCGTCTTCCCAAAGGCTGATGTTGTTACAAACTTGGTAAAGTATGCAATGCCATTATCGATATACCCATACATAACATGCTCTACAGATTCACCATCTGGAAAATGTGCCTCTGCTTCAGGTGCATTGGGAATAAAATGAAGATCAAAATTAGCTCCTTCTGTATAAAGTTTATACGATGAATTTACCAGTACATAATTCTTTAGTTTTTCAAAGTTAATATTAGGTTTCATAAAACGAAATTAAAGCAAAATATATAAATATAACATTTTTAATGCTATTATTTTTGAAGAAGTGATGGTATATCATCAGGATAGTTAGCAACCTTAATGCCTGCCTCCTTGAATGCCTTTATCTTTGATTCTGCTGTTCCGGTCCCCTTTTCAATAATAGCACCTGCATGTCCCATTCTTTTCCCGGGAGGAGCGCTTATACCTGTTATGTATCCTGTAACCGGTTTCTTAACATATTTTTTGATGTATTCAGCAGCCTTCTCCTCTTCACCTCCTCCAATTTCACCCACAAGGACAATCTGCTTTGTTTCTGGATCATCGTTAAATATTTTTATTATGTCGGAGAATGTTGTTCCAATTATTGGGTCTCCGCCTAGCCCTATGACTGTACTTTCACCAAATCCTGCATCCGTGACTGCCTTTACTATTTCATAGGTAAGCGTTCCACTTCTGGACGCTATAGCCACATTCCCTTTGCGGAATATGTTATTTGGCATGATTCCTATCTTTGCCTGTCCTGCTACTGTTATCCCCGGACTGTTTGGACCTATCATGAATACTCCCTTTCTCCTTGCTTCATGGTATAATTCCATTGTATCATGTACCGGCACATGTTCAGTGAGTATGTATATTAATTTTATGCCATTTTCTATTGCCTCCAGCGCTGCATCCTTCACAAAGGGAGCGGGTACAGAAATCATTGAAGCTTCAGGCTCAAATTTTAATGTGTCTGCAACATTGTTGTAAATATCCACGCCATTCACCTTTGTCCCTGCCTTCCCAGGGGATACTCCAGCCACAACATTGGTTCCAAATTTAATCATTTCTCCTGAATGGAATGCTCCCTGATGACCAGTCATGCCCTGGACTATTACCCTTGTTTCCTTATTTATTATAACCATTTTATTCAACCCCCTGTATTCTTGACAGTTCCTTAACTGCGTCTGTCATATTGGTGAATGCTTTTATGCCGCTTTCTAAAAGTATTTTCTGTCCCTCATCTTCGTGAACGCCACTGAGCCTCACAACAATTTGCTGCTTTATATCAAATTTCTCCTTTGATGAAACAATCCCGTTTGCCACTGTATCTGCCTTTGTCACACCACCAAATATATTTACAAATATAAGTTTGGGCCTTGCTCTCATAACAAATGAGAAAGCATCTTCCACTATCTCAATATTATCAGTTCCACCAAGATCCAGGAAATTTCTGGGTTTCAATTTATGCAGAGTCAATGAATCCATTGTAGCCATGGTTAATCCAGCACCATTCGCTATAACCCCTATGTCACCATCCATTTCTATAAATGTAAAGCTCTTGGATGCGGCCTCGTTTTCCAGTGGCGTTTTGTCCGGATCTGTTATCATATAATCCTTGTGCCTGTATAATGCATTATCATCAATTATGACCTTGGAATCCCCGGCAATTATATTATTATCTGCATCTATCACAAGAGGATTTATCTCAGTAAGCAAAGCATCTTCTTCCACAAAGGCTTTGTACAGGGATGAAAGAAGGTTGCTGAACTGCTTCTTGTTCTCTATGGGAAGATGGGAAAGTGCCTCCCTGGCGATATAGTCAGAATAACCCACCATGGGGTCTACGTGAATTTTATGAATATTCTCTTCTGGAACACTTTCAATTTCCATGCCACCATCTGCCGACAGTATAATTACAGGCTGTTTTGTTGCACGGTCAAGTGTAATGCTTAGGTACAACTCCTTTTTAATATTTAGCATCCTTTCTATAAGCAATTTCTTTACTGTAAGATTGTTTATAGTGGAATTGAGTAAGTGATCTGCATACTCTGACAGCTCTTTGCCATTCTTTGCAAATTTAATTCCACCCGCCTTACCCCTTTTTCCAGAAAGAATCTGTGATTTAATAGCAACTGGATATTCAAATTTTCTAAGTTCGCCAACATTTTCTATTACATATCCCTCGGGTACTGGTATTCCATATTTCCTGAATATTTCCTTACCCATATATTCATAAAGATTCATTGCAATCCATAATATATTAATAAAGCATATTTAATATTATTTTTTAGGGAATAAGTTTTATGCTCAAAGTTTTTCAACTTGTCAGATATTTTCTCCATGTTGTATATATTTAAATGATTAAATCCCAGTGACATCCTCCCCAGGCTAACGCATGGGGCTTCCCGCTTCAACAACTCAACTTGCATTGCAGAGGTTGAGCCTCTACGGGCATAAAATCGGCGACAGTCCGTGCCTACTCTTTTTTTTATGTTT
>JAKAYM010000050.1 GCA_021826795.1 Thermoplasmata archaeon
TGGGCATACCTCATAACACATATAGCATGATGTGCATCTGTATGCACTGTCCATGAGAAGTTCTATACGCTCCTGCTTTTTTGTATCCCTAACATCATCGATAAATCTGAATCCCTTGGCGTGAGCCGCAGGACCAAGGAATTTTTCATCCTCTTTTACGGATGGGCATGCCGATACACATAATCCGCAGTATATGCATTCCTGGAACTTCCAGACTTCAGTCTGATCTTCCGGGGTCATGCGCTGCTCGTTCTCTCCCATAAGTACCGATTCATCTGCTATGAGTCTGGGCATTACCTTGTAGATTTTATCGTAGAAGCCGTCTATATCTGTAATGAGGTCCCTGACTCCGGGATAATAATCCATGCTCTCAACATTTATTTCATTCTTTTCATTGACTGCCTGCAATGCAATTGTCCTGCATGCCAGTGATGGAATACCATTTATCTTCATTGAACAGCTTCCACAGACCGCCATATGGCAGGATGCACGGTATGCCAGAGATGGGTCCTGTTCTGATTTTATTCTTCTGAGCACCTCTGTCATCTGCGTGTATTTATCTGCCTTGAGTTTGTAGGACTTCCAGAATGCACCGTCCTTATCATTATATTTCTTTATATTCACGGTTATTTCTTTTTCTTCCATTTAATACACCCTCGCTTCAGGTTTCCACCTTGTATATGTTACAGGCTTATATGATATTTTAATTTCATCACCTGCTAGATAGGTTAATGTATGCTTCATCCAGTTCTTGTCATCCCTTGCTGGATAATCATCCCTAAAGTGGGCACCCCTTGTTTCAGTTCTGTTGAGTGCTGCAGTGGCCATAGTATATGCAACATCCAGCATGTTTCTGGTTTCCAGTGCATTGAATAATTCAGTATTATAGTTAGATGTTTTATCTGTAACATACATGGATCTTGCCCTTACCCTTAAATCCTTTATTTTTGAAACAGCCTCTGCCAGTTTGTCGTTGTCCCTGAATATACCCACATTATCCCACATTATATCCCTGAGTTCCTCTGTCAGGACACCGAAGTGTTCTCCGGTTTCTCTCTTGATATAAGCATAGGCAGCGTCTATTATTGGCTCCACGTTGCTGTTTGTCTCAACGTTTTTATGTGTCTTCAGGAATTCTACCATTGTGTTTCCCGTTTCCCTCCCATATACCACCGTTTCCAGGAGAGAATTGGAACCGAGCCTGTTTGCTCCATGTACAGACACACAGGCAGATTCACCTGCAGAAAATACACCATTTAAATCGTGATTTGTTCCGGTGGTATCCACATCTATACCGCCCATGAAATAATGCTGTGCAGGCCTTACAGGTATCATTTCCTCAGAAGCATCCACACCGGAGAAATTCTTCGCAGCATCGTATGCCAGGGCAAGTCTTTCTATTATATACTTCTTGCCTAGATGCCTTAAATCAAGTCCTAGGTAACCACCTTCAAAGCCCCTGCCCTCTCTTATTTCGATGGTCATTGACCTTGATACTATATCTCTGGGTGCCAGGTCGAATTTATGTGGAGCATATTTTGCCATAAATCTTTCGCCCTTATTGTTCTTTAATATAGCGCCCTCTGCCCTTGCAGCCTCGCTGATAAGGATATCCGATGGATAGAGCCCGGTGGGATGGAACTGCACAAATTCAGGATCCTTCAAAGCAACTCCGGATCTTAAGGCTATGCCCTGCCCGTCTCCTGTATTAATATAGCTGTTTGTTGTGTGTTTGTACATCATTCCTATTCCGCCGGATGCAATCAGCAGTGCCCTGGATTTCAGATATATGGGATTCAATGTTTTCATTTCCATTGCAACGAGTCCGTTGACATTATTTCCTTCCTTTACTATATCCAGAACATAGTATTCATTATAATATTCTATGTTTTTGAATCCTGTTGAATGTTCAAACAATGTATGTAAAAGTGCCATACCGGTTTTATCTGCGATGAATCTTGTTCTTGGATATGTCTGTCCACCGAAATATCTCAGTGCAATCCTTCCGTCCGGCTGCCTGTTGAAAGGAGCTCCCCATGCATCCAGAAGGTTTACTATATCTCCTGATTTCTTTGATAATAATTCAGCTGCATCCTGATCCACAAGATAGTCGCCACCCTTTACCTCATCATAGGACATGAAATCCGGATCATCGTTTGGATCTGAATTTCCCATTATATATGCCGCTATGCCACCTTCTGCAGCGGCTGAATGCGACCTTGTAGGAAACACCTTTGAAACAACAGCCACTGAAAAACCTGCAGCCGCAACGATATTGGCAGCCATTAAACCTGCCAGACCTCCTCCTAAAATAACTGCATCATATTCTTTTTTTTCCATGAAATTACCACCAGTATATATTTTTTATGTTAGTATGAAATAAAATATAAAATTTTTGATTAACACTGTTTTCAGTGAGATGCAAAGTAGTCATCGGCCAGTTTGCAATTCTTATTCACAGAGTCGACGCTTTTAATCCATTCCTTTGCATCCCCCTCACTGAACTCAAGGTCATATATTTCCTCAACCCCGTGTTTGCCGATTTTTATTGGAACTCCGATGAATTTATTGCTTATTTTATACTTCTCGGCATGTTTGCCGGTAAGGTAAGCAGCACAGGGAATTACCCTTTTCTCATCGTTTATCACTGATTCAACCATGACAGATATGGATATGGAAGGTGCATAGAATGCAGTTCCTGTTTTATAATAATTCAGGATTTCTCCACCGCCGAATCTTGTTCTCTTTATGATTTCATCGATCTTTTCCTTGCTGAGTAGATTGGAAATCGGTATTCCTGAGACACTGGAATAATGTATGAATGGAACCATATCATCACCATGTCCACCGATAACAAAGGCATTGACATCTCTTACTGAAACATCGAGGGCCTCTGCCAGAAATGTTCTGAATCTTGAGCTATCCAGTGAACCACCGAGACCTATTACTCTCTCCGGGCTGATTCCAGATGCCTTCTGAAGTGCATATGCCATTATATCTGCCGGATTTGTTACAGCTATAATAATTGAATCCGGTGAGTATTTCTTTATCTGCTCTCCAACATCTTTCATTATCCCTATATTTTTTACTAGAAGGTCATCCCTGCTCATGACAGGTTTTCTTGCCATGCCTGCAGTAACAACTATAACATCAGACCCTTTCAGATTCTTGTATACCGTGGAATCCTGAGTGCAGAATCCCTGCAACTTGCAATCAAAACCGAAATGCGGAGCTCCCTCCTGAATATCCAGTGCCTTTCCCTGTGCTACTCCGTCAACAATATCAAAGATTTTGATATCTGCAATATCCTTAATAGCCAGAACCTGTGCCACACTTGCTCCTACTGCTCCTGCGCCAATAATAGAAATCGTTTTGTCCATGATATGATATAGTCATTAAAATTAAATATTTTTGTATTAACCTGAAAGTATTCGGAATTTTTAAAAAGCTCTGATAAAGCGTATATATGTAATAATGATAATGTTCTATTATGTTGGATCTTAAGAATATGAAATTCGGCGATGAACTTTTAAAACGTGGTTTTGCAAAGATGACCAAGGGTGGTGTTGTTATGGATGTAACCAATGCAGAACAGGCTAAAATAGCAGAGAAGGCGGGAGCAGTTTCTGTAATGGCTCTGGAAAGGGTTCCATCCGATATAAGGGCACAGGGTGGTGTGGCGAGAATGTCTGATCCCTTAAAGGTAAAGGAAATCCTTGACGCAGTTTCAATACCAGTAATGGCCAAGGTCAGAATAGGCCATCTCAGCGAGGCTTCAATACTTGAATCGCTTGGAGTTGATATGCTGGATGAAAGTGAGGTTCTCACACCGGCAGATCCGTTTTACCATATAAACAAAAAACTTTATAAAGTACCGGTAGTTTGCGGGGCCAGAACTTTCCCGGAGGCAGTCAGGAGAATATTTGAAGGTGCTGCAATGATTCGAACAAAGGGAGAAGCGGGCACCGGCAATATAATAGAAGCGGTTAGGCATATAAGAACGGTAACCGATGGAATATACATATTGAATTCACTTACAAACGACGAATTATTTAATATTGCAGAAAATATGTCCAAGAGTTATGTTACCCTACGGGAGTTGACATCAGAGGACCTCTACGGTGAATCAGGCAAAATGCCATATAATAACGTTTATTACGGAATGGATTTCAGGGAAATATCAAACGAAATATTTAAGGTAATAAAGGAAATCAAACATCTGAAAAGATTGCCCCTTGTTAATTTTGCCGCAGGTGGAATTGCAACACCTGCTGATGCTGCACTCATGATGAAAATGGGTATGGATGGTGTATTTGTAGGCAGTGGAATATTCAAATCGCAGGATCCACAAAAGATGGCGAATGCTATAGTAGATGCCACAGAAAATTTCGAAGATTACAAACTGCTTGGTGATATTTCCTCCGGCCTTGAGGGAATGCATGGACTGGACATATCAGAAATAGAGAAATTACAGAATAGATAAGGAATGATACAACAATGAAGATCGGTGTACTGAATATTCAGGGCGATGTTTCAGAGCATTTCCAGATGATAAAGCATTTACATGGAAAATATAATGTTGACCCTGTAAACGTTAAAACCATTGAAAACCTTCATGGACTTTCAGGTCTAATTATACCCGGTGGCGAGAGCACGGTGATATACAAAATCCTCAAGAAATCAGGTATGTATGAAAAAATTTATGAAATGGCCAGATCGGGAATGCCTGTAATGGGAACCTGTGCCGGTGCCATACTTCTTTCCAGCGATACCGGAGATAGCAGGGTAAATGGTATGAACCTTATAGATATAACAATAAAGAGAAACGCTTACGGCAGGCAGATTAACTCATTCATAAAATCCATCAACATTGAAGATATCGGGAATTTCAATGCTGTTTTTATAAGAGCACCCGGAATAGAATTACCGGGCAATTCTACGGTCATGGCCACTGTGAATGGTAGCCCTGTCATGGTCAGGGAAGATAATATACTTGCAATGACGTTCCACCCTGAACTCACCGGAGATAACAGAATACATGAATATTTTGTTTCCATGATTGATCATTGAAATTAATTTGAAAAAATTAGTTATATCATTTTATGATCTGGAACAATGAAAAATAGTACTGTTAAAAATTTGATAAGGTCAAATGTCATTATAGGAGTTATTACAGTTATTTTCGTTATATATATAATTTCCAATTTCAAATTTTATCTGGCCAATGTTTTATTAATTGACGTTCTCGCAGTCATCCTTGGCATGTCGTTTGCCTTAACCATGTTTCTGTGGGTTATTGGAATAACAAAGGCTTAATATGGCTTTTTAATTGCAAACTATGCAGGATAATATTGAAAATAACATAATAGTTGCTAAGTTCGATGCAGGTGAAGATGTGATTCAAAATTTAAACAAACTTGTTGATAAATATAAAATAAAATCCGGTTTTATAGACATGGGCATCGGAATGGTAAAGGACCTAAAAATTGGTTACTGGAATATAAATAAATACGAGGAACTGACCATAGTTGAAAGATGTGAGCTTGTTGCATTTCATGGTTCCATTGCCGATGACGAGAACAGGTTTCATATACATATAGGAGTTGCAAGGAAGGACCATCAGCTTTACGGGGGGCATTTCTTCAGTGGTGTTGCAGATCCCTTGATGGAGATAAAAATTACAAAATTTGAAACGGTTAAATTTACCAGAAAATATAATGATAAATCAACCCTCAAGGAGCTGAATATAAAATAAATTATTGAAATTATATGAAAATTAATGAAATTTTTTTAAGTATCCAGGGAGAAGGTTATTACACCGGAGAAAAAATGGTATTTGTGAGAACAGAGTATTGCAACCTGAGATGCTCATGGTGTGATACAGAGTATTCGTTCGATGAAGGAAAGGAAATGAGCCTGAATGAAATTGTCGATGCAGTGAACAATCTTTCAAAGAAAATGGTAAAATGGGTTTGCCTTACAGGGGGTGAGCCATTAGTACAGAATGAAGTTAATAGCCTGGTCAATATTTTATCCGGTAAGTATAATATACTTCTGGAAACCTCAGGGAGCCTGGATATCAAAAGATTCCTTCCTGATTACAGGCATGTAAGAAAAGATATTGATTTCAAATTGCCATCATCAGGCATGTACAGGAAATTCAATGATAATAATTTAAAATACATGGATAATAGAGATTATCTGAAATTTGTTGTAAATGATATGAATGATTTTAATGTTGCAATGAAAGAAATAAATGAAATCCCTCCTGATATCGGAATAGTCATTCAACCGGTGTACGGGACTGATATTGCATGGCTTGCAGACAGGTTTATAGAATGTGCCCCGCCCAATGTAAGACTGATGCTACAGGAGCATAAATACATATTTGGAGACAAAAGAGGTGTCTAGATGGAACAAAAAAATGAAAAAATACTGCGTGACAGCATAGAACAGCTTGTGTATAATTTACATAATGAGTATGGATGGTTCAACGAAGAAGAATTAAAGAATACACCAGGTAGAATTGAAAATTTCTACAGGGAATGGTACGGGACAAGAAACTTTGCCTTTACAAAATTCAAGGTTTCTGGCCATGAGAGCATGGTTATCATGAAGAATGTTTCATTTTATTCAATGTGTTCCCATCACTTACTTCCCTTTTTCGGCACGGTAAACATAGCATATCTGCCGAAGCCATCAGGGTATATAGCTGGTGTAAGCAAACTTGTCAGGGCAGTTAACAAGATAGCCAGCAAGCCCCAGTTGCAGGAAAATATGACATCCGAAATAGTTGAACTATTATATGAAAATCTGAATCCGCTCTTTGTAATGGTTACAGCCAAGGGACAGCATATGTGCATGATGATGCGCGGTGTCAGGCAGGAAGGTGCCACAATGGTGACATCATCTGTTAAGTATAATGATATAGTGAAGAAGGAACTAGAATCACTGAAGTCGGAAGCTTTGAAGATGATGGGTGAATAAAATGTACAGTATTAAAATTACAGGAAGACTGAAAGGGTTAACGTGGAGCTCAGGACATTATGTCCCGGACAATGAAAAATGCAAAAAATTCCACGGACATGATTATTCAATTGATATTCTGATTGACTCCGGGTTTATAGAAGATTCAGGTATGTTAATGGATTTTACCATAGTCAAGAAGGCCATAAAACCAGTAATAGAAGATATGGATCATAAATTCATGGTACCTGAGACGGACGTACGTGATAGCAGTATTAATGGCATGCTTGATATAATAGTAAGGGGAAAATACAGGGGAACGATGCCAGAAAATGATGTTTTTATATTCCCATATCCAGCGGATACGGCAGAATACATAGCAAAATATTGCTATATTGAAATTCATAAGAAGATTCAGGATATCCTAAAGGATTTCAGGATGAAAATTGTTATACATGAAGGACCCGGAAATCTGGCCTCCTATACAGAATAACTTATTTTAAATTATTATTATTTTTTTCCATTATTATTTCAGCCACGATGCTTACTGCAATTTCTTTAACTGTAATAGCATTTATGGATAATCCCGCCGGGCATTTTATGGCATTTTTATCAGCATCTGGGTATTCTTTGAGTACAGTTTCCATGTCTTTATTGAACCTGTTTCTGCTGGAGACAATTGCCAGATATCTAGGTTTTTTAATAAGAAAATGTGATATATACGGTATTTCATTTTCTGTTTTTGTAATTAATAATACGAAATCATCGGTGAAATCGGATTCCATTATATGTTTTGAATCATTTTCATTGTTAATATTATAGACCTCAGGGGTCAATCCTGTATATGGTACAAGCGCCTTGAGTGCATCAAGCAGTTTGTCGTTAAATGATTCAACGAGTATAACCATGATCCTTCGGTGTACATATGGCTCAATAAAAAGCTCTATCATACCACCACAGGTCGTGTTCATTGTATAATCCGAGGTTTTATTATCTTTGTCCAGTGCTATTTTTAAATATTTTGTTTCATTTTTTTCTATTACTTTTTCAGCCTCTTTTAAAACAACATTGTCCAGTGATGGGCTGCCGAGAGTTCCATATATTACCGTTCCTCCTGTTATCAGAATTTTAAATCCTGGCTTTGCTATGGAAGAACCTGCGGTTTTTATTACGGTTGCAATAGCATAATCTTTCCTGCCCGCCTGCAGATCAATCTGAATAGGGATTATATCATCATACATATTTTTCAAATACATAATTACTTAAAGCTTTTTTCAAAAACTGTTCTAATGCATACCAGGATAGTGACATCCTCTCCACATTAATGCATGGAGCTTCCATCTTATAATGTTAAATAGTGAAATCCATTATCAGATTATGGAAGACCAAACCATTGAAGATTTTTTAAAATTTAAAAATATAGAGAATGTGATTATAAACAAAGATGGCACAGCCATAGCTACCCTGGTTTCTGACAATTATAAGCTATACAAAAAAAAGGAAATAAATAAATCAATTTATATTTATGATGTGGAGTTAAAGATTCAGCGTAGAATAGATTCGCCCGGGATTGGGTATATGGATTTTTCCGATGACGGAAGATTGCTTTACACCACCGGTGGAAAAATTAATATATTCAGCAGAGAAGGAACAGGGTTGGAGATAAATTTCAATGGAGATATAGACCAGGCTCTATGGATGGGTGAAAGAATTATTTTTTCCGGGAAGGCAAAGAAGGAAAAGAAAGAAGCTGATGCATATTTCTTCGAAGAGAATGAACCTTTGAACGAACTTTACCTGCTTGATTTCCATACCGGAATAAAAAAAATAACAGAGAAAGTCAATATATGGGAATTTAACACCGATGGCAGCTCAATATATGCAGTAACATCAGAAAAACCCATGGAGAGCTGCTGGTATACCGCAAAATTATCCAGAATCGACCTTAATGGAAAAGTAGAAACCGTCTATGACCCCGGATACAGGCAGATAGGCAAAATTTCCGTTTCCGGATCCAAGGTTGCTGTTCTCGAGTCAATCATGAGCGATCGTGGAGTAATATCCGGTGACATAATCCTCATTGACAATGGTATGGCAAAAAATCTCACAGAAAATTCAGATTTTACCATTTCCCATGTAATATTCAACAATAATAAAACGTATATTCTTGAGAATAGGATGAGTAGTTTCAAAATAAGAACCCTGGAGGATAACAATATAATATGGGAAGGGTCTGGTATAGTTTATCCTGTATTTTCACCATCATTTGCAATTAGGGGCGAACTTGCTGTATTTTCATACTCCAATGAAAACAATATAGCCGAGGTGGTACTCATAAATAAAAATCATATGATAAGATCATCAATAAACAGCGAACTCCAGAAATTGAAGGCTTATCCATCCAGGAGAATTGAGTGGAAATCCACCGATGGGAAAACTATTTACGGATTCGTCAGATGCGAGAACAGGAAAAATCCATTGATCGTGTATATCCACGGTGGACCAACGTCGTTTTCATACTCAGCTTTCATGGATAGAACCACTCTATATTCAGGTGCCGGATTCTCGGTTTTTCTTCCTAATTACCGTGGCAGCATTGGTATGGGGAGAAAATATGCAGAATCCAACAGGGGCGATCTCGGCGGGATGGATTTCCAGGATATCATTTCCGGAATAGAATATCTCAAAGCTTCCGGATTGGTGGATACGGACAGGATGTACATAACAGGTGGATCCTACGGGGGTTATATGTCCGCACTTGCTATCATGAAATCAGATATATTTAAGGCCTCTGTATCCTTATATGGAATTTCGGACTGGGTAAGTTTCCACGGAGTATCTAATCTGTATAACTGGGATAGGATACATATGAATGATGACCCTTATAATTTTAATCTTTACGATAGGTTCTCTGCCATAAGAATGGACCACGATGTAAAAACTCCGGTACTTCTAATGCATGGCGTTGAGGACCCGTATGTGCCCATCGGGCAGTATTACGAGTTTTATAGATTCCTCAAGGAAAAGGGCAGGCCTGTCAGACTCCTGGTTTATCCCAGGGAGGGGCATGGTTTCAGAGAAAAGGAACATATGATCCAGCAATACAGGGAAACAATAAATTTTTTTAACGAGTATAAATAGGGAAATATGGATAAGAGGGACATATTTGAATAGTATGGAAAAAATTCTTTGGGCAACGTCCGGAATAACACTTTTGCAGATTATGACAGGATTTTACCTATCCCAAATATATGATGCCATAAATTCACCGGTCTTGGTTTTCCATATATTTACCGGAATATTGCTTCTCATTATGGCTGCAGTTTCCTATCTCATGGTCAAAAGCATACCCAGATTGAAACATCTCGCAACAGTAAATACTGTACTGATAATAATAACAATATTAACAGGAACCGGATTCATTATATTCAAATCCAGTAATTTTTATGGTGAATTCATGCCATACATTCAGTTGCTCCTGTCAATCGGCATAATCAGCAACTACGCTGTCATGCTAGGAATCAAAAGGACCTTAGATCTCAATCAATCATGAGAGGTTTTCCTGATTTAGTAACAGTGAACTTATGCAATATCTTTTTATCTTTATACCCGTTTATCAATCATGAAGAATGTGGAACTATCCCGCATATTCAATGAAATGTATTATATGCTGAGCACTGATGAAAAAGTACGTTTTGAGGCACTTGCCTATCAGAGGGCTGCACGGTCAATAGAATCAATGCAGGATGACATTTCAGAAATCTATGAAAAGAAGGGGATAAAGGGATTAATGGAGATCCCGGGGATCGGACGGGGATTAGCAGAACACATTGAAGAATACCTGACAACCGGAAAAATTGCTAAATATGAGGATTTAAAACGCAGATTCCCGGTGGATTTCAATGAATTTTCAGGCATGGAGGGATTTGGGCCTAAAAAGGCAATGATTCTATATGATAGGCTTGGAATAAAAAATATTGCTGACCTGAAAAAAGCCGCAGAGGAACATAAAATAAGGGATATCCCCGGGTTTGGAGAAAAAAGCGAGGCCCTTATCCTGAAAAACATATCAATGATATCTGCTACAGGATCTAGAATTTTACTGAGTACTGGATTAAATGAAGCCAGAAAGATTGTATCATATCTATTATCTAAAAACATAGTATCCACGTGTGAGATAGCCGGATCAACTAGAAGAATGAGGGAAACGGTTGGAGATATTGATATACTTGTTATATCTGAACAGCCGGAAAAGGTAATGGATTTATTCACAGAGTACGGAGGCGTAAAATCCATAGTTGTCAGGGGTGAATCAAAAACTACCGTGCTCCTTGATATAGGAACCACATGTGATTTACGGGTGATAAAACCAGGAAGCTTCGGTTCAGCGTTGCAATATTTCACAGGTAGCAAGGATCATAACATAAAGGTACGTAAGATTGCAATTGATCATAATTATAAGCTAAATGAATACGGATTATATTACGGTGATAAAAATATAATGGAAGGCAAAAACGAGCAGGCTATATATACAGAGCTGGGTATGGATTATGTTCCACCTGAAATGCGTGAAGATCGTGGGGAAATAGAACTTGCATTATCACATAAAATTCCGTCATTGCTTGAATTATCCGATATAAGGGGTGACCTGCATCTGCATACAAAGGAAAGTGATGGAATGAATACCACTGACGAGATGGTGGCCGCCGCAATAAAAAAGCATTATGAGTATATAGCCATTGCAAATCATTCAAAAAGATTAAAAATAGCCAATGGGA
>JAKAYM010000051.1 GCA_021826795.1 Thermoplasmata archaeon
TTTCAGGTCCCATCACTCAAAGGCCGTGAAGGAGAGTGCAGAGTCATTGAATATAAAACTCATATTCCTTCCACCCTATTCACCGGATCTCAATCCCATAGAATTCATATGGAAAAGCGTGAAGAGGATTGTATCTATTGCTGCAATAAATTCTGAAGATGATTTGAAAGGCAGGATTAAGGAAGGCTTTGAGAAACTCTCACGCAGCCTCACATTTGCAAAAAGCTGGATTCTGAGGTTCATGAATCAGAATATAAAAATGTAGGTAATAAACTATAATTATTCTCACTGGATATATACTCCATGAAATAATTACATTGACCTTCTTTTGTGATATATATTTTATTGATAAATTATTAATGGTATTTCACACTTAACTTTTAAATGCGGGAAAATATAGAAAATGCTAGGATAAACCGTTTTACGTATATACTGGGAAGCTCGATTTTCTCGTTTTCTCTGAATTCTACATTGAGATTTTTTATACCTGTATTGATACCTCTCCTGGTTACATCATTAAACATATCCGTTTACATGGCCTCACTTTTCATAACTTCTTACTGGATCGGATACACGGTGTTCCAGATTCCGTCAGGAATAATCGCTGACCGTATAGGAGTAGCTAGGGTTGCTAAATTATCGTTCCTTTTGATGATAATAGTTTTCTCCTTTTTTTATTTTGGAAAGAATTCATATTCGGAAATTCTTATAATTCAGTTTTTCCTGGGATGTTTTTCTGCAACAGTATATGTTTCAGATACATCAACTATACAGAAATGGATTCCTGCATCCGGAAGGTCCACTTTTATTGGAATTTATCAAACCGGGTTTTTTATCGGTGCTTCACTTGGTGAATATTTTATCCTGAGGGGTTTGAATATCAGCTTCAGGTTTCTTTATGTTTCCATTATGGTAGTTCTGGTTATTGCTGCTATTATTAATTTTATATTTATAAAGGAGCCTGAAAAAAAGAAAACCAAAATTCGTACCAGAATAAATAAAAAAATTTTTTACGTTGCAATGATAAGATTTTCCGCTGGTTTCCTGTATATTGGATTTATTACTCTCTTTACAACGTTCATAGTGTTTGATCATATTGTACCGTATCCCGATGCGTATCTCTATGCCTGGATTCCGGCAGTAGGTGGTATAATTACATCACCTGTAGGTGGATGGATATCTTCAAAAATAAAACGTGGAAAATCACTGGTTTCTATAATTCCGGTAATAATTCTAGGAGCCACAATAATATATATTAACTATGCACCTGTTGCTGTAATATTCGGAATCTCATTCCTCTCTGGTATGCTTTACGGACTTTATGCTGGACCTTCCATGGGCATGGCATCTGATTTCAGCGGTGGTGATCATAATCTGGCATCTGCAAGCAGTATACTCAACTTCAGTTCCCAGATAGGAGGTACAGTATCACCCCTCATAATAGGGTATTTCTTCTCTATTTATGAAAATTTCCGGCTGGCTTTCATTGTTGTAGCAGTTATATCTATATTAATTGTGCTTATACCCTTAATAAAGATAAAATTTTAATATTTTCTGACTCTGAGACTTGCTTTATCGATTTTTCCCACGCTTGTCATGGGTATCTCTTCAATGAAGATGAAATTAACTGGAATCCACCATTTCTTGATGTGCCCGGATTCCACCTTTGAATTCATGTGTTCCTTTAATTTCTCAGTATTTATATTTTCCGAGGCTTTAATCCAGGCAACCGGTTTTTCTCCCCATTTTTCATCTGGAATAGCAGTTACAGCACATATATCTACACCGGGAAATTCGGATATTATGGATTCAAGAATGGATGTAGGTATCCATTCACCGCCGCTCTTCACAACATCTTTAATCCTGTCCAGTATTTTTATGCCCCCTGTTTCTGTTATAAGCCCCACATCACCTGTCTTAAACCATCCGTCGTCATATTCCCCTTCGTCCTTTCGATTAAGGTATTTACCTGGCAGCCAAGGGGCATTAATCCATAGTTCCCCTATGACATTATTTCCTAGTATTTTTCCTGATTCATCCCTTACAGATGCACTGACCATGGGAACCGGATGTGTAACAGAACGCAGTGATTCTATATCATTTTCTTTTCCAATTGATATGGACGTTGCCAGCATATCGGTACCACCATATATAGTTGAGAATTTTATATTCTTATCCTTGAGTTTTCTGGCTATGCCACTGCTAATGGGCGACCCGCCTATCAACATTTTCATTCCATTCAAATGATTTTCAGTATCGTGCGAGAGCAAATCATAAACCATTGTTGGTACGGCATTTAACCATGTAACTTTGTGTTTTTTTATATTAGAGAGAATATTTTCCGGGTTATATTTCCCGTTTATTACGTAATTTGCCCCAAGATATGCGGCATGGAAGGCAGAACCCCATGACCATATATGATAAAATGGAATCAGTGAGAGTATTGTGTCATTGTAATTCAGGGAGGCAGGGGATTGAAACATACCCAGTTGATAGAGTATGCTGAGTGCACCGTTAGCTGCCTTTTCATTGGTATAAAGTACCTCCTTCGGCTTTCCCGTGGTTCCGGAGGTAAAGAGTATGGAATAATTGTCTACTCCAGAAGTGATTTCCTCACGGTGCATATCACTGACCAGCAATTCATCAAATTTAGTGTATTTATTATTCCTTCCAAGTGCTATCACATGATCATTCTGGAATTCTTTTCCTATTCCTGCATTTAAAAAATCATCCGATGCAAACATATATTCTGCACCTGATTCTTTTACAGTTTCCATTGCCATATTCCATGGCAGTTTAATATTTACTGGATATATTATTGACCCTGTCATACTGGCTGCAAAGAGGAGTTCCATGAATTCTAGGGAATTATAATCTGCAACAGCAAACACCGTTCCCTTTGAGATTCCCATTTTATTCATAGATGTAGATATTTTAGAAACATTCTCATAAAGTCCCCGGTATGTTACTGTTTTTTCAGCTATTACTTTATTTCCAGGGAATAGAACAGCTGCCCGTCTCAGAATCTTTATTACATTAAATCCTTCTCCCATTTTACCACCTAATTTTTCAGGCTCCTTTCCTGCCTTTCAATGTGTATCAGTGATTCACCACTTTCAGGGGCATCCTTATCGTAATCTTCCTTTTTGACATATCTCTGAAAATATAATTTACCTACTTTTATAAAATCATTGTTACCTGTTTCGTTTCCGATATGGAGAAGCAGAATAGCTGCCATGGAATTTCCCATTATATCCATTAAATATTTTGCATGGAACTGGGCCTGACTATTATCCATTGATAGAATTTTGTCTATACTGTCACGGAGAAGCATGTAACAGGAATCTGCGGTCTCCCTTCCATCACTTATATCTGAAATTATATCCTGGAAGTCAAGCAACATTTTGATGTGTGCTTTTTTCTTCATGATTGCTTCTAACATGTCCAGAGCCTGTATATTGCTTGCACCTTCCCATATTGGAGTTATCAGTGCCTCCCTGTGCCAGCGTTCTATGGGGAACTCAGACAAGAATCCGATTCCTCCATGAAGTTCTGTAGCCATCTGGGTAATTATGGATGAAGATTCGGCTGTAATATTTTTCACTATATGGGTCATCAATCTGGTATAATTGTAATCATCATCGTATGGTGGTTTTGTTTTTATTGATTTATCGAAAAGGTCTATGGTTTTAAACGTTAGTGCAACGGAACCCTCTAGAAGTATTTCCATATCCAGCAGGTCCCTTTTTATTCCGGGGTGCTCTAGAAGTAATGATCCAAAAGTTTTCCTTTTCATTGAATAGTAATATGCTTCCAGGTATGCCTTTCTTGCTATTCCACACGCAGCTGCAGCGTTATCCAGCCGTGAGACCATAAGGTCCTCGGTGATATAATAAATTGCCTTTCCTGCATCACCGAGCATCTTTGCTTCTGAATTTTCCAGTTCTACCTCTCCAGATGGCACACTTTTTGTAGCACTCTTCTCCTTGAGTCTTCTTACCCTATAGTTTAAACTGCCCTCACTATTTTTCCGGGGAAGAACAAAAAGTGATAAACCCTTGGCACCATGGTTATTGCCGTGAAAGGCCGATGTTAGCGATACATCTGCCAGGCCTGCATTGCTGGCAAAATATTTATCTCCCTTAAGATACCATAAATTATTTCCGGGTTCTGCCACTGTTTGATTGGCACCCAGATCACTTCCACCCTGTATTTCTGTAAACCATGTTGCACCAAGTAATAAATTACTGGAGTCCCCGATTAATCCGGAAACGTAATCCCTGAAGCTATCAGGGGCATACTTATGCAATGCATACGCCGTCTGGTGTGTAAGTGTTATTATGCAGTATATGCCCGGGTCTGCAACAAGATAGCCCATGGCATAATGGTCTATGATGGATTTTCCATGGAAATACGGTCTGTTTATTCCGAATTCCTTAATGAGCTTCTCTAGTGCGTGCTTTTCTACCGAGTTTATCAGAACACTATCGATCCTTTTACTGTCAATTCCCCACATCTTCAGTACAGGAGGGGATATTTTATCTATATAATCAGTGATTTCGTAGAGCTGTTTTCCCGCATAGGCGCCCAGAGAAGAAAGATTCACGCTTTTCCCGGCATAAAATTCCACTATCTCCCTGAAAGGAAGGTCTATATCATAATGGTTCTTTCCATAAATGTTCGATATATATGAATATGAATCGTCCATAATGATTAAAGGGTTTTGAGTATATAAAAATATGGAACATACTAAAAATGTAAGTTTATTTTTATGGGAACCGTACAATATTTCATGAAATTTTGGCGTTTAAATCGCCTATTATGTCGTACCCGTGGGATGAAAGGAGGTTATCCAGATGCAACCTGCTGAAACGATCTCTTATTACATTCCGGGAACGGGAAAACAGATTAACATCCGGAGAGTCAGTAAAACCCTGATTTATAGTAAGTAATTCACCGGAATAAGATCCCATTGCAATATCTCCAGTTATGACAGACCTGTTCTCGTCAATGAGAATCATTTCATCAAGATATGGTATCTTATCACCGTCATTCCTATACACTGTAACTCTCTTAGTCTTTAACCAGAAAAGGGACCCTTCTTCATAAATTTTGTAGTTATTTATGCCTTTTTCTTCGTACATCTTTTTCGGGGAAACGGAAAGAGAATCAGCCTGCAAAGGGACATAAATGGGTATTTGAAGTTTGTATGATAAATATCTTGAACCCCTGGTATGGTTCGCCGTTGTGAGTACTATTGCTTCAGCCTTTCCAATTAAGGGCAATGCCTTTTCAAGCCCATGCACATAAGGCGGATCCACAAGAATAATTTCTTCATCCTTTGAAAGTAAGTGTCCAACCATTTCCCAGTCATATTCAGGATCCTGTGTGCGCCAGGTATATATACCGTTCAGGACAGGTAGAAACATAAAAACAGCATACAGTTTCAATATTTATATATTAGGGAAAAATTGCGCCAATAAATAACATGCTTCCACTATCATCCGGGGGAAATTTCCATTTTTAATGTTAAAAACTTAGTTCGTTAAACATAAGATACTTTATTTCTTATATAATAATAAAGCATATAGTTTTACCGGTAATTATGCTGAGAATAATGAAATATCCTGGATCAAAAACGAGCGTAGTGGAGGATATCCAGAGAATATACGATCAGTGCGGATGCAGTATATTCGTTGATGTTTTTGGCGGATCGGGGTCCGTTGCATTAAATATCCGTTCTAGGGATATAGTTTACAATGATATTAACAGAGATCTTTACATATTATTCACAGCCCTGAAAACCCACTTTCCCCCCTTCTACAGGGCTGCAAACGCACTTGCAATGGATAGACAATTATTTTTTGATTACTATGATGGTAGAATTGTGTTGAACAATGAAGACCCAGAAGTTGAAAAAGCATTTTCAATTTTCTTCAATTTTAATTCTGGTTTCGGAGGTATGGGGGAAACATACGGCAAAAAGGATAAATCACTATACGGAACGTATCGCAAAAATGTATCTAATCTAATTAAAGCCTCACATTTAATTGGAAAAATGAAGCTAGAGAATATGGACTTCAGGGGATTAATAGAAAAGTATGATTCTTCGGATACATTCTTTTACATCGACCCTCCTTATCCCGGGAAAAATTGGTACGTGCATAATTTTACGGCGGATGATTTTAAGGAACTGGGTAAAGAGGTAATAGCAATAAAGGGTAAATATGCCATGAATTTCAACGCATCAGATGCATTTCCGGTTAAAGTATTCGGCAAACCTTCTTTCGTAAGGGAAGAGCCAAATCATAATGGAAAACCGGATAAAACTGAATCCAGAAAAATAGCCTTTTATACAAATATAGTTAAACTCTCAGGAAAATGGTAATAATAGTTAGCAGTAGTATCAGTATAAATTTATTAAATAATCACACATATTGATATATGGAATTCAGAACCGGATGCTCGGGCTGGAGTTATGATTTCTGGAGAGGAAAAGTATATGGTCTCTCTGAGACCCAAAATAATTTTTTGAAAATTTACTCAAAATTGTTCGACACGGTAGAAATTGATTCCACATTCTACGCTGCCCAGGGTGCGGGCACAGTGAGAAAATGGTACGATTCAGTTCCTGAAAATTTCATCTTTTCTCCGAAAATGCCGAAAAAAATAACACATGATGATCGATTGCAAAACTGTAAAAATGACCTTGATTTTTTCCTTAAAAATATATTATTACTCAGGGAAAAACTTGGAATTATACTTATTCAATTACCGCCTGATTTTGTTTTTAACCTAGAAATCATGGAAGGTTTTATTGAAATGCTTCCTCAGGATATTGAATTTGCGCTTGAATTCAGACATATCTCCTGGTTCAGAAATGAAACGTATTCACTATTGAAAAAATACGGGATAACAATGGCATGGCCCGTTCTTGATTATGTAAGACCGCCATTGATAAAAACCACGGAAAACCTATACATTCGTTTTCTGGGAAATAAGGAACTAAATAAGAGTCAACTGGGTGAAATCAGAATCAACCGACATAAAGAAATCAGAAACTGGGTGGACAATATTATGAAAAACAGTTATGGAATAAATACTGCTTTTATTTATGCCAACAACCATTATGAAGGCTTCTCACCTGAAACTCTTAAATATATAAGGAATGAACTGAGATTGCCGGATCATGTGAAGATGCTTGCAGACAGACAGAAAAAACTGTTCTAAAGTTATTATTTGAAAAATATATTATTAATGCTCCAATATAATTAATATTTTATAGTGTTTTTTCCATTACCAAAAATGTTAATTGAATATGCAGTAGCATCCATAAACGCAATGCTTGGCAGGATAGATAATATAGCCATATCGGTATCTGCTATACTGATTACAATTCTATGGATTCCTGTTGCCCTGAGTTTTTTCAGTACTGATGAAAATAAAAAATATATGGCAAGGGAGAAACTGAAAAATGCAACTATAGGAACAGTGATATATATCCTTGCCATCAGTGGTATTTTATTCACAGTGTTTAACTATGTGGTAACAGGGAAAATATGAATTATGGAGCCATTTTTGGAGAGATAGTAAGGATATTTACAAAAATCGCAAGATCATCTGTAATATTGCTCTGGCATATTACTGTAAACTATGGTCTGAATCCAAAATATTCTTATACAGAATTTATAAATGCTAATCCTGCTTTTTTATCGTTCTACAATTACCTTTTCAATAGTATTTATTCAGATATTATTGTCACCGTCATTCTATTATCTGCTGTTACTACATTGGTTTATAACTCTTTCATCAGGCCTTATCCAGCTACAAGACTTTTGATAAAAATAATGATTTCATCTATTCTATTTTTTGAATCATATAAGATATCCCTTATATTTTTGAAAATATCACTGGTGTTTTATAGTAGTATTTACACTTTGAAACCTGACTGGTATAGTATTGGTATATCCGGGCTTTCGCCGGATAATCAGATCATGGCAGTACTGCTCAATGGCTCATATATGCTTGCCATAATCCTTCTCTTCGGTGTCATGATAATAAGGCAGGCACTCATACTTTTCTTTATCCTTTTCATTCCTGTAGCTTCAATACTTTTTATATTTCCTGGAAGTGAAAAGCACGTGTTTAAATTCTACAGAATATTTTTTGAAATTTCTTTCTTTCCATTCTTTTCCATAATTATACTATATTTACTGGGCATGTTTAACAATCCATTCCTTGACATAGGCTTGATATATGTGGCAGCAACTGCACCGCTGTTTTTTGTTACAGAAATATACAGATATTTCCAGGGTAGTTTTAATTTTCTTGAATCTGACGCTATAATGTCGGATATATCATCAAATATGGGAGAATTTAGCCCAGAAAACATATTGAGTGGGGATTCTAATGCCATTATGTCTATTCCAAATTTAGCAGAGGAACTGATACCGGAAATAGTGAACAGCAAGGGTGAGATAAATTAAGATTCCTGCCAATGTATATAATTTCAAATCCTATATTTACAATATATCACTGGTTAAATTTATAATAATTATAGCAGGCATATCGATTGTGGCTATTATATCAACCGGGTACTTATCTCTTGCAATAATAACAGGAATCGTATATTTCATTATTATGGCATTGCTCAGATTCGAACCTGGAAATATATATTCGTTGAGGAAACTGTACTTTAAAAGTTCAGCCTCTGATTTAAAATTTATCAGAAATAATGAATTGTATGGGATTTCCGGCAAATTTATTTTCACGGTTATAGAGATAGAAAATAAAGAGCTTTACACTGATAGTGCAAAGGGAATACAGATGATGGCAATAGCACGGATGCTTGATAAAATTACATGCAATGTAACTGTACAAACAAGGGCAGAAAAAATCGGAGATGCCTTCTACTACAGAACATTTATATTCCTAAAATCAAACAGGAGCAGTTTTAACCATGCAATTGATATTATACGGGAGAATATTCCATCTTTTACATCTGGAAATTCAGTAAAAGCGCGGTTAGTTGATGACGAAAAATTAATCTCATCTCTGTTCTATACCAGAGTAAGTACCAATTCAAATTACTTTAAAAAGGATGATTTATATGGAGCGTATTTTGATGTTCTGGACACGGAATATTCTTCAGATTTTCTTTACCAGTCCATTATTGAGAAGCTTGGCTTTATGATCGAGATGAATATGGAACTGAAGCCGATCATAGAAAAAGATATTTTTCTCAAAAGGTTGATGGCCTCAAGAAAGGCAGAATTATCGTACACAAAATCAGGGCACTACGCCTCACTGCTAAAGAAGCAGATATCATCTCTCGAATACCTCTCCAGGCAGGATAAGCTTTATAATATATTCATTCGCTTTTCAATTTTATCAGAACACCCGGCACAGCTACGGGAATACAGTGACAGGTTCAGAAAAACTATGGAATCTGCAGGCTTCAAAATGAGAGGATTTCATTTTTTTAATAAGGCATCCTTTAATCCTTTAGAAACTGCAACTCAGGGTAAAAAATATATAATGGATCCAGAGACTATTTCCTCCATATTTCCCTGTGGATTTACTGCAATACCAGAGAATTCAGGGGAATTTCTAGGTTTTAATTTAATAACCGGTAAAAAAGTGTATTTAAATCTCTTCCATGGACCATCGTATAACGTGGCGATAACAGGCGAAACTGGATCTGGAAAATCGTACTTTACAGGTATGTTACTCAATAGGTTCATAAATTCTTCATCAGTATTTATTATAGATCCCCTAAAGGAATACAGTGGTAACCAGATTATAGAACTTGGATCAGGGGAATATCCAGATTTTACCATTGGCCCCGGATTAATCAGGAATATTATTCCTGAGGTTATGGAAAAAATCAGCGGTATACCTTCAGATAAAATCACGCAATTGATGGAGCTTCTTGAGAAAAAGAGTGGTGATATAATTTTCAGTGAACTTGTTTCAGAAATTATAAAATATAATGCATATAATTCAGTCAATAAAAATTTTCTAACCGGAAAACTGTTCAGTGAGCCCGTAAAAGTTTCAGGGAACAGATGTGTATTTCGTTTTGATTACGGGGATACACGTTTCAGGGATCTTTTTTTCAGACTTGCTATCAGTTTAACTGTTTCCCTGGCCGAGAACAGGGAGGGTAATAAAATAGTAGTTATCGATGAAAGCCATCTTTTTATTAAGAATGCTGAAAATGCCGAAATGGTTGATATGCTGGCAAGAAATGGGAGACACAACAAAATATCCCTGATCACGATTACACAGAACGTCAATGACTATTATTTCAACAGTTATGCTGAGTCTATTCTGAGAAACTCGGTAAATTATTTCATATTCAGGCAACATGAAAAAATTAAGGATAAACTATTCCTAGGTTACACTATCGATCCTGTATCCCTTGCAGGAGGTAGCAATTTCGATTATTCAGAATGTTTTTACTCAACAGGCACGCTTATAAGGAAATTAAAAATAGCTGGAAATAAATAAACATATATTATAATAGAAAACTCTTACCCACATCAGGAATTATAACTTCAGAACCAGCTGATGCTACTTTTCTTTTGAATTCTGATGCATCTGCCTCGATTGGCGGAAAAGTATTATAATGCATCGGTATGGCTTTCTTTACATCGAGGAGTTTGATTGCCTCCACTGCACCATCAATATCCATTGTATAATGCCCTCCGATAGGCAGCATGGCAACATCCGGTTTATGGAGTTTTCTTATAAGTTCCATATCTTTGAAATATGTGGTATCCCCGGCATGGTATATTCTAATATCCCCATTATCTACGATAAAACCCATTGCTTCACCGGCATACAACCCGTTATAACTTGAAGAGTGTATTGCCGGAACCGCCGTTATTTTTGCACCCTTGAAGTCCACAGTTCCGCCAGGATTTATATCGATTGTTTTTACATCCTCCTTTTTTAATATTTCGGAAAGTTCGAATGAGCACAGAACAGGAGCACCGTTTTTCATTGAAATTTTTACTGCATCTCCTGAATGGTCAAAATGACCATGGGTCAGAAGGATAATATCGGGTTTCATATTTTCCGCAGCCTCCCTGGCAAGTGGATTTCCAGTGAAAAATGGATCTATAAGTATGTCTAAGCTGCCTTTAATGCTGAATCCGGCATGTCCATGCCATGTTATTTCCGTTTTCATGAATATTTTATTGTCCACTAGTATAAAATTTTTTCATTTTTCTTTATAGCTTTAAGTATTTCTGCCTCAATGGATTTGCATACTTAAGGAAATTCGCTTTTCCTGCAAAATCAAATTTGGAGTTGATATTGTTATATGCCGTAAAGTAGAGTTCAAAAAATATAGATTTCAGAACAACCTTACCGAAATTTGCACCGATTGTAGGAAAATAAATGTATTTAAATTCCAGTGAATTCCAGGACAATCTGTGTCTAATAAATTGCATAATCCAAATATGTTAAACATTACGTAAATTTTTTGTAATATATAGAACTTTCAGGATTGCAGCATATCCCTTAAGGCAACTTCTCGTTTTCTTCTCCATAATAATTATGTGTTTATCCATTATTGTTATATTTTACGTGACTTTACATCTATTTTATTTTTGTAGAATGCAGAATGCTATTTTTCCAGACTTTTCACCAACTGTACTGTGGGTGCACTAATTTTCTACCATGCTTTCAAGATTCATTGTTTTTACCAGCAGT
>JAKAYM010000052.1 GCA_021826795.1 Thermoplasmata archaeon
CTTTCCCTCTAATCCCTTTCTTCCTCCCTCTAAGAACTGATCCTTCCATTTATAGAACATTGATGCTGCTATTCCATGGTTCCTGCATATATCTGCTATTGTAATATCAGGATTCTGGAATGATTCCATTATAATACTGTACTTCTCTTCACCGGTCCATATTCTTCCAGGCATTTAGATTACCTCCCCTATATATTTATATAAATTATTCGTTATATATATCTCTTTAGATGTTATGGTACACGATCTGTTAAAATATTAGTCACAATTCTTATTAAGATTTATAATATACATAATTGTGGATTCCTTGTATAGAAATTTCAAAAGAGAGGAGGCTCTATCAGATATGCATCAACTTCTTAGAATATTGACAGAAGCTCATCCAGACCCTTTCAGGAACTTAGGTTCGCAGGTTAAGTTTTACACAAAAGTTGAAGAAATATTAAGCGGTTTGGGGGAAACCATCAATTTATCACAATTAAATATGATTGCAATGAGAGTAGTTGCCCTCTTGGGGGATTGTCATACTCAAGTGTACCCGTCATTCGATGAAAGTGGGAAAGTGTGGCTGGAATTCAAACCCATAGATAAAATGATTATATTAACTGGAGTATATGAAAGTAAATTCAGTTCTCTGATCGGTCACAAACTCCTTGCAGTAAATGGAATCCCTGTGAAAGACCTGATATCAAAAATGCTTGAAATAAGAGCTGCCAACGGAATTTATAACAAACTCCTTATTCTTTCTTATGCGCTCAAAGGAACATATTTTATTCCATTGCTCACAGGAAAAAGTGCCAGAGATAGGAAAGAAATTATATTTACCTTAACGTCTCTAGAAGATAAGTCCACTCAAGATATTGCGATTCCAAATGATCAAAATTTTGATCAAAAACCACCGGGAGAACTGTTAGAACACGATTCATTGCATTTGTCCTTTTCTTCAAAATCAGATATCTCATATAAGATAATTGAAGATGTGGCCGGGTATCTAAGAATAGATTCTATGACTAAGTATAGGGAGAGCTATGAATCACTGTTAAAGTATGGTGCCAGCGAATCCTTCCTGCGAGAAGAGCTTAAAGATGCGGGATTTGAATTACCCGGAGAAATTGATAAAATTCTATCTGAAGTACCATCAGCATCAGAAGCCATAGTTGATCTTCTCCAGAAGATGCACGAAAGAGGTGTGAAAGATCTGATTGTTGATCTCACCAAGAATACAGGAGGTAATTCTTATTTAGCCAACATTTTAACTTATTTTCTGTACGGGAATAAAGTAATGGAAATAGATACAGGATATGATATAGAAAGGCATTCAGTATGGTATAAAAAGCAATACAGTCGAAGAGAGAATGAAGAAGCTCTTGATGGGTATACATTTGCTGAAATGCATAAATGGGTATCAGGAAAGAGAGGAATGAGTGCTGAAGACTGGAAACATGAGGTTAATCGTTCATCCACCTTTGCAGAATATGTGGAGAAATATAAGCCAATAGGAGGGATTAATGTATATGTATTGTGCTCTCCTTTAACATTCAGCGCAGGTTTTGATCTTTTAGATATGCTCAAGAGATGTGGTGCAACTATCATCGGAATTCCTCCGTCTCAGCCGGCTAACGCTTTCACCAACGTTATCGGTTTTTCTCTGAATAATTCAGGAATTGAAGGCCAGGTATCAACAAAATTAATGCTAAAATACCCTGATAAAGAAATATTTTACAATGTGGAGCCGGATATTATTATAGGCATTGAAAGTTTTCAAAAGTATGGGTGGGATAAAAACACAATACTTTTGGAAACACTGGAAAGAATAGTTAGCAGGAAACGGAATTGAGGCGGGTAGATCAAATATATGGATCTTTTTTGAGTCTAAATTGAAAAATCCTCCTTAATGTAATTAAGTTAGGATTTTTACATATTGGAGATTCAGAGATATAAGTTTTTAGAAGCCTCTTTTAATTTTAAATTTAGAAAATTTCTGTACATCTTTTTGTAGAGGATAGGTTGGGATTTGGACCCAAGTAGATGAGATCTGCAGTCTCACGCATAGCTTCTCTGCCACCTATCCGTCTGTATGTATTGCAAATCCATATTTATTTTTTTATACCTTTATACTGCAGGGGAATATCATTTCTAATTACATATATATCATAAAAATATTCTTTCAGTGAGTCATCTATTTTAAAATATTAAATAACTCCATAAAATCTGAAGAAAATACATATTTTATATGGTAAAAATTTATTAATAATGAAATACTTAATTATATAGATGACCCGTGTAGGAATATATACTCACGACTTTAAATTTTACCATGATATTGTCATGGATTTAAAAAGATGGAATCTGCCATTTTTCAGCATAACTGATCTTTATTCAATTCCTGTAGATGTAAATGTTATATTGAGTTCAATCAATGATACTTTTACACTTCCTGGACAAATAAAAGCAAGAAATTCAATTGAAGGTATAAGAAAATGCCTTCCGATGCTTTTGAACTTGGAAGAGTTCAATAAGATTATTATTGGTATCGACCCAGGACCAAAACCGGGAGTGGCCGTCATGGGGGATGGTGTATTATTGGAGGCTTGGGAATGCCCGGTGATAGCAAATATTCGGGAAAGTATAATTCGTATTATAGAAGATTATAGTTACCGTTACGTAATGATTAAAATCGGTAACGGTGATAGACCAAATAGAGATTTAATTATCAAACATTTAAAGAATTTGGCACCAATGATCATCGTTAACGAGGAAAATACAAGTACTCCCCATAAAATTCATGATAATGCATTGTCTGCAGCAAGAATATCCCTCATTGATGATAGATATGATATTTCTAAAACGCCAGTAAAATTCAGTAGAAAAAATATTTATGAAAAAGAATTTACAACCTTGCATTCATTGATTTAAAGTTTAAAGAAAGTTAATTAATTATTTACTCTTCTGTGTTTTCTTTGATGATTTTGATCTTTTCCACTTAGGTACACGCACGGTATTTCTTCTTCCGGACGCAACAATAAGGAATATTGCAAATGCAACTGCAACAGCGGCTATGTAATATACCCAATCATAATTTGGTGCCTTACCATTATAGAATACTATGGATGATTTTCCCTGAAGTGTTATAACCGGATTATTTGTGGTTACTGTTAATGTATTCTTTCCTTTATATACAGAAGCCGCCGGAACGGTAATATTATCCTTATAAACAGAATTTCCATTTATTTTAGCTATATGGCTTGGGGGCAGGACTTTGGAAGATGTTCCATGGGCTATAGTATAAGTCAGAGTTATGTTATATATAGGTACAGGGTCTGAATTTTTAACTGTTGCACTTAAAACTATGGGTCTACTGACGTTGATCGTTATGCTGGAAGTGTATGAAATTTTATGACCGGTTGAATTTATAGCATAGCCATCTACGTATCCATAAATATTTTCGCATTCTGATGGTGCAGTAACGGCTATAGAGAACGTTCCATTTGTTGAGCTATGATAATAAAATAGTGGAGAGAGACCGGTGTCGTTAACAGCTCCGAAATACGCCGCAACAGAGTAATTATGATACCCAGAATGTGCAATACTAAGATTAACGTTGAATGTTTCGTTTTCATAAACGCAGGCCGGAGCTGATGGAGTAAAAGAGAAATTGGATGCGGAGGCTTCCGGTATCTCTGTATGTATGCTTGAAACTGGAGCTACACCTGATAATGCGATTAGAGCGAAAATCACTGAAAACATGATTAATAATGTATATTTCATTTAATTTACCTCTTTTTCCTCGATCTGATTGAAGAACCGATAATTCCTGCAAGTAATGCAGCTACTATTATGCCGATGCCTATATAGATTGTAATATCAGGATTCGCTGTGTAATCATTAATTATAGTGGTTCCTGATGATCCTGTACCTATTGTGGCTGAAGGCAGCACTGGGGTAATGGTCTTATTATCATAAATTTCTCCTATACTCGTTGTAGTATTAGTGTCAACATCTATTGGCACTGAGTGTAATATTCTTCCATGTATACCATTTGCGTAGATATATACTATGATACTCTCCCCCGGATTTAGTGTTATATTTGTAAGGTTTTTGCCGTTATAGGTGAGATATGCACTTATATCATCTACCGATTTCAAATGGGCCGAATTTGAAATGCTCATGAATATATTCAGCGAAGTACTATTTGTATTCTTAATGGTTATGGGAATCATGTTTATTGTTCCGTTTACAGCAGCGTAATTAGAGTACGTGAAATTATACCCTGCCCCTTTTAGCACGTCCACCGTTATATTACCTATGCTCTGTGCAAAGTTGGTGTTATTAACCTTTATCCAGATAGGTATTGTGTTGTTACCAGCAGGAACAGCAGGAATTTCAATAACAATACTTACACTTTTTGTGGTATTTACTGGAATTGTGAAATTATTTTCGGAGAAATTTAGATTCCATATACTTTTACCCGAATAAAGGTAAATTGTATTATTTATATTCCCTTTGTTCTGTATAGTTACATTTGTTGTGACCTTCTCACCGACATATCCGGTTACACTTGGGTCTGTAAGCACATATTTATATAGAGGCACAAGCTTAAGTGTGAGAGTCTCGGTAATTGATTTATTAAGGTATAGCGATACAGATTTTGAATAATTAAACCATATTCCATTCTGGCTTGTTGAATTTATTAGTGTAAATTCGTAAGTACTGTTAGCCGGTAGGAAAATAGTGTGCGTTATTTCTGATGTGGTTATATACATTGAAGAATCGATGATGGTAAGATTTGTTGGAACATCCTTGCTGTTATACCCTTTAAGAGTAACGCTGAATGCGGGCATCATAAAAATATTGAAGGTCTTATTACTGAATGCATTTAATGTCGCGTTTTCGAAGTATGCATAATGATTTCCAGAATACGTATAGTTTGCATATATTCCATATGTTCCTGGATTAAGGCCACTTACGGAGTAATTACCAGAAGAGGTCGAGTTTGTACTTTCAACAGTTTTTCCATCTCTTGTAATATCGATATGCACTCTACCGGAAATGGCTGTACTATTTGAATAATAAACGACGTTACCACTTAACTTGTCTTTAATTTCTGTGGGGACAAGACCGATCTTGAAGGTAGTATTGCCTGCAGATACTGTTACATTTATATATTGACCTTTGGCGTTTACATATGAATACGCGCCTGTTGAATTTATGAAGTTACCGCTCGAGGTTATTGTGTAATTGGATGACGGCAACACCATAGTTGTGTTACTGCTCTGCGCCGTCTCTATTTCCTCGGTTCCGTTCTTAATGCGGTATGATGCTGGTATATTCAGATTATTTGTAATATCTATTTTATAACCTTTAACATAAACGATATCCACTGTTGTATTTTGAGTTATTGTAATTCTGCTAAGATTTACAATAGTCCCGTTTACTTCATTGGTTTCATTATAAGAATACAGTGTGTATGTCCCTGCGGGTATATGTGATAATCTAACAGGAATTCCAGTTGAATTAATGAGATAGGTTACAGGTCGTTCTATTGTCTTATTTGAATTTATCAGGCTAAAATAGAGGTCTGTATTCTTCATAAATATCTGGGAATTGGAGTTATTGACTACAGTGCCTGTTATTACCGGCACTATGTAAGCACTCTTACTTGAAACTTGGGTATAGTATATGCCCTCAGCAACTTCTCCAATTGCCGTATTGTTTGTCATCTTTAATGTATAGGTGTTATATGAACCAATTAAAGATATATTTCCATTGTAATCTCTCGATGAATCGTTGTAAATGGATATATTTACACTAACCAGTTTCTGGGATACATTATATATTTGTTCATTTATATTGTTATTTGTATTATTATAGTAATATGGAGATTCGATTCTTACAGTGCTTGTATTATAACCATAAAGAGTGGCAATTCCGCTATTGAGCTCTGAATAATAATATGGAACCGTTCCATTGTATACTATTAGTATCCCCTCCGTAGCATAGCGAAGAGAGTTGTTGGTTGATGCTGTAATATTGTATGGAGCCTTAATATCAAGGTTCAATGTAATATTATAAGAGGTATCAGGGTTTGATACATTGAATCCGGATAAGGTGGTGCTGTTAAACGTTCCAGTTCCAGAGATTGAATAATTTCCAATTGGCAGATAAATACGGTAAACATTACTGGAATTGGAATAAACAGAATACAGGAACGCACTTGAATTTGTGGCGAGTATTTCATAATGCCCACTGTAATCCTTTGTCCCCTTCATTGTAGATCGAATATTGTAATAATGTGCCTGATGATAATTTATATTCATCACTACGTTACCTGTAACATTCAATGTCTGTACGAATGCTTTTCCTGAGTCGTTGGAATAAATAGTATATACACCGTATGGCATATTTATATGGTAATATCCGGTAGAATTGGCGGTTACGTTCAGTGCATCTGATATTATCCCATTGAAGTATACACAAACTTTAGCACCAGGGGCGGCTTTTCCTGATACATTGGCTGTCAATTCTGGTGTAAGTGTGATTGATTTTGTATTATTCCATCCAGAAAGTGTAACAGAATTTTTATCCTCACTCCCATTTGATTTTATTGTAACAATATAGGTTCCAGGGAATACTGAGATACTTACCGTTCCGTTACTCGGAGTTATTGCTTTGAATGTATAATTTCCCTCTGTTTGATTTACATAAACTGTATATCCAGATAGAGCAAGACTGTCCACGGAAGCTGTTACCTTAATCTGATCCATTTTTATGGTTAAATTATAATGCTGCTGTGTTTTATAGCTAACATCTATTGTTGTGAAATTTTTATATATGTTACCGTCTGTTTTTACCGTTACATTATAGTTATATGGAATCACATTGCTCACAGAGTAAATGCCATTTGTTATGGTCACATTCCTTGTGATTCCGTATGTAGAATTGTCAAGTATAATTGTACCGCTGTTTACGGCGTTGGAAGATGTTATATTATCAAGTATAACATTACCATAAACCGTATTCCTATGCAGGATCATATTCTCTGTAATGTTATAGTTACCGATCCGCTCTCCCTGATTGGTAGATACATTTACTGAGTTCGTACCAATAATATTTGTACCTTCCATAGAAAGCGAATTTACACTTCCTGTAGAATAAACAAGGGTGTCATTTCCTGGTAATCCGGTTATTGTATAATATCCGGCGCTGTTTGTTGTAACTATCTCATGAGGTATTCCATACTGATCATCAATTGTTATATGAACTCCAGCAACACCTGCACCTGTGGCTGATGTTACCCTGCCGGTTATTACTGCACCCGGGTAATACTGGATGATTGGATCCTCTTCGCCGATCAGGTTTGCAGGGAGGAGCACTTCTGTTCCTTTTCCTTCCTTCTGATATGTGTATGCTGTCTGTATGGGTATAAGTGTCCATCCTGGAGTGGTGGATGTTGCATTCTTTGTAGGATTGTATTCTGAAGCATAATAAACCAGTTCAAAATTGCTCATATTAAATGCTGGAGATACAGATATTCTACCTCCCTCTAGTTCGCTTAGATACTGTGGTGGTATACCAACAACAGTGTTGTATATAGTAGTGTTATAAAACGTGGGTGTGTAGCTAAGGCTATAACTGGTCACTGTGGCACCTGCTGGGAGTTTGTTAAGTGGATATGTGGCACCAGTGCTTGTTGTTGCAATTACATTATAGTAGTTTATGGGCACAACTTCTCCATCTGCCGTATATGACGCCGTATCTGTTAGGTATGCAGGAGCATAGAAAATTCCCGGATTGTTCCCTGAAAATGGAAATAGTGCATGCTCTATCTGAATATATGATAATGATGATCCTGTTACCTTTTCGAGGCCGGTATATGCAGATACAAGTATACTCACATTATATTTTGTAGACAGTTGGCCCATTATAAGTGCGTGCATTGCATTACCTGATGTAGTCACATTTATCTGATGGCTGCCATATGCAGTTTCATTTAACAGAGGGAGGTACCGTGAAGCCAGTGGATTTCCATACATGCCTGTTAAGGTATTTGTTTCATTGATTCCAAAATATTTATCCATGACAGCTGTTATAGTTGCGTTGAAATGACCATCGGAATAGCCGCCTGGAGTCTGCAGAACTCTTGATATGAAGAGTGAAATCCTCTGTGTCTGATTCTGCGCCAATAATATCTGCCCTGCGCTGGCTATTCCCTGCTGGAAATCATCGGCCACTGTTGGATGCCGGCCCTGCTCAAGTTCCTGGAAACCATAATCCCACCACGAAACATATGCTGGCCTATCCTGTATAGATTCATTGGCGTTCTGAGTTGCAAGCCATTCAAACGATGCTGCTAGAGGCTGGGTTTTATTGTCTATTGCTAGTCCATAATTCCCGAATGGATTGTCCGGTCTCAAGCCCTTGGGCAGCGTTGAATTTAGTATATGATCATATGAAGCCGCACTGTTTTCAGGTACTGACGCAGAAAATGCACCCATCCCGGATGGTATTATTAATATTAAAATTACAATTATGGCAAATCCCACTGTTACACCACTGATATTTTTACGCAGTGATTTTCTACCACTTACATGTTTTGATTTCTTTGTGGCTTCATTATGCCTTATTATATCGGCAAAGTACATTATTAGCCCACCACCTAGTATAGCATATACTGGTGCAGCAGTGATATTGAATCTTGCAGCCTCAAAACTCATGAATATGGAGAATATTGCAAATATAATTACCAGAAGAATTGCTTCCTTTTTCTCTTTCAGAAATCTATATATTATAAATGGTACACCAGCAATTCCGAGCAGGAATAAACCGGGTCCAAAATCCGAAATATACTGACCAAGAGGTGGAGCGGCAGCCTCTGCAATAGTTGAGTATACCCTGGATTTGACAAAATACCCATCCCCAGTTATAAGTTCTTTGAGTATTGCTGGATTGGTCTTACTTAATACAAATAATGCTGCAACAATAACTATTACCATGGACGGAATTGTTATTATCCATGGCCTCCTTGCAACAATATTTACAAGAATCCCAAACCCAACTATCATAAGTCCCATGACCAGTGGTGGAATAAACCATGTATGCAGCATAAATGTCACATCATAATAATAGAATCCGATTGGGAAGGATGCTGCAACATAAATGGCTGTGAGATACGTTAAATATCCTGTAGGTTTTTTAACTATTAAGTTGTAAATAAGCTGAACTGCGACATAGATAAGTAGTATAACTTCTATATAAGGGAATCCCTGCCAGAAAACTATCAATCCGCCTAGGGAAACCGCGGCCATGAGAATATAAATCGTAGCTATTTTATTTTCTTCGTAATATTTCTTTATTGAAGTGAAATATGATCTTGTATCTGTGAGTTTACTTATAATTACTCCTTTTTTGGCAGATATTACTGCCATTTCAAAGAAGTATATTGAAAGGAATGCAAATATAAGTTCCGGTGTATGGGCTCTACCGTCTGTGAGTATGCCGGATGTCAAGTTTCCTGGCATAATTGTGAATAATACAGCCGCGAACAACCCTGCTTTCTTTCCAAATATCTGTTTCGTAATAAGGTAAACAGGTATGATCAAAAGTGCACCATAGAAGGCGTCTGATTCCTGGAATGCATAATAAGCTCCCATTTTAAGTCCCATGAACGGAGAAAGTATGTATCCTGCAAAAACTATACTCCACTGATAGAAAGGTGGTCTCGGATTGACTGTACCTGCTGGATAATTAAGCAGTATTGTATGAGTTAGCTGGGTGTGGGTGTTCAGTATGTACTGAACGAGATAATAATTAAAATAAGGGTCACTACCTCCTGATACGTTGAGGTATGATTGCTGAAACGCCAGAGACCATGCAAAAAAGTTTGACAGGAACATGTAAAGGGCAAGCAGCCCTATCAAAACTGGGATCTCTGGATGCCGGGTTAAGTTTTGCTTAATTCTATCTGTAATTTCCATAGTTTAATTGCGATAATGAAATTAAGATATAAAAATTTACCTTATTTTAAGTCATTATTGTTCTCTGGTGCATTGTTCATCATGTCTAAATACTCAAATCTGATTTTTTTATAAAATTCATGCCTCACTTTTTTAATATATATTACCAGTATGATTGAAAAAGATATATAGCACAGAAGCAAATAATTGATTACTGCAAAATATCCAGTATTCCCGTAAAATGACAAAATAAAGGCAATTGAGAGTATAATTGATGATAAAAACGGAAGGAAGAACTTTTGTTTCCTGAATATCCGTATCAATGACATATTAGATATGATATGTATTATGATATAGAGAAAGCTGATTATACCTGCAATTATTACGAAGGAATCAAAAAAACCAACGTAATGAATGAAAATTAATGATATTACTATAGAAAATATAAAAAGTCCGAGCATGAATTTATTTTTGCTGAAATTCTTCTTTACATTAAAATCATTATAGAATTTTGGCATCATATGTACAAAGGCGTTTAGATATGAAACACTAAGGTTGAAGGCACTCATTAACCCGAATGTGGAAAATATTATAAGAAATGGTACGCCTAGCCTTGCTCTTACGAGTTCTGTTATGTAGAATGAATTAGATTCATAGAGTGAGAGACCGTGGTATCCTGCAAACATCAGCAAGGCAAAAGCTGAAAATATCATAATAAGCCCTGATATGGTAAAAGATATAATTAAAGACCGTGGAGTGTTCATATGTGCCTTCGACGTTTCCTCAGACAAAAATATGCTTGAACCGCCTCCGGAAAATGCCAGTATCCCGAAGATTACACCAAAGAAAAATGGATTGAATGAAAATTTTATTCCTGAAAATGAAAAATCCGGCGATCTAAATATTAGAAAGATTATACTCATAGATATTACAAATGCTATTTCTATGAACCCTGCGATAAGTGTATACTTGATCGATATTCTGAAACTCCTTGATACTACAAAATAAACTGTTGCAGTAAATGCAAATAAAAATATATATTCAATGTATGCCCCTTGGAATCCAAAAAGCTGTAGTATGGAATAAAGAAAACCTGATATAAAGATAGAAATATTGGGAATAGTCAGCGCTGAATAACCGATATAAAGCAGGAATACAAGAAATCCTGCACCCTTCCCGAGGCCATTCCCAGCATATGAGTAATAGCCACCATTTGTTACATATACCTTGGAAAATGAGTATATGGTGTAAAGCGTGAAATATGAAAGCAGAAATGAGAATATTACAACAAATGGGAGCATCGACCCTGAATAAAGGGCTATGATAGAAAACAGTGCGATAAAGTCCAGCATAGGACCAATGGAGGTGAATGATTGCATAACAGCCTCTCTGAGGTTTACAGTTTCCATGGCAGCCATATCATTACATTTGTTAAAAATTTTTATTTGATTCTTGAAAACAGGCTTTCTAGGTTTATTTCAACAAAGGCAACTGGATTCTGTACCCCGAAGTTTGTGAATACATCCGGATTCATTTCACCGATGATCCCAAAATAAATGTCATTAATTATGATCT
>JAKAYM010000053.1 GCA_021826795.1 Thermoplasmata archaeon
TTTTGTTTCTCATAACTCAGAATTAATTCCCACAATTTTAACTCTGGATGGCACTATGATTTCATTATTTCTAATTGTTACAGGATTCAACAATTATAGTCACTGCTATTAGTCGGACATGCGGAGAGTCTGTACTATTGCAGAACCTATACACTACTATTTTCCGGTACATTCGACGTCTTTCTGTGGTATGCATATATAAAGATAAGTGACGATAATGAAATAATTGATGTAAACAAAAGATAAGCAGTTACACCTGCTGAAATATTTACCATTACTCTTGCAATAAAAATATCTCCGAGGCTTACGTTAATTTTCGAGAAATACATTATAAACAACGGGAGTATTGAAATGGATATGATTATGCCCATATCACGCATAATGAACATGGAGTTATTTGCCTGTACACGGTAACGTTCTCCCAGAGAATCAGTAATCATTGTTGTGGATGGTGCCCAGAACATTGACCCACCGAATCCGGCTATAAACAGCAGTTCCGGGATAAATCGTAAATACAGGGCAATAAATATCACAGGAACACACTCCAGCAGAGCACCTGCTGCCATTATGGCTTCGCTGTTCGGATACCTGTCATAGAGCATGCCACCAATGGGACTCGATACAATGGATGCCAGCGGGTATGTCATTATAAGCAATCCTGTTTCGATACTGCCTATTCCGAGATCACTTTCAAAGTAAAGGCTGAGTGCAAATAACACGGAAAAGAACACAAAGGATTCAAGAAACGATGCTATGGTAATCAAGGAGAATCTGATATTTCTTAACAGCCTGCGCTCAATTAACGGATTTTTGATCTGTATATAGATAAATAATGGAAATACACCCACTGCAACAATCAGGTAATACACATTTATCAGCGCTATTCCCAGCACCAGAGGAACTATAAATATGGCCATCGATAGGGCCGATCTGTATTTCAAGGGAAGCTTAACCGGCCTATCATTTTTAATAATCCTGAATCCGGAATATATTGCGACTAAGCCTATGGGAACGTTGATCAGAAAGATATAACGCCAGTTAATTGCAACTAGAAAACCACCAAGAACAGGACCCGTAACAGTTCCAATGGACCATGCTATGGAATTCAACCCTATTGCCTTTCCTCGCTCACCCCTTTTGAATGCACCGAGAATAATAGGTATATCCGATGATGTCATTATTCCTGCACCTATTCCCTCAGTAAATCTGAAAACTATAACAGAAAATATATTTAAAGAAACTGCTATAATTAGGGATGAAATTGTAAATACCGAAAACCCTATAATATAAAAATTTCTATTTCCTATTCTTTTGGTAATTTCAATGGCAGGAACAAGCATTACGGTTGTGGAGATAAGATATGCACTTACAACTATTGTTAGATATGAAATACCTGAATGAAATGTTTCACCCATGGCAGGCAACGCGAGATACACAATAGTGGAATCAATTGCGGCCATGAGCGTGCTGAGAGTTGTGACCGCCAGGATTCCGTATTTATGCATCATTATGTATCTTAAAAGGCTATAAATTGATTTTCAGTTTATCTGTGGTGTTTTCTTTCAATAGTAAGGCTTCTTTCCTTATCCACCGAAAGGTTTTCCGTTTCAAGGAGGTCATATATACTTTGATCCATTGCAATCTCTACATTTCCATTCATAAAATATAGCATTTCCGGATCGTCGCAATGCCTTTTTATTTTCAGGGAGATTCCATGAACCACCTCGCACATGCCGGAATCGCATGAAACTGTTTCGTTGTATGATCTCATTACCAGGGTTTTATTAACCAATAATTGACCCAGGGAATCCTTAATTTCAACTATGCCCGAATTCACATTGAATACTATCATTATTAAGACCGTCTATTATTTTAATTTGCATACCCTATTAAACAAAGACATAAATACTTATTGAATTCTCGGTCAAGCATTAGAAGGAACCAAAAATCTGAAACTTAACCTTTTAATAGGAAGTTTCCATATATTTTTATGATTACAGTTTACAGCCCTGTAAGAATCAGCTTTGCCGGTGGTGGATCGGATATAACACCTTTTTTCGATACATACGGTGGTGCCGTTTTAAATACAACAATTGATCGTGGAATAATGATTCGTTATATTGATGACGGTAACTCGCTGGAAATATCATCCAGGGATTTCCTAAAGACTTCACTTATATCATCAAATAATACATCCATGGAAAACAGGATAATCAGAATGTTCATGGATGAGGGAATTACAACAGGGAGATTAATCATGAACAGTGATGTGCCACCTGGTTCAGGACTGGGTTCCAGCTCTGCATTGCTTAATGGAATAATAAAAACAATATACACCATCAAGGGTAAAAATATAGATTGCCTTGAACTTGCAAGGAAATCATACATTACAGAAAAGGAAAAGTTCAATATAATACTGGGCAAACAGGATCCATTTGCAATAGCTGTGGGTGGATTAAAGTATATGGAATTCACCAGTGTGGGAGAAACCACTCAAAAGTTTGATATAAAAACACCATTTGTCCGTCAACTTGAAAAATCAATGATTCTGGTATACACCGGGCATACCAGGGAGAGTTCCAAATCATTGCAGGAACAGGCAAGCAAATCAGCAAGTGGAGATGAGGAAACTACATCTAAATTAAAATCCATAAGGGATATGGCATTCCGCATGAGCCAGGCTGTGATGTCAGAAAATCGTGATGCGTTTTGTTCTATTGTTAATGAGGGCTGGAAAATTAAAAAAACTCTTGGTAGTAGTGTATCCAATGAGAGAATAGAAAGGATGATAGATTTTGCATTTAAAAATGGAGCGAGATCAGCAAAACTTCTCGGTGGAGGGTCTGAAGGTTTTATTTTGATTTTAACAGAACCAGAAAATATAAACAGATTACAGAATAAAATGAGAGAGCTTTCTGAATTTGTTATACGTTTGAAGTTCGATGGAAAGGGAACCAGGTTAATAGAAAATTTTATTGATAGTGAAATCTAATTTTTCATTAATTTTGAAGGATGCCTGCAAAGGTAAATTCCTACCAGTGAAGACCAGGAGGAAAGCAATATTGCCTCGAGCATCTCTGTAACCGAAAGTCCTATTCTGACATTAATGTATCCGAATAGTGCAAATATGCCGAAAATGATTATTGTCAGTGACAGAATTCCTGAAATATAGCCGTAATAACTGAGGAATGGTTTAATTCTGTAAAGGCTGAATAATATTATTCCTATAGGCGTGAATATGAAGTATATCACTGCTATTGCAAGATGTATATTCCCAAAATTCTCATCAAAAATTCCTATTAAGAACAGGGATACTGCCCCGGTCATTATGAATGCAATGGAAAGCATTTTCACGGCAAGATATTTATAAAGAAATAAGGCAAATATGAAAATAGATATGCCACCGATGATCACCGCTGAATCAAAAATAAAAAAATATCTATGTACACCAAGGCTGCTCAAAGAATTCTTATACCATGAAAAATAAGGAGAAATACTGACATCAAGAAATATAAGTAAAATCGTAATAAGCGGTCCAATAAAACCAATCAGGAACTTTTTATTGCACATAGAATGCTTAATATATAATGCTAAAAAATCTTTTTATTTGAACAAAAGTTATAATTTATAAAAATGACTCCTTTATTTCCTTTAATGCCTCTTCCCTACCGGCATAGCCATGAAAAGTCATGAATTTTCCCTTCTCAAGTTCTTTGTAATGCTGGAAGAAATGCTTTATTTTATTTTTTAAGGCATCGCCGAAACTATCTATATCCTTAATTGTAACTGAGTTAGGATCGACCTTGTCAACTGGAACTGCAATAATCTTATTATCAGACCCTTCCTCATCACTCATCTGGGCAATGCCAACAGCCCTGCACTTTACTATGGTACCGGATGGTATGGGCACTGATGCTAATACAAGAACATCCAGCGGATCTCCATCCTTACCCTTCGTGTTTAGTATAAAACCATAGTTTGTTGGATAAACCATGGATGTAAACAGTATTCTGTCCAGTACTATATTATCAACTTCCGGTTTATATTCAAGCTTCGTGTTTGCACCCTGGGGTATTTCTATAAAAGCATAAAAAGTCTCAGGAAAATCCTCTGTCTGCACATCAAATCTCATATAAGTAAATAGTTTCCATATAAATAAGATTTTCTCCTGAATAAGAAATGAATCGTATAAAACATCCATGGCTAATCATTGTTATAATTCTATTTATCGAAATCGCTGTTGATATCCTTTAACAGGCACTGGAGGACCCGATGAAATTCTTTCTCCTTTTTATTTACAAGATCAATAATTTTTTCTGGATTGATCCTGAGATAAGAATAATAATACCCACCCTTCTCCATGCACTGTTTTCTCTTTGAAACCAGCTCAGATCTTACAAGCCGCTGTAGAGATCTGAAAACGGTGGTCCGGTCTCTCTTTAACCGCAATGCAATATCATCAACAGTTTCCGGTTTTCCAGTTTCCAGTAGATAAAGTACGTTGATATCGCTGGGTGACAGGTCAAAAAAATATTCAAATATGTCACGGCAAGTAGCGCTTTCATCCAGAATCTGGTTAAACGATCCCATACCTGTATATTACTAAGTTCTATATAACAATATTGCACAGTTAATACAATATCATACAATACAGTTATATATCCTTTATTAATATAGCATTAATCGGAGGCACATTAACAGTGTGTGTTCTCAGAGGTGTATAAAATGGAAAACAAAAATGTATTCGGAAAAAATCCAGGAAAAGAAGGGCCGGTTGAGTTAAGTGATGGGAATTTTAAATCTTTTGTAAGCTCTCCAAAGCTATCAGTAATAGATCTCTGGGCAGCATGGTGCGCTCCATGCAGGTATATTTCACCTGTTGTTGATGAACTCTCAAAAGAATACGCTGAGGTTGCAAATTTCGGTAAAGTTAATGTTGATGAGAACCCAGTTACATCGAGGGCCCTGAGAATAGAGAGCATTCCTACAATTATGTTCTTCAAAAATGGAAAACCTGTTGATGTGTCCATAGGTGTTGTTCCAAAGGAAGTCCTTGTTCAGAAAATCAAAAATCTGGCATGAAAGAGTCAACATGGAAACTTATGATATTTTAATTATCGGCGGGGCCTCTGCCGGTCTCACTTCTGCAATATATTCAGCCAGGCAGGGAATGAAGACACTGGTAATCACTAAGGACATAGGTGGACAGGCGCTGCTGACCACCGATATCCAGAACTATCCGGGATTTGATATGATCGGCGGATTCGAGCTTACCAATAAATTCAAGGAACAGGCAGCATACTATGGCACAGAATTTGTATACGATGAGGTCGTTTCCGTGGATATGGAAGATGATAGGTTCACAGTGAAAACAGGTAATTCAGAATTTTCTGCCCTGTCTCTTATACTTGCTTTCGGTAAAACTCCAAGAGATCTTAATGTTCCCGGAGAATCCAGGTTAAAAGGACATGGAATTTCTTATTGCGCAATATGCGACGGTCCACTGTTCAGGGGAAGGGAAGTGGCCGTGGCCGGTAATGGAAGCCATGCCCTGGAGGCTCTTGTGTATCTATCTTCCGTTGCAAGAAAAGTTCTTTATATCACAAACGCTAAGAAACTTGCCGGTGATGAATCATTGCTGGATACTGTCAACGGAATTAAAAATAAGGAAATTTATTTTGACAGCACCCTTGTATCAGTTAACGGCGAAAAATCAGTTGAATCAGTGACATTTAAGAATAAATCTTCAGGAAAAACAGATGAACTGAAAACCGACGCTGTATTTGCCGAAATGGGATATATAGCAAAAACAGGTTTCGTTAAGAACCTTGTTGAACTGAATAAAGGCAATGAAATAGTCGTGGATAAATTTGGCAGGACTTCACATATGGGTATATTTGCCTGTGGTGATGTCACCGATACACCCTATAAACAGGCAGTAATTTCTGCCGGTCAGGGAGCAACTGCGGCATTATCTGCATATAATTATGTTCAGAATCTCAAGGGTAAGGTTGCAGCAAAAAGCGACTGGAAACTTATAAAACATTAGTAAGCTAAAATAATCCGGTATTATCCACAGTTCTAATTTTTTATTATAATTCTATGATCACAGCATTTAATCTTTAAATTATCTAAATGCCTTATACACGCACTTAATATAGGTCGTAATTTTAAATTATATTACTATTATAATTATATAAAATCTTTGTTTAGAAAACGAAAAACCTTTATACTATTTAAATATAATACATATAGGTGTATTTATGGTTATAACGCACACCAAATTAAAAAGAAACTCTGTCGGGCTTCTCCAGGGTACTTTTCAATCTCTGGGGCAGGTGGCGCCTGCAGCCGATATAGCTATACTTCTTGTAGCGTCATTTTCCATCTCTGGCGCTCAGACAGTGCTTTCAGTAATAATTGGTTGGATAATATACGCATTATGGATGATAACGCCGTATGAATTTTCAAAATTGAAATCAAACTCAGGGAGTTATTATGCCTATGCAGCCGGTGCTACTGATAAGGGGCATTTTGGACCTATTACTGCATTGAGTTTCATGTACTATGATATTACCGGTGCTGCATTTGGAATACTGGGTCTTTCAAGTTTTATATTCCTGATGGCCCCTGAGGTAACGTCGATTCCATATCTCTGGATACTCTTTGCAGGTATATTTACTGCTTTTATCATTATTGTTACATATCTTGGAATTAGACCCTCCTTAAACTATACAGCAATCACGGGATTGCTTGAAGTGATGTTCCTGTTGATAGGTTCAATAATTATAATTATAAAAGTGGGCGGGCACAATTCAGTCATTCCATTTGAAATATCCGGTCCATACAGCATCGGATTTTCATCTATCATGTTTGCCTCAGTATTCTCCATACTGGATTTCACAGGTTCCGGTGTAGTTACAACAGTATCAGAGGAGATTACAAAACCGAAAAAGAACATAGGGAAATCCATAATCTTTGCAATGATTCTTACAGCAATAGCACTTATTCCTGCAGCCTACGCATTGACAGTAGGCTGGGGTGTAAGTAATATAACATCATTTTCTGCCCATCACGACGCAGGGTTAACAGTGTTTTATAACTATCTGGGGCCGGTCGGTCTGGTGCTGCTTATTATATTCACAATCAACAGTTACTTCTCCAACGGAGTGTCAAAGGCTACTGCCGTTAGCCGTTGGTGGTATTCAGCTGCGAGGGATAATGTTATTTTCCCTGCAACGGTAGGAAAGATCAACCCAAAACATCATTCGCCCGCCAATGCGGTTGTGATATGGGCGTTGCTATCATTCGTTCTTGATGTGACCATGGGGTTGATTTATGGTCCCTTGAGTGCCGCTTTTGTTCTGGAAGCCGGAACCGGTATTTCTATAATCATCGTGCATATGCTTGCAAATAGTTCACTTACAATATACACCAAGAGGGTCAATAAATTCAGCTTATTAAAACATGGAATCCTTCCCACAGTGGCAACAATAGTAGGTCTTATAGTTCTTTACTACACCATGAGCGATATTTTCACAAAGTTTTTGACAGCGCCCAGTGCCGTAAACGATGCCTATTTTGCATCATTCATTGTAACCATAGTGTGGATACTTGCGGGTGGTCTGATAGTGACATTATATTATAAGAATAAGCATCCTGAAATATTGAAAGACGCAGGTGAATTCAATATGAAAACCCAACAATAATAAATTTATATTTTTATCTTAAATTGAAAATTCAAAATATTTATATTTAAACCTCCATAACAAATTCAATGGATTTTCCTGATGAATATCACAGAATACTGTGGTGGCTTCTTATGGCAACCCGCGGGGGAAATACAAGGGTAAAAATTATTGAGTATATCTATAAAGAACCAGGGAATATAAACCAGATATCGCGAGAACTGGGAGCCAATTACCGAACAGTGGAGCACCACATAAAAGTACTTCTTGATAACGGTATAATCAGGAGAGAGGGCCAGGGTTATGGAAGTATTTATTTTCTTTCTGATTATTACCAGAAAAATTATGAAATAATTATCAAAATGATCGGCAGTAAAAAGTAATAATTTTTATGATTGTTTCTTTCATCTTATAAGTAATTTGTATACGAATTGTATATAATATTGAAATACGGTTATATCCCTGCATGTTAATTTATAATGGATTAAAATGAATTGGAAAGTAATATCAGCAGTATTTATTGCACTGACACTCATATTTGCAGGTGCATTTATAGGGGTATACTATTTGGACAGCTCGGCTATTGCTAAAGAGAAGAAACAATTAGAAGTAAATGATGCTACCGAGCTTGCAACGGAACACTGGAATCAAATAGCAATAGAGAATTCTTCACTGATCATGAAAGAGTATGCGGGAAATGCAACATTGAACTGGGTAGGTGGACCACTCAATGGAACATATCACGGGACTTCAGCAATCAACACCACCTGGGGCAAGTTCTTTACGGCATGGCAGGCAGTATGGTTCTATGCATCTACGGGAACGACCAGCAATCCCATAGTTACAATAAATGGAAATACGGCGACAGTTACTGCAAATTTCACGCAGTTTGTTGTTCAGAATTCAGCCACTCACGCATTCCAGTATATCAACACGACCTACACTCTTGTGTACTATAATATGGACCATACATCAGATCACAACGTTAATTACGAAATAATAAATGAAACATTCAAAATAACAGGATCAGGCAAGCTTTCCAGTCTGGAATAAAAAAATATATTAATATATTTTTATTCTTAATTTGTATACCGTGATAAAATATGGAAATATTCTGGATATCTGATATAATAATTGCTATATTCGAGCTGATTGCCCTTATCGTCCTGGTAGCAACTTATTCCATATATTACAGAAAATACCGTGCAAAACTATACCTTCAGGTTATAACTTTTACATCAATTTTTTCTGTTCAGAGTGCCATAACTGTATATATTTATTATTATTTTTCCAGGTTTCTTGGTGCCACCGTAGCCATTCCATTGATGGTTATAAGCATACTGGGTATAGCTGCCATAATTATGCTGTTCCGGTTCATGAGGCAATAAAGTTTTAAGATTTGCATTAAATTAATATCTCTTTGTTTAATAATGAATAATGGATATTTCTGAGGTTGAGATAGAAAGACCAGAGGGTGTAAATGTAATAATTGGCTATTCACACTTCATAAAGACGGTGGAAGACCTCAACGAAATCATAAAAACCGTAATACCTAACTGTGAATATTCAGTGGTCTTTTCAGAGGCATCAGGAGACAAACTCATAAGATTCGAGGGAAACAGCAGTGAACTGGTAGATGCTGGAATAAATAACATTAAAAGGATTTCTGCCGGGCACACATTTATCATTATGCTGAAAAATGCATTTCCCATCAGCATATTACCACAGTTGAAGATGAGCCAGGAAATAGGGACCATATACGCAGCCACTGCAAATCCCTTGAAGGTGATAATAGCAAAAACCGAAAAAACTAATGCAATAATCGGGGTTGCAGATGGGTATTCACCTGTTGGTGTAGAATCTGATGTGGACAAGAAAAAACGCAGAAAGTTTCTGAGAGACATCGGTTATAAATCCTGAGGGCCCGTGGTGTAACGGATTATCATATAGGCCTCCGGAGCCTATAATCCGGGTTCGAATCCCGGCGGGCTCATAGAGATAATAAGTTTATATATTAGCTAGGCTACTAATTTATTAATGCTGATCTCGCAGTCTGTATTAATAGTATTATTACATAATTTTAAGTATACGTTCATATTTGTATTCTGTGTCACTATCCGTTCTTTATGGGGCAAATATAGATAGAGATTTTACAGAAGAATTTAATTTTATAGAAAAACTTTTTTCGATCCATAGTGAAATTGTATGGGATGGGGAAGGAAATATAAATAGTTACAAAGAAGAAGAAAGTACCGAAGAACTTGCCAAATATTTTCCTGAAGCATCATTCCAAAGTGATCTGGAAACACGGTATATGCATTCAATCGGCAAATCATCCGTTGAAATATTAGAATCAAGGATTGGTTTACACATACCAATTGTGGATGGAGTTGTTTATCCTGATAACAGCAATATAAACGCAATAATTAATGGCATTTCAAATTCTGGCAAAAAAGCATTAATATACGGCGGCGGAACAAATGTTTCCGGTTGTTTCAGAATGAAGCCTGGAAAGGGAGTGATAGCAATAAACACCTCAAAATTAAATAATATCTCTATTACCGGTAATGTCATAAGTGCCGGTGCAGGTATAACAGGACCTGAACTTGAGAAAGAAGCGAACGCTCATGGACTGACATGTGGAAACTTTCCAGAATCATTTAATTATTCAACTCTTGGAGGATGGATAGCGACAATGGAAAATGGCCAGGAATCCAATCAGTATGGAGGCATAGAAAATTCAGTAATCTCGGTTAAAGTTCTTACCTCTAAGGGAGAAATATCCGATAATAAAGTTCCCAGAGAGGCGGCAGGCTTACAGGTGAAAACTGCAGTAATTGGCAGTGAGGGAAAATATGGCATAATTCTCGGTGCAACTATCAAGGGCTTCAAACTTCCTGATAAAAAATATTTCTCCTCTTATTTTTTTAAAACCTTTGAGGAAGGCATAGAGGCTATAAAGAATATGAAAAGATATCCTACTATACTTAGACTTTCAAATGAAACAGAAACCATGATAGCCTTGATGTCTGGAAAAAATACTGGAATGAAAAAAATATTTATGGATTATCTTGGTCTTCGTGGCGTAAAAAATGGGGCTATGATGATTCTGGTAAACAACGATTACCAATTTAAAGAAAAATTGATCGGAGGGATACCTACCACGGCTTACCCTGCAAAGATGTGGGCAAGGGATCGGTACAGCAGGCCGGCACTTGCCAATATACTCTGGAAACATGGATATGTACCAGACACTCTTGAAACATCCTGTCAGTGGGAGACTATTATTAAGCTTTATCAAAACACCATCGATTCATTTAAAATTGCGCAGAAGGAAAAAGGTTTCAAGGGAATAATAATGGCCCATATTTCACACATATACCAGACCGGCGCATGTATTTATTTTACCTATATAATCAGATCTGAAAATCCACTTGAGGATCTTTTATTCATACGGCAGATTATCATGAAAAGCATTTTGGAAAATGGTGGTTCAATAACAGACCACCATGGAACAGGTACCTTGTTTGCCATTTACAAAAATCGTGAAAAAGAAAAAATGCAGGATCAGCTTAATGATGAATTATTTTCAGGGTGGCGGGATGAATAATGAGTTTTCGGCAGAAGTAAGGAATTCTAAACTCACAGAACTGGATGGGAAAAACTTTGATGTGGCAATCATAGGAGGTGGAATTACCGGTTCAGGAATTGTAAATATATTGGCTGAAAATGGGATAAAAACCATATT
>JAKAYM010000054.1 GCA_021826795.1 Thermoplasmata archaeon
ACCTTACAGTAAGTGCAGATCTTATTGTATTCACATTTAAGGCAAAAATTGCTTCTTTTGCCCTGATACTTGCCCCCTCTAATAGATCGAATCATCTTAACAGCCATCTCTGTGTTTTTTGTGATAATTTCATTGCTAACAGGTACTTCCTTTGATTCCCCCTCCTTTATATTGATTATTGAGCAGGCCGACACATCGTATCCCATGTTTTTAAGTGCCTGAGAATATAAAAGGACCTGCATTCTCGATTCTTCCTCAGTTACAACATCCTCGGATGTCTTATAATCCCTGACTTCAACTTTATTGTCCCTGCCTATAATAATATCGATCTTTCCAGGAACCACTGTATTCTCAAGTGGAAATTCTATTCTTGATTCCACCTGATTAATGGCAGCATTCTTAAGAAAATTATTGAAAATTGTATAAATATTCTCATTGATGCTTCTGCTGATATCATTTATAAATTCCCTGGATGCAAATGGAAGATAGAATTCATGATCCACCACCTTCTTTATGTATTTATAATCAATAGGAATGCCATGCATTATATCCTCTGAGAGCTTCCGGAGTACATAATGAAGTGCCTCCCCGTATCCCATAAACGGGCTAACTCCCTGAGTATACCCCCAGTCATGGGATAATCTGTAATGGTAAGGGCAACGTAGATATTCTACCAGTGAGGTAACCGGAATGGTTGTGAATTCTTCCCTCTCTCCGCCATTTTCAAAATCAAGATCGAGTTCTTTGTAAGTGGTGTAGTCATTGCAAAGATCCAGAAATTTGCTCTTTGATGACCTGCGACCGTTACCATTCTCTTTGTAACTGCTCATTATGCAATAATCCCTGGCCCTTGTTACTGAAACATAGAAAAGCCTCATTTCACTTTCAGTGGATGTTCTGTACCTTTCGGATGGGTAAAGACTGCTGTCAATATACAGGTCTCTTGAATAGCCATTACTGACAGGAAACTTTGATACCTGCATTGATGGCACAAAAACCACAGGCCATTCAAGCCCCTTTGCCTGATGGACAGTACTTACGGTTACAACGTTCTGCCCTGAGAAATCATCTACCTGCGCCTCGTCATAGGCATTGCTTGCATATGTATTGATGAACCAGCACAGATTTTTCATTTCCTTCTCCATATTCTTATTCCCGCCTCTGTATCGTACTGACTTTTCGAAATCTCCGAGAATTTTTGTGAATCTGCCTATATTGGCCATTATAGCTGCATCCAGGTCATCCTCCGGGTTTAATTCATTGTAATCGTATGCGATTAGAATATCTGTATAAAGCTCCTTGTAGTCTTTATACTGATCTATATTTGATCTTATGCCACCCAGCTTTGATTTTATATTTTTTACGCTTTGAACGGTTTTTTTCCAGTCATCCACTGCACTGTCAATCAATTTATCATTCATGAGTTGTGTTTGCCCGAACCCAAAAAATCCATCCTGAGCGAGCCAGCAGATGGTTTTTGCCAGTGCCAACACTTCGCCTCTTTTAAATAACCCAGATGATCCACTAACAAGGAACGGTATTCTGCGTTTTTTGAACTCCTCTATTATAACATTCCCGGAACCGTTGACGCTCCTGAAGAGTATGGAAAAATCTGAATACTTCTTGCCATTTTTATCTACACTATTTTTTATTATATCTGCAATTTTCCTGGCCTCTTCACCCGGGTCTGCAAATTCCATCTGCACAGCATAACCATTTCCATTTCTGGTAGATTCCATATCAGGATATTCTGGCCCATTCTGGAAACTGGCAGAAATATTATTTGATAGGTTTACAATGTTTTTTAAACTCCTGCGATTCTTGCTCAGTACGAAACTGGCGGTACCTGGAAAATCATTCTCAAAATTGTCAAAATATTCATGATTGGAACCTCTCCACTCGTAAATACTCTGTCTTGGATCTCCGACAACGAATACTCCAGCAGATTTTCCCATGAGTTTGATTAACTCATACTGAATCCTGTTAATATCCTGGTATTCGTCTACCAGAAGATGTTTAATGTATTCAATTTTATCAGGATTTTCCGAAATTTTGTGCACTGCAAGATATACCAGGCGGGAAAATGATAGAACCCTATCGGTATCCTGGCTTTTCTCGTATCTGTCAAGCATTGTAACAAAATGAGGATTGGTACCCAGTATTTTGTCCACCGGGATATCCTCATCGTACACAATATCAAGGGTATGCTGGAAACGGGAACATTTATCTGAATAATTATGACCTGCCTCCTTAGAAAGGCCAAGGGCATATCCATTGTGAATAATATATGCCATTTCCTGATTCTGGTCTATTACTCTGTACATTCCGTAGTCAAATTTATCCTGCAACAGTCTGAATGCAAACGAATGTATTGTACCGATATACATTTTCCCGAGCATGGCCCCGTTATAATCCGGTGCAATTTCAACTATTTCTTTCATTATACGGTTCTTCATCTCACTGGCAGCCTTCTCAGTGAAAGTAAATGCAACTATTGATTCAGGTTCTATACTCTTTTCTAGTAGCAAATAAAGAATTCTACGGGCCAGTACCTCTGTTTTGCCCGCCCCTGCACCGGCTAGTACCTTTACATAATTATTTTCAGATATAACTGGTTCTGTTTGCTCTTTAGAAAGTTTGAATGGTTTTTCAATGAGTCCATGCATAATACGCATTAATCCCGGTTTATATATAAATATTTGGCCGGACCTGAAAAACTGTATCATTAACAACACTTATTTGTTCGTAATAATCAGGCGTACTTATATTATACACCTATAGATAAACTTAATATATTCTATAATATATAGAACAAATAACATGATTGTATTATATAAAATCAATTGTGCACCATGTAATTTATGGAGTTGATTAAATGTCACTGAGCCTCTTTGCAGAAATTGAGATTTTCGTATCAATAGTAGTTGGAATTTCGTTAGCATTCGTTCCATATATGACAGAGAAATCTATCAATTTTGGGGTAAGGACACCGGTAGATAGGATAAATTCAGAGAGCATCAGGAATGCAAGGCGTATATACACTGTGTCAGTAATAATTATTACTCTGGGGATGGTAGTCCTGGATATAATCCTTCACGGCATAACAGCGTTTACAGTTGCCATGCTACCAATCATTCTTATCCTTGGATTCTCTGTTTACTTTGTTGAGCATTACAGATTATTGAAAATAAAGAAGCAGGAGAACTGGTTTGCGGGCAGCAGTGGGGTTGTAACAGGACAGTTTGTTGTTGCCTCTAGAAATCTATTTCCATTCTTATACGCAGTGCCCGGACTCATTGTCATAATCCTCATCATCATAACCGGCATACTCTATTATCCCCGCATTCCCTCTGTATTTCCAACCCACTTCGGTGCCAATGGGTTGCCCAATGCATATTCCAGCAAAACTGTATTATCTGTATTTCTGGTGCCCATTATAGGTGCAATTACAACCATATTTATTATCATCCTGGCATATGCAATCAGCAGGACATCCATAAGGGAGGATACAGCGGTAAAACATGCAGGGGAAAGAACGAATATATTCCGGCACAGGATGGTACTCCTGATTCTGGTAATACCGGTATTCATGAATATCACATTTGCCCTGTCAAGCTTTGAGGAGTGGGGATTAATTCATAATTTGAACATAGCCATATTAATATCACCTGTTCTGGCAATAGTAGTTATTACAATGATTGTCTCATTCTCCACAGGCCAGGGTGGGAGTAACATCAGAATCAGGGATAATCAGAAATCTGCCGTAAATACAGAACCTGTAAATGATATAACCGATGATGACAAATACTGGAGGGGTGGTGTAATATACGTGAACAGGAACGATGGGAGAATTCTCGTGCCCAAAAGATTCGGAGTGGGATTTACATTTAATATGGGAAACCCGGTTGCCATTGCTATATTTGCAATAATTATTGCCATCCCGGTAGCTATAATAGTATCAGTTCTGCTTTTGCACTGAAAATAAAATATATAATTTGATTTTTATCATCATAGGGCTATAAGCAGTGCACCTGCAACTGATAGCAGTACCCCCATGTACTGCTTTGAACTCAATTTTTCCTTGAACAGGAATTTGCCTGAAAGTGCCAGGGTTGCAGGAAGCATAGCTACAAGGGCACCCGCCATTACAAGGAACCCCTGGGAAATTGACAGTGCATAAAATACATTCCCTGACCCGTCCAGGACTCCGGCCACCACTGCTAGCATAAGTGTAAATGATAGTTTTGCGGTGTAGTTTGATTTCTTTGCAATATTGAAGTGCCTTGCCTTCATGCGCCTGTACATAAAAAGTGCCTCAAAAGCAATGAAGGTCATTATGAAACCTGAGGTCCTTGCTATAAGCAGCGGCATTACGGATGAATGCAGGGACAGGATCGCAAAGGAAAGTGGCATATAGTAAATTCCCCATATAATATTTGCAAGGGCGGCAAGCATTAGATACCTGTTAATCTTAAAGCCGCTTTTTATAGTGACAAGCATTGAACCTATTATTATCAGTATGACTGCCGGAAGCACCAGGGACGATACAGTTTCCTTGAGAATTAAAAGGCTAAATGATATTACTATGATCTGCTGCATATTGATGGTGACACCGGCACTGCCTAGATTTTCTCCTTTCAATGATTTATAAAAGAGAATATAACCTAGGCTCAGGAATATTCCGGAGGTCACTCCCAGAAATAAAGTCGTATCCGCAATATCCAGATGAGGAGTCATGAAGATGGATAAAGCCATGGGAACTATTCCTGCGCCTATTACAATCAATGCTATATTATCACTTTCCATTTTTCCCGTTAAACTTTTTATTAATGTATTGGACGCAGTCCAGATGATCAGAACGAAGGCCGGTATAAGTATATCCAGCATATATATCTGCGGGTTCAGTACCGTTTCGAATATATACATATGCAGAAAATGCAATGTTTAACTACTTCACAGCATGAGTTTTCCTGAACAGGCACTACTATTTTTTACCATATCATTAAACTCAAAAAATAATAATTCCTTTTTATATATTTAAATATATGTAGAAGTAATTTGCGAATAATTTTCAGATGTTCCGGAAGCTTATATAAGTTAACCATTGGAAATACTAGTTGTTTATCTTGTAAATCGAAATATTTATATTTTGGTACTGTAATAAAATAATCATGGGATTATAAATTTATAATTGCCATTTCCCTTCATTATTTCATTTCCCAGTTTTTTATATTCACTATTATTTATAATATCCGTGCATAGACGTTCTGCTTCAATGTGTTTTCCAGTCTTTTCAAGGAAATAGGCCTTATAAAGCGGCGAAACCATACGATAAAAGAATACTCTTTTTAAAGCCCTGGATGAGAAATCCATTCTGAAATGATTTAAAACATATGGGAGATACTTCAGTGAAAAGCCATCGATGATAGCCGCCACATCCAGTGCCCGGTCACCGTATGAAGAATCAGACCAGTCGATAACGCCATTAATCCTGCTGTGCTTCCTGTTGAGTATAACATTGCCCCTGGAGAGGTCTCCATGGATTAATGAAATATCACTGTCCATCAGATCTGACAATGCAAGATCCATCAGGATGAAAATTCCATCGAAATATTCATGGCCGGTGTAATACTCCAGTGCTTTCCTGAATGAGTCTAGCAGTGATTCCTCATGCCCGATCCATGTTTTGCTATTATATATATGCAGGGATGTTTCGCTGAAAGAGCCCCTGTTAAATTGATGCATATAATCAAGCAATGAGATAAAATCATTCAACACCCCTTTACCAAGGGACTTGGCCATATCTATTGTATCTCCATGTATCATCTCATATCCTGCGAAGAACGGGTCTACCATGTGTATGAATTTATATTCCGGCAACCTGACTGTAGTACGTTTCAGGATTGAAAGTAGTTTCAACTCCGATGACAGTCTCGTAATACCACTTCCTGTTCTTGGAAACCTGAAAACTATCCTGTCGTTGATAATTATTATCCTGTTCATCCATCCAGTTTCAATGAAATAGTATTTTTTAATGTTTATTTCAGGGAAATTTTTTGCTATTTCCGAAATGTGGTTGTCTTGGAAGTCAATCATAAGACTTGATAATCTTCCTGGATAAATCTATTACGGAGCACTTAGGTCAAAACAAATAAATAAGTTATGCCGTTATCTTCCTAATGAATTATCTTTATTATAATGATACACAATCCTTTCTGAATGATTATGAGAATATAGATTTTGCAGGTCTGCTATCCAGAAACTACAGGGAATTATATAGCTCCGATCCTGGGGTATTCCTTTACAATTCATGGAAAGGTTCTATAGGTTATCTCCATAAAATAATAAATGATCTGGATAAAAAGGGGATAGTTCTGGAATATATAATTCCTGCAGGCGGAGAGAGGGCAGATGCAATCCTTATTGGAAAAGCGGAAAAGCCCTCCCTTATAGTTATTGAAATGAAAGGCTGGAGGCACATGGAAAATACGGAAAGCGATTACTTTGTCAGAGCCGATGGAAAACGCGAAGTCAATCCTGTATATCAGGTTCTAAATTATGAAGGGAAGATCAAGTACGGTGTGGAGAATGCAGACAGGTTTTTCACCGATTCACTTGTGATTTTATACAACATGGATGAACATAAAATGCAGCACGAGAAAATATATTTCAGGAACAATGAAAAATGCCTTGTTGATAAACTTAGAAAAAACCTTGATCCTGGATTCGATGAAAGAACGGCATCATTGTTCATTAATGGGCGGTACATACAGAACAAGAATCTCTTCGATGCCGTGAGATCATATTATAATGACATAAAAGACGGTGCAATGAATGCCCTGGCATCAAAGGGATACGGGCTGTACAGCGAACAGCTCGAGCCTTACGAGGGCATTATAGATGATTTGCAAAATGGGATATCCAGAAATTATGTGATACACGGCGGCCCAGGTTCCGGTAAAACACTTATGGCAATAAATCTTCTTTTAAGATCAGAAACAATGGAAAAACAATCCGTGCTTGCATACAGAAACAACAGGATGGTTGAATCACTGAGAAAGATGCTGGATGGTTTAAATCCCGGGCTTTCAACCATGATAAAATATTATTCCACCGGAAGGCCAGGCAATCCGGGAGTTGCCGATGATGGTTTCACTGTGAAATATAATATTGCCATCTTCGATGAGGCACAGAGGATGACCTTAAGGAATATTCAAAATGCGGGGAATGTTGCGGATATATCAGTATTCTTTTACGATGATTCCCAGATACTCGGAAGAAGGGAGCAGGGCATGGCTGAAAATTTTAGAAAATATCTTGATAACCCCGTTGAGATAGAGCTTAAGGGAATGTACAGAAACGGCAATGAATATGGACAATTTGTTAACGATCTTCTGGGAGGGCAACCATCGCATCCTGATATGACCTATGAATTCAAGTATTTCAATGACATTGGTAAAATGATTGATGAATTAAGAAAGATGGTTGGTCGAAATAGGAAATCCGCACTTGTTGCTTCCTTTACTGAGGCAAAAGGTGATCTTAAAAACTCCGATTCCATGGATAACCTGCGTGTTGGCTACCCACTGTCCTCTGGATTTGATTTATATAAAAATACCAGTATCAGGATCCGCTGGCTCATGAATCCAAAGAAGGACTATGCACCTTTCTGGGTGGGCGGAGAGTCCAATAAACTGGATAGATGCGCGTCAGTGTACGGCGCACAGGGATTTGAGGCCGATTACACCGGGGTTATATGGGGTAGAGACCTTGTGTGGCGTGGCGGTAAGTGGGTGCTTGGAGACAACTGCGAGGATTTTGAAATCAAGAAATCATTTTACAGCGGCAAAAATGGGAACAGAGATTCCTATAATACTGCAATATCACTTCTGATTAACAGGTACAGGATACTATTAACCAGGGGGATACACGGGACCTATATATTTTGCGAGGACGGAGAAACTGGAAAATACCTTCATAGCCTTATTGAACAAACGAATTAATCTTTAAAATTATCATTGCCATTCTGATTATGATAAAATTCGTTGTAAATATTTTCCATATTATCATAAAATTTCCTTGCTATTATGCTCCAGTCATAATTATTCCTGACATATCCATATTCCTCCTGCCTGTCATGATCTATCATTTTCCTGTTATTTATAATCTCATTTATCCTGTTATAAAAAGATTCCACGTTCATGGGTATATATTCCAGATATTTACTGAAATCATCAAAGATTCCGTTAAAGAAATCTCCTGCCAGAACATATAACCCAGAAGATAATGCTTGCAGAATAACCAACGAATATGAATCATTATGACTGGGGTATACAAAAATATCACACTCTCTGTACAATTTGGCCAGGTCCTCATCGCTTAACCTGCCGTGAAAGTTTATTGATTTAATTTCCTTCAATTCCTCTTCAACTGGACCAGTTCCAGCTATGTGAAACTCTAATTTATTATCATCCCCGAATTTTTTTATCAGAGGAATCAATATATCGAGACCCTTATTATATTCTAATGCTGCAACAAATAGGAACTTGATTTTCTGATCAGTTGTATGATTGTCCGGATAAAATAATTCAGTATCAACACCAGGAGATAGAGGAAAATTATATTTTAAGTTCCACATATCTTTGAATTTGTCAAACATTGATTCATCTTTAGGAAAATAGTTAAAACCGTTTATATCTTTGAAATATGTCTTATAAAGATAATTAGCATATAATTTATGGAGTAAATCCTGTCTATCAACAAAATCACTAATTGTGAAAGCATGCCCTGAACCAATAATCGGGATATTCATGCCTTTAAAGAATATGGAATATTCGTTCGCAAATAAATACACCATATCTGTCCTTCTGATTTCTTCTAGCAATCCCCTGGATTTTGCCCATTCCAAATCACGGTAATAAGGTCGCAGGATAGTATTCACATATACTCTTTCTGGAAGTGAATCCATCCTGTACTGATGTTTATGGATTTTAATCACATTAAATCCGGATGTTATTTTTTTAATTTCTTGGTCAGAAATCCTGGTTTGTTTAAGGTTGTCTGATTCCACTATTGTTATATCCATATTTTCAGGAGCATACCTCAATAAATTAAATAGAACATTCTCAGTCCCCCTTCCAGTACGGAGATCAGCACGCATAAAAAAGGTTAATTGCACATTTCCTCATAATCCCCTTGTTTAAAAAATTTGTGATACAGCATAATAATTGATCGGGATTTTTAAAGGTAATTACGTATGATGTTTCAAGAAATCTTTTATAAACTAATAATATTCCTTCTTAGTATGAAAAACCTGAATTTTGAAATAATGGATAAAACAACCAGGGAATATGCTTTAGAACAAACAAACGTATCCAAAAAAATTTTCAATTCGGTTTATAAGGGTATAGAGCCTGATTTGAGGCCATATATATTCACTGAAAAAATCAAGACTGTAAGGATGAATAAAGAAAAGCAATGTTTTATTACTATAGATAAGGGAAAGAACAATCTAGTAGTGAATAAGAATATACTTTACTCTACTGATGGCGTCATAGTATGGATCAAGGCAGAGGTTAACGGCAATAGAATAGCATTATTTGAAACAAATGGAAAGGACTCGGGAACAGTGAAAATATTCAGGGAAAGTAAGATAATATATGAGGAAGAAGGATTTATTCATGATATTATTTTTACATCTGATAGTTTCTATATAATTAAGGAAAGCAGGAATGAAAGAGCAGAAGATAGCAATTATTCATCAAATGCCGTGTACTTCAATAATGAGTGTGTTTTTGGAAAGGAAATACCTGCAGGTTTTGGCATTGTTGCTGAAAGTTATGGAAATAAAATAGTTTTAGCGGCCGAAGACAATACAAGGACCATAATATATACAGGGGAACTCAATGATTCTTTAACCTGGAAAAAATTCAGGGAATATGATAAACGATTGAAGGCACTGGGTTACAGACAGGATAAGCTTTACACACTGATATTCGATGGCAATGGAATAATAAGTTCTGGAGATAATAAATTCAGTATTAATGAACCGGTACAGGATGCGGTATCCGTGAAAGACGGTTTTCTTGTAGTTTGCATGAGAGATGCAAAATCTATACCGGTTCTTTATAGCAACGATGGGAAAATATTAAAGGAATACAAATTTGATTCTCCACGAGGTGTAATATCACTGGATTCAGATGGGGAAAATGCTTTAATGATAATGAGCGGTTTTGGAACACCCTATGAAATTTATAGATATGAAAACCAGAATCTGGAAAAAATTAAATCAAATCCAGTTTCTGAACCCAATACAGAGGAAGATTTTATTTCTATGGAGGATTATAAAGTTCATTATTTCTTCCTGAAAGCTAAGGTGGAAACATACAATACAGTAATATATGGCTATGGTGGATTCAACATCTCACTTGTACCATCATATAATAGTCTGTTTGCCTATCTTTTAGATCATGGTGTCAATGTAGTGATCTGTAATCTTCCCGGTGGAGGAGAATATGGAGAAGAATGGCACAGACTAGGAATGGGCAGAAATAAAACCAATGTTTTTTCCTCATTCCGAAGAATTATTAAAAAGTTCCACGATTCGGGGCATAAAATCATATGTTATGGTGTGAGCAATGGGGGCCTTCTCTCCTCATACACACTCACTACTGTTCCCGGACTACTTGAGGGTGCCATAATAGGAAATCCGGTAATTGACATGATGAAATTTCATAAGCTTCTGGCGGGGCAGTACTGGACCAGTGAATATGGAAATCCTGATAATAAAGATGATGCGGCTTTTCTTGAAAACTATTCGCCAATGAATAAGATTAAGAATATGAAGTATCCACCAACCTTAATTTATTCCAGGCTGGAGGACGACAGGGTGCATCCATATCATGCACTGGAATTTTATAATAAATTAAAAGCAACAGAAACCAGTGCATTTCTTATGATGGGCAACGGAGGGCATCTGGGAGCAGATCTGGAGGATATAGCTTCGGAAACAGCCTATATAGCATCCTTTATACAGTATGTGTTTTCCGGTGAATCATTATAACTGACCATAAGAAAAATTTAAACCAGTGGACTCTTTACCTTTTTATGGTAAAATATGAAATTAGAGGAGGGGATGTGCAGTATCTTCACGCTACGCTGGAGACTAACGAGTCCGCCCTGGTTGAGCCGGGGCACCTGATTTACAAAACGCCGGATGTGAAACTCGATACACGTTCCGGGGGTTTAAGAGGAGCATTATCTCACATGCTTGCGGGTTCTGCCGTATTTCTGCTGAAGCTTGACGGTCCCGGAACTTTCGGTTCCGCCGGGTTCCTTCCCGGTAAAGTCTTTGAGGTCAAACTCAACAACAGCTCAATAAGA
>JAKAYM010000055.1 GCA_021826795.1 Thermoplasmata archaeon
CTCAAAGCTATCCTTAATCCTGCTTTTCAGATCATCCTCATCCATCTTTCTCTCTATTGGATACATCTCTTTTTTGCCATGAAAATGTAATACTTATAAGTATAATAATGTTAGTAAATAACTATAATGTATTCTATCAGAACTAATATCATAATATTTAAATATTATCGAATGAATATAATAAGGTGATTTCATGGCTGCAGATAAAATTTTAATTGATGGGGTTCAATTTAATGCAGATCGGGGAAAAACCATATTGCAGATAATGATGGATAATGGCATTGATATACCGCATGTTTGTTACAATCCCGCTCTCGGCGCAATAGAATCCTGTGATACGTGTATAGTTAATGTAGAGGGTAAGTACCTGAGGGCATGCTCGACCAAGGTTAAGAACGGCATGCAAATAAAATATAATGACCCTGAAATTAAGGCAAGGCAGGTAGAAGCGGTCAATAGAATACTGCACAACCATGACCTTTACTGTACTGTCTGTGAAAATAATAACGGAGACTGTGCACTCCACAGCGCTGTGGACACTCTTCAGGTGACTAGGCAGAAATATCCATTTACATCCAAGGGATATAAAGTGGATTCAACTAATCCATTTTACCGGTATGATCCAGACCAGTGCATTCTATGCGGAAGATGCGTAGAAGCATGCCAGGATGTGGAGGTTAATGAAACACTTCATATAGACTGGTCACTTGAAAGGCCACGTGTTATATGGGACGACGGAAAGGCGATAAATGATTCCTCATGTGTATCGTGCGGCCACTGCGTTACAGTATGCCCGGTAAACACATTAATGGAAAAATCAATGCTTGAAGAGGCAGGTTATTTTACATCACTTACCAGAAAGGCAAAATACAATCTAATTGAATTTGGGAAGGACCTTGAAAAGCCCGTGGGAAATGGCTTGATAATGAAAATCAGCAATATTGAAGCAAAAATGAGGGAGGAGCAGATAAAAAAGACCAAGACCGTATGCACATACTGCGGTGTCGGGTGTTCCTTTACAATGTGGACCAAGGGTAGAAAAATATTGAAGGTGCAGCCAGAGTTTGAATCACCTGCCAACGGCATATCAACATGCATAAAGGGAAAATTCGGCTGGGGCTTTGTTAACAGTGAAGAACGCCTGCAATATCCACTTATAAGAAAGAAGGGCAAATTTATAAGGGCATCCTGGGAAGAGGCAATAGAATTTGCTACGAAAGGCTTAAAGAAAGCGGCTGAAAAGCACGGAAACGAATCGGTTATGTTTATAACGTCCTCAAAGGGAACGAACGAAGAATCATACCTTATGCAGAAACTTGCAAGGCAGATCTTCCACAACAATAATGTTGACAACTCGTCAAGATTCTGCCAGGCCCCTGCCACTACAGGACTCTGGAGAACCGTTGGATATGGAGGGGATGCCGGATCAATACAGGATATATATAAATCGGAACTTGTAATGATTTTCGGAGCCAATACTGCTGAATCTCATCCGGTCCTTGCAACCAGAGTGAAGAGGGCACACAAGCTCAATAATCAGAAATTAATAGTATCGGATCTTAGAAAGAACGAAATGGCAGAAAGGGCAGATATTTATCTTCATCCTTCACCTGGCACTGATATAGTGCTTTTATCAGCACTTTCTAAATACATAATAGACAAGGGCTGGAACGACAAAGAGTTCATAGAAAAGAGGGTAAACAATTTTGATGAATATCGAAAAAGCCTTGAAACATTTACCCTGGAAAACGCATCAAAAATAACAAAAATTCCCGAAGAACAGATAATAAAAACAGCGGAAATGATACATAGTGTAAAAAGTATGTGCATACTCTGGGCCATGGGAATAACACAGCACTCTGCGGGTTCAGATGAATCAACAGCTATTTCCAACCTGCTTCTGGTAACAGGCAATTACGGAAGGCCTGGAACCGGGGCATATCCTTTGAGAGGGCATAACAACGTGCAGGGCGCCAGTGATTTCGGGTCAATGCCTACCTACCTTCCGGGATACCAGCCAATAAAGGATGAGGAAGCCATTAAAAAATTTGAAAAGGCATGGCATACTGAACTTTCAAGAAAACCCGGCATTGATAATGTATCCTGCATAGAAAATATAGACAACGATAAGGTCAAGGCAATGTACGTTATCGGGCAGGAGATTGCTTCAACTGGTCCAGATGCAGGAAAAACAAGGGTTGCACTTGAAAAACTCGATTTCCTGGTTGTCCATGATGTATTCTTCTCTGAAACCGCAAAATACGCCGATGTTGTATTACCAGCATCCGTGAGCCTTGAAAAGGAAGGAACATTTACCAACACAGAAAGACGCATACAGAGGATTTACCGGGTTATGGATCCCTATGCGGAAACAAGGCCGGACTGGGAAATTATACAGGGCATAGCAAACTCCCTGGGAGCTGGCTGGAAGTATACTCATCCCTCAGAGATAATGGATGAAGCCTCTTCTCTGTCACCCATATTTAATGGAGTAAACTACGAAAGGTTAGAAGGATTCAAAAGTCTCCAGTGGCCAATGGTTAACGGGCATGATTCGGAATACCTTTATACAGACAGATTCAATTTTCCGGATGGAAAGGCAAGATTTTACCCTCTTTCATATAGACCACCACTTTCAATATCAGAGGAGTATCCCCTGCATTTGAATAATGGAAGGATGTTAGAGCATTTCCATGAGGGGAATGAAACCTTCAAAACTGAGGGAATAAAAGAAAAGGTTCCGGATACATTTCTGGAAATTTCACAGAAACTTGCAGATGAATATGGAATAAATACAGGAGATTATGTAAGAGTGATGTCAAAATGGGGGAGCATAAAGCTTAGAGCCCTTATTACTGAAAGGGTAAGTGGGAATGAGCTTTATATGCCAATGAATGCCGCTTCTGATGATGCTACTGTAAACCTTCTCACATCCTATAACAGGGATCCTGATTCAGACACACCATCATACAAGGAGTTGCCTGTGAAAATCAAAAAATTGAAGGGCAATGGTGGAATCCCGTTACCGGCAAATAATTCTCGATACGCAACACCACACCCACAGAAAGGCATAATGGTGGACGAGAAATGGAAGAGATCAGATTATATAAAATTAACAGATGATTAAAATGTCTAAACCTATAGAATATATTGAGGAAAATAAAACAGAGGACGATTCGCTTATACCGGATGAATACAGAGAAAGCCTTGACTCTTTTCTGAAAACCATCAAGAATCTCAACGATTCCGGTTTTCTTACACTGGTTAATGCCATGGCAGCAAATTATAAGTTTATAATGGACACGTTTTCAGACCAGTTCAACTCTGATACAACAAAAAAATCGATTACAAATATTATGAGCATATTTGACCTCCTATCAAAACTTGATCCAGATGTGACTGTTAACCTGATGAATCGGCTGGGTGATTCTATAAACAGTGCCGGCAAACCTCAGGATAAGGACCTCATGGATATCATGAGGATGCTCAACGATAAAACTGTTGCAGGATATATAACCCTGATTCTGAAGATACTATCCGGCCTTCAGGAGAAAAAATGAGCGGATTTATAGAAAGAAAAATATTACGGGTCAATAACGGGATTCCTGTAAAAGAAGCCGATATGCTTACTGTGGAAGAGCCACTGGAAATCAAAATAATCCATAATGAAATTGAATACAATGTATCAGTTATAATGCGGACTCCGGTAGACGATTTCTCCCTGGCGGCTGGATTTCTATTTACAGAGGGAATAGTAAAGGAGAACAGCATAAAAGAGATCAAATATTCAAATTCCGCAAAAACTTCAGAAAAGAACAACATAGTCCAGGTTGAAGTTTCTGACTTCGAGGAAAATCTTCTGGGCAGGAGGAATTTCTACGTAAATTCCAGCTGTGGTGTCTGCGGCAAAACCAATATAGATGATATATTTGTAAAATCCGGGGAGCTTATAAAAAATAAAAGTGTTCTGAATTATGAAGATATCTTAGAAATGCCAGAAATAATGAAAAGGTCACAGAAAATATTTAACAGTACAGGTGGAATACACGCAGCTGCTATTATAGACTATTACGGAAATGCTCTCTCCATTGGAGAAGATATAGGCAGGCATAATGCCGTTGATAAGGCCATAGGGAAGATGGTCCTGAATGGAACTAAAAGAAATCCGGAGGCTGTGCTTCAGGTCAGTGGCAGGGCAGGATTTGAAATACTCCAGAAAGCCGCAGTGTTCGGAATACCGGTTGTAAGCTCAGTATCTGCCCCTTCATCACTTGCCGTTGAACTGGCCGATGAGTTCAATATTACCCTTCTATCATTTGTCAGGGGAAACAGATTCAACGTATATACCCATGGAGAGCGTATAGAACTGAGAAACGGCTATTCACAGATCTCACGGAATTGACATATTAAACTAATAAATATTTTTATTATTTAAGCAGGTCCCCCAGCCTCCTGTAAAGTGTATCGTCGCAGGGATAATTCAAATAATCCGAAATAAATTCATCAGGATTGTTTTTATATTTCAGGAATCTGCTGATATATTTTTTTAACTGTTCCACAGACCTTTTATCGGGCTGCTTGAAATCTATCCCATTAGAATTTTCTCCTGTATTTATTTTTCCCCTCAGGCTGATGTAACCTATTGCGATATCAATATTATTCACATCTATGCTGTTCTTTATGGCATAAAGTATCCTGTAGGCCTGGAGCTGAACTCTATGATGTGATGATCTCTCAGTTGTTTTATCTGTTTTATAATCAAGAATTACATACCTTTTACCATTTCCGAATACGGCATCAAGTTTGCCGTAAAACATTATTGAATCAGATTCATTGGCAAAATCCGGAAACATCTGATTTACCCTTGCTATAACAGAAACTTCAGACTCTATCTGCTCCATACCATATGCAGATTTTATCTGATTAACAACAGATTCTATGTTATCAAGGACTTTTCTATCCTTAATGGATAATATTTCTTTTTGAATTTCTCCCTTATAAAGCGATTCTGCCATTTCATGTGCATTTAAACCATAATAAAGCGCCTCTGTCTTCTCATTTAACTTCAATATGTTATTTTTTAATAGCCAGTATGGATTGTCCAGGCTTATAAGTGAATAGGAAAGTACATTCTTTGATTTGAAGAACTCATATACCTTTTCCTTTAGCCAGGCATCGTTCCCTTTGATAATTTTATCTGAACCGGTATAGTTTCCGGAGACAAACTGGAGATATGCCTCATCAAATTTTGTTTTGTCAGGCACAGGAGATTTTTCACTGAAAGCCTCATCTATAACTAACTCAGAATATTCAGGTATGAGATAGGTTGGTGCCTCTCTAGTGGATGCGCATATCCATAATTTTTCCCTTGCCCTGGTAAATGCAACAAAATCAATTCGTATGCTCTCATTTTTTAATTCATCATCCACATCTATGCCTTTTACTGTTTCTATTATGGATGAAACTATCAGGTCTATATACGCATCCGAAACTCTAGGTTTTTTTGGTAAATATATGACCCGGTCAAATTCCCTGCCCTTTGCCTTGTGCACAGTGGTGAGCACCAGTTTTGAATTGCCTGCCTTTACGCCATTTTCAGAATATGATAAATCAAGGAAATCAAAGAAGTTTTCTCTTGTATATTCCTTTTCACCCTGGAAGAATTCATCAATAGAGGATTTAACAGTGGATGCAGTGAGGAAATATTCCTGGCTTATTGATGCTGCAACCGGCAGGATCCTTGTATCGAATAGTTTTTTTATGCCCTCCTTTGATAGTGCCATGTTCCTCAGGGAAAAAAATGGATTCCCAGTATCAAACCGGTCAATTGTGCTACTATCATTATGCAATGATTCTGAAATTTCAAAGGCTTCCTTGAGGGATAATCCTGAAAACGGTGTAATTAACGCTGAAATAATATCATCATCATTATCATACAGCATTCCACGGAGAAATAGGGTAATATCTTTTTTTGCCTCTGTGACGGAATGTACATTTGAATCGCTGGAATAATCGATATTATACTTATCAAGTAGCGTTGAAAGCATGTCTATCTGAGCATTTGTCCTAGCAATTATTCCTGTTGTACCTTCATGGTTAGATATTTCTGATATCCTATTTATTACCGATTCTTCTGGGGATTCTGACTGTATTACGGTTACCTTCGCACCCTTATCATGCACCCCCTCAAAATTTTCAAGCTCTTCTGCATCTTTTTCAAACTTCATATAGTAATTCTTAGAATACTCCAAAATTGTGTCTGTGCTCCTGTAATTTGTTTTCATATTTTCTTTGGCAACACTTGCATCAGCAAGTAAAGAATTAAACACTGATAAGGCACCTCCCTGAAATCCAAAAATAGACTGCTTCCTGTCGCCCACCATGAATTTTATATTCCCGGAGGACTTTGCAATTGCTGCTTCTATATCATTAATATCCTGAAGTTCATCAACGAAAACATATTTATAGACTTTTTTACCCTTAAATTTTTGAAATTCAAAAAGAAGGTCATTGAAATCCAGATTTCCCTTTTTTTCCTCGTAGTATTTGAATGCCTGGTAAAAATAATCAAATAAATACTGTTCCTCATCTGCACCAATATTTCTTACCCTGCCTGTAGAAAACTTTTCTCCTATTATTTTCAATATTTTATCCCTGAAATTCTCAATATCCTGAGGAGTAATACCGAAGCTTTTGATATACCTTATTGCATTTTCCAGCTTTGGTACTATTTCATTTATTACATAATCGCGGGCATAGTTGAATGCCCTGAGATCTCTCAATTTTTTGTATATTAAATATCGTGCCATATTGTATGAAATAATAGAATTTTCCGAGTTAATTCCCGGTAAATGGTTGAATGCAAGTGCGTGGAATGTGTATATATTTATATCATAGGCGGTATATTTGCCAATTTTCCTGGAAATTAACTTCATATCAATGGTGTTCTGAAGCTGAGCCACCGCATTATTAGTGAATGTGATGCAAAGTATACTATCAGGTGATATTCCCTGTTCTATAAGATTAACCACTTCGTCTGCTATTCTGGTCGTTTTTCCAGTACCCGGATTGGATATCACCAGTGTATCTTTATTTATCATGCAGAAACTAATAGTGTACTCTTTAATAAATTATAAGGTTTAATAGTTTTAAGATTGATTTGTAATATTTTGATTAAACTTAATATATGTAAAAATGATACACAAGGGCAGAGGTTACCGAGTTAGGACAAAGGCGCTAGATTAAGGGTCTAGTCTCGAAGGAGTTCGCGGGTTCAAATCCCGTCCTCTGCATGAATACAAATACTCTATACATTAAATATTTTTGTTAAATAGATCTGTATACCCATATGATTTAACTTATTTACTGTATAAGGCAAATCCTTTTTTAGAGTATTTATTACTATTTTATCGCCTATTAAATTAAATGGAATGCCGGTATCAGATATTTTTGATATATTATTTTCATCGGTTGATAAAATTAATGTTATCTCATTATTTTTAATATTATGTATCTCTTTAAGAATTCTTCCAGATTTCATAAATATAATTGTATCAGAGATATCCTCAACCCTAGATAAATCGTGGCTACTTATTATAATTATATTATTTCCATCATTCATTTTTTTAATAATATTCGATAGTTGTTCAGAAATAGAAGGGTCAAGCCCATCAAATGGTTCATCAAGCAGTATTATGTCACTCTTTACCATCAGTGCCATTCCAATATTTAGCCTTCTTTTCATACCCTTTGAATAATTCTTTACAGGTTTATTTTTATCAAGATTAATCATATTTAATATTTCTTCAGGCTTATATAAAAGGTTATTCTGATTTACAATATTTTTTATAAAATTATAATGATCCAATGCCGTTAAATTTCCATAATATGCTGGTAGTTCTGGTAAATAAAATGTCAGCCCCTCAGTCTTTATTGTTCCAGATGTGATTTTTATCAGTCTGGAAATCAATTTTAATAATGTTGTCTTACCGGCACCATTCGGACCAACAACAGAATATATTCCCGGTTTATCAATACTTAATGTTATACCATTGATAGCATAACCTTTAGATTTTCTATATCTTTTGTATACGTTATTCACATTTATACTATTCAATTTTACCACCGAGGGGAAGACCTATAAAAAGTTTACCATATTTAAGTGTTATAATGATTTTGGTTACACCATAACCGGTTTTCATTAAATACTGAACGCCCGTAAGTTTAATTAAAAATTGCCCGTTGCTGCTGGTGATATTTGCATATGATGTATTTTTGTAATTACAGGAATATATGTAAGCTGAAGCATTTACTGGGAGATTTGAACCAGGAGTGTTTCTTAATGATATATTTATATTCTCACCATTGTTAATAGATTTGTTATAATATTTATAATATATTCCTGAGAGGTGAATTTCAGGATTATTATAGGTTATTATAGGATTTATTTGGTAATCGCATAGCGGGAGTGAATAATCAATATTCTCTATTTTATAATAACCAGCAGGGGCTAACGTATAACAAGGATACCTGTAGCCAGAATTTTGCAAAACTGTTTCATTCCAGGATGATATAATATGATCATTTCCTGTAATATTAAACTTTATTAAACCATAGAGTTGCTCCGGTGTAGTACCATTAACACCTAAATATTCTATTTCGGCACCGGAGGTATACGTTGCAGCATTAATTATAAATGATCTGTAAGGTAGACTGGCAGTAGCGTTTACATAAACCGTTAAGTTGTGTCCCTGTGTTATATTATTGTCGGCTGGTGTTATAGAAACATTAACGTTATCTGTCAAACTTTGGTAATATTTAACTCCAAAATTTACTGAAACAAGGATAACCAAAATTGATAATAAAATAACAATTAATTTCTTGTTCATTATAAACCTCCATAAAATTTATTTAAGATATATATCCCATACACACTTTTGAATTTTGACTATAGGAATGGGTATATACGCATATTCCCCACCAGGAGCTGGTAAGTGAACACATGCTGTCATGTATACTTATATCCTGGGTACTTCCAGTATTCTGAAACACAGCTACACCGCCGGTATATGTGGCGCTTGTTGGATTTGAACCCTTCTCGCCCTGGTTATCCTGGAATCTCCAGGATGCAACAGAACTGGTTCTTTGAGTTTGTGACTGGCAATATACTGGGTAACTGACTTGCCACGATATGCTGGCTGATCCACCACAATAAGACCCGCCAAGGGTATATGTAACCTTTTCTGCTGTCCCACCTGAAGTTTTATGCATTGGTGTCATACACTCTATGCTCTGCTCACCATTATCTGGCTTATCCAATTCCAGTGTTGAAGTAGTGTGTGCGTTATTTATAAGGTTATAAGGTGATAAAAAGCTATACCCACCATCTAAAACTGCCCCATTTTCCGAATTTACACTTATTTGTGCTATCCAATACACTAAGCCGTCTGTAGCCTTAAAAAGCCATATCTGGCAATATATGTCACCGTATTTATTCTGTCCACATCTAGAATAACAGCCCATAAGCACTCCATCTGTCTTTAAGTCATCCGGCGTAGTTGTATCAGCTCTTATTTTTGCGTTATTGTCTGTAGTGATTTCATTTCCTATATAAGACATACCTCCCATAGATAACATCATAAGCACAATCCACATACTTACAACTATTTTCATTTTTTTATTCATGATAATACTAATACATGACTATATATATATTTCGGTAAAACTATTACTAAATAGTTTACTATTAAATTATACGGCAACAATATATATCTTTCATTACTTTATTCATAATTTAGTTCTAAGCAAAATTACACCGGCATCTTACTTTTTATTCTGTTGTATATATCTTTAGAACCAGATACAAGAATCTGTCTGTTCTCCATTTCACCAGAAAGCGCCATTGCTATTGAGGAAACATCAGTAATGTCCTGTTTTTTACTCCCAAAATATACTGTAGCATAATTCTTTATTCTACCTTTTCCAGAAAAATAAAGCGGGGGTATAATATCGATTATATAGTCATGGGAATTGAAATCTTTCAATGCTTCCTTAACCCATTGAAGTTTTTCTTTGCTGTAACCGGCTCTAAATGCTACCTTAAACAGTTCACGGTTTAGAATATGTATTAACACATCAGAAGAGTCTCCATTCTTAATTTTTTCTATAAATTCAAAATCATTCAACCTGATATCTTCAATACTTCTGTCTTTCATGTCCATATAAGCATATCCCAGCATCTTCTGCGCTATTCTGCACGTTTTATGGAAATAAACAGTATTGAACATCAGGATCCTGGTTATTATAACTGATTCAATTGTCGGTATTGATTTCTCAACTCCTATCAGTTTATTATCATCTACCACTACCGTATTGAATAATCTCTTGTAATCGATCTGGCCCATTGTTACACCACAGAAAAGTGCGTCTCTTCTGAGGTAGTCTATTTCATCCACATCCAGAGGTCCGCTGATCATTTCCGAAAACAAAGGATATTTTTTTGATTTACCTGTGGCAATATCTGCTATATCTTTCGGGTCATATCCGTACTGTTTCAATATATCAGGTATACTGCTATCATTATACGGGGAAGACCCTGTAATAATCTTTTTTGTGATATCTTCATGGACTACTCCGTAAAGGCTGTGAAACTCTTCTTCTATTCCATGGCTGAAGGGCATATGACCAATATCATGCAGTAAAGCTGCAAGAGCCGGAATGTTGCTGTCAATGCCCAGAGCCTCCATGAGCTCTTTAGCCAGAAACATAGAACCCATGGAATGTTCAAATCTTGTATGGTTGGCTCCGGGAAATACAGTATTACACAAACCAAGCTGCTTTATATACCTTAACCTCTGAAAATACTTTGAATCAACTATTTCGCTGAATACTCCTTCTATTTTTATCGGCCCGTTTACAGGGTCCTGAATAATCTTGTACATAATAATCATAATACTGGACACGCCTGGTTCAGCCCAGGTGTTTTGGTAGCGTCCTCCACTTCCTCTCCTCCCCGCACCCTCTCAGCATCGATGGTCCAGGATACCGTTGTTCCCTTCCGGGCCTGGCGGGTTTTCCCGGTAAATTGCATGTATATCTTCC
>JAKAYM010000056.1 GCA_021826795.1 Thermoplasmata archaeon
CCATGACCACTTCTTAATCTTATTAGAAGAATATCAGGCTATGGATGGATTACGCTCATGGACTTTATCATCTCCATGGGAAGAGGTAAATTGAATATAATTATGAACGGCAATGGATGATCAACAGTTAAGGCCAATAAGTTATGGGCATTTGATGTGCATTGATAGCTTCAGCCATGGAGCTAAAGTATGTTTTTCCTCCTGAACCGGATAAAATATTCAGTTATGTGTTACTTATAGCACTACAGTCATGACAATTCATGCATCTAATGGATGGAATAACATGATGTTTTCATGTTAAAGGGCTGTATTACATCATCTGCTAGTTACACATGCGGAGAGTCTGTAATAATTATGATGTTTCTATGGATAATAATCAGAATATAAGTGTAACTTTTATATATAAGTTTTATATGCAAAGCTATGAGATGCTCAACACCAGACTGTACCGGTCAGATGGAACCGGCAGGAAATATGAATTTCATAATAAATGGATATACGAGAACAGGGGGAATGTTTCAGGGCGGCTGGAATGATCTGACCGAAACCACACAAACATTTACACTTTATAAATGCAATACGTGCGGGAAAGTCGAATTTTATGAACCACAACCTGCTCAGGGTGATACAGGAGAGAAAAAGCACCATTTCCTTTAAAAATTTAAAATAAATTTCAAAATAATATCTTAGCGTTTAAAGTAGTTTTTCTGTTCAGCACTTTCCTTTTTTTCTTTAATGGTTTTGGATGGTCTTTTAATTCCAAAAGGGTCAATACTGGTTTTTGTTTCGGATATTGAAGTCTCTGGTATGCCGGTTATTTTCTGCTTACCTATTTCTATTCCATTGTTTTTTACATTCTTCAATTTAACGTTGCTTCTTACAGGTTTAATCGAATTCCTGTTTCCATTATTATCTTCACTCATATTTATCACTCTTTATTTTATGGAGTAACTATCGAAATAATTGTACTCGAAATCCATATGCATTTCTGATATAAAACCCGCAGTTGTAAAGATCTTATTTAGGTCTTCATGGTTTATTCGTATATTCATGGGAGGTCCCATTTCTCCCTTCTTATTGAACTCTATCAGATACACATATACGGGTTTCTTTGAGTTTTCCTTTATGAATTTTAAAATATCCTCTCTGCAATCTATATCATGGAAAACTGTTGAGAAAAATATCTTGTTGAATCCCTTCACATCAAGGTTACACATGTCCTCATTTATAATTTTATAGTTATTTCTTCCCCCAATATTTTTTTCTATGTATCTTATAACATCGGAGTTCTGTTCAATTACATATACCATCCCACTAATGACCTTATCAGCAAATATTTTGCTGTAAAACCCATCTCCTGCACCCATGTCTATAATAATATCATCCGGGGCAAGTTGCATTTTTTCGATAATCGTTTTATAGGGAATATGTTTTTCCCTGAATTCATGTATCCTTTCGTATCTCATATATTAACCAATAATCATTCCATATTTTAATATTTCCTGTTTCCGGAGAACATATATTATTGGACTTAATATTCATCTGTCAATCATTTTTGCAGAAATGATTTTAAATGCGTCTGTAAGGTCCTTTTCATCCAGTACTATTATAGTATCACGGTAAAAGGAAATTATATGCATGATATTGATTCCTGCCCTGTATAAGAGAGAGGTTATAAAATTAACATATCCCTTTGTAATTTCTATTTCATCAGGGCTAATTATGGTCAGCTGTCCAAGGTCCTTTCTGTATTCTATGATCTGTTCATTAGAAAAAAAATTGGAGAAACCGGACACCGTCTGGTTATCGCCCAGAATGGAAAAGCAGTTTATGGTTTCTACAAGATTTACTGAATTCAATTTTTTCAGGTTACCTATAATTCCGGTAATTATTTTCAGTGTATCATAGTTCTTTTTTATGACAATAATGGCAATATTTGAGGACATTTCCAGATTAGACCTATCAAGAATTTCAGTTGTATATGAAGGCAAATCGTTATTTTTATATCTCTTTAAGGCAGCCACTGCAGCATCAAAATCGTCTACAGACGTTTTATTCACAATTTCCCTTGCAAGTGCTGAAATATTAATCAATCCACGGGCCATATAATCTTTTATTTCTGGATGTTCATTAATGTAAGTTCTGACAATCTCGGCAGTATTAACCATTTTATGGTATATCAACATATTGTTAAAATAATTTATTAATTCATACAATGAAAAGGATATTAACCACTTTGAAATGGGGTTATATGTTTGATTATATACCCACAGTGCTGAGATCACAGGAAATTATAGACAAATCATTTCATAAGGCGTCAAACATTGTGGAGCCATACTACCCTAAAAAGGAAACAAAAATTCGGAAGGAAATTACAGATAGAATATCAACCATAGAAAGCATTTCAACAGGGCATCTTGATAAGATAATTAGAAAATTCCCCACAATAGAAACATTACATCCTTTTTACTTTGATTTAATAGACCTGATGTTCGATGTGGATAAGTATAAGCTGAGCCTGGGTAATGTACAGTGGACAACGGATAAGATAAAAGATTTCAGTACAATTTATATTAAAAAATTGAAGGGTGCTAAAACCATCAATGATATGAATAGCATCATGAAAGCATACTACGGGAGATTTTCCTCCCTGATAAAGAATATTAATCCCGACCTATTATACCTTGGAGAATGCAGGAATTACCTCAGAAGGCTGCCCGGAATCATAACAGATATTCCCACATTCATAATTGCAGGAATTCCAAACTCTGGAAAGAGTTCGCTGATACAGAAACTCACCGGGACTTCTCCCGAAATTGCCAGTTATCCATTTACTACAAAGGAGATCCTACTGGGTTATAAAAATATTGAAAACTGGCGTGTCCAGTTTATAGATACCCCAGGAATTCTGGACAGGCCCATGGATAAAAGAAACGATATAGAGAAAAAGGCTATAATTGCCCTTTCCAAAATAGAAGGAACTATACTATTTCTGTTTGATTACTCCAGCACTTCAAAATATACAGAAGAAGAGCAGAACAATCTTTACAGGGAAATATCTGAAACATTCCCAAACAGGATTATCAGGATACAGACTAAGATAGATATCAGTGAAAGACGTGAGGATATCTGTATATCATCTGTGGCAGCACCGGGATTGAAGGAACTTGATAGTGTAGTTATTTCAGAGGTGGAAAATTTTTATGCAACAAGAAATAAGGAAGCAGGTTATTAAAAACGCATATTTACACGATGGAAAGGCAGATGCATCATCTGTAGTTGGAAAACTAATTTCCATAAATCCTGAAATAAGGAAGGATATGAAAAATGTAATGAAATCAATTCAGGAATACGTAAATGAAGTAAATTCAATGACACATGATCAGATTGAAGAGATTGTCAATACTGAATATCCGGACATAATGATAAAGGAAAAGAAAGAAGAAAAACACAGGCTTCCGGACCTGCCCAATGTAAAGGGTGGTGTAATCATGAGAATGGCCCCTTCACCATCAGGCCCACTGCACATAGGCCATTCCAGAATGGCAATTCTTAATGATGAGTATGTAAAACGCTATGGTGGAAAGCTTATACTCAGAATTGAGGATACAAATCCTGCAAATATAGATTCCGATGCATATCAGCTTATACCAGAAGATCTGAAATGGCTTGGTGTAAATGTAGGAGAGACAGTTATACAGTCCTCCAGAATGGAATTTTATTATTCTGAAGCAAAAAGAATGATTTCAGAAGGTTATATGTATGCAATCGAGGAGAACCAGCAGGAATTCCATGATCTCAAATTGAACAAAGTTCCGGTCAAGGAAAGGGACGCAGATCCGTCATATAGTCTAGAGAAGTTTGACAGGATGATTTCCGGTTATTATTCAGATGGCCAGGCAGCACTGGTAATGAAAACAGAAATAGATCATCCTAATCCATCTATCAGGGACTGGATAGCCTTCAGAATAAACACTCATGAACATCCCCGTACAGGTACCAGATACGTTGCATATCCGACCATGAACTTCTCGGTCTCAATTGATGATCATTATCTGGGGCTCACGCATGTTATAAGGGGCATAGACCATCTTGTAAACACTGAAAAGCAGAAATATGTATTCAAATACAATAAATGGAATATACCTGAATACTTCCATTACGGGTTTATAACAATTCCATATACGATTCTGAAAACCACAATTATAAAGGAGGGAATAAGGTCAGGGAAATATTCCGGATGGGATGATATACGCCTGGGTACCCTAATGGCACTGAAAAAGAGGGGTTACAATCCAGAAACATTCAGAAATTACTGGATAAGTTCCGGAATGAATAAAAACAACGCCACATTTTCATGGGAGATTTTCAACTCCATGGATCGAGAAATAATAGATAACGATACAGAAAGATATTCCTTTGTACCGGAACCGGTAGTGCAGCATATAAGAAATCCTTTGGAATTAAAAAGCCATGCTATGCTGCATCCACAGAATCCGGAAAGAGGATTCAGGGAATATACATTAGAACCTGATGCAAGCATATATTTTCCCGCAAAGGATATGCTGGAAATAGCAGAGGGGGAAACCATAAGATTGAAAGATCTCTGTGTTGCCCAGAAGGTGAATGATAGAATAGTTTATTCTGATTATGAACCAAAGGAGAGAGTTAAAATTATTCAATGGGCCCCTGAAAATTCTATAGAAATATCTATTTACCATCCTGATGGCACCGCCGATAAAGGCATGCTCGAGCCACTTGCCACAGGGAAAAATAAGGTAGTCCAGCTGGAGCGATATGGTTACGTTAATTTACTGGGAGATAAAGGATATTTTCTCCATAAATAAATTTTAAGTCTCCACATCAGATTACCGGTATATAAAAATCTAGATGAATATTAAGATAGAATGTATAAGAAAGAAAATTGATAATTTATCATGTTTATTTTTCTGTCTTATTTATCATTCTTTCTACAAGACTGCTTCCTAGGCTATTTGTATAACCTTTGTATATAACATATCCTGCAGAAAACACAGCTATTATGATAGCAATGGGAGCGAATATACAGTGGATTAAAACACTAAATTAATAAAATATATCTTATATTTATAAAAAACAATTTTATATTCCAATATAATGCTGCACCACGAAAGAAAATGGTACAGGAATAATACTGTTTCCTGTGGTTTAGCTCTAAAAATAATGTAGATATACATTAGAACCCATTAATTCATTCAAATTTATCCTTAGGTGATACCATATTAAATAATAGAATGAATATAAGTCTATAGATTATAAAACAAAAAATCATAAATCCTAAATTGCAATACAAAACCTATGAAAACCGACGATCAGAGAAATGTAATATGCGGTGGCGACCCGGAAAACTATCTGAAAGCCTACTTAAAAGGTCTTTACTTTGATCTTGATGATGGAGATGAAATTAAAGTAATATTTCGGGCTGAAAAATTTCCATTTGATAATAAAAAGTTTGATCAAATGGTAAGAGCGGCTAAGTTAAAACTTTCTGATTATAAAGATACAGGAAGCGAAAAGGAATTGGTTATCAATAAATAATCTAGACTTTTCCCGTATTAGTTCCAAGTAAGATGGCAATTTTATAAAGAAATAAATGGTCATCGCTTCCCTGAATAATGCCGCAGCAGAGTTTTTTATTAAATCTAAATCTGAAAATTTTCAGTCTGTTATATACAATTGTACGATTAATAATCTCTTTCCCAAATGAAAGAGTCTCCCTGAAGGATTTTGTTTCCCTTGATATTTCCGCATCTATAATAAAATAGGAAGCATCAGGAATGATATTATCGTAATACTTATTATTATCATCATAATTTTTGATAAACTTCAATTTATCCACCATATGCACCGATGCCGCAAGGATGTGCTTTACTGAACATGTATTAAAAATTCTAACCTTAACATTACCTTCTTTACCGGAAAAATAGTTTTTGTCAGCAATAAAGATATATGCTTTTTTGTTTCTTATTTCTATCCTGTTGAAACCTAAATGCCCGTAACTATCATATACAAAGCCCAGAGGCAGGTAATCAACCTTATTTACAGGGTCATGCAGCAATGGCCAATATTTTATACTGTGGAATGTATGCCTGAATTTTAGAGCAACATTTCTGATATTGGCTGTTGAGTTTTTATTATACACCTCAATAATTTTTTTTATATAGTCCTCAGAATTTTGTCCTGTAAAAATTCCTGTCGATATATCCCACCCATTAGAAATAATATGATCCATTCATCCATATAAATTATATACTAAAACATTTTACTATCCAGAAAAATAGATAATTTTATAGAATATTCAGATTAAGAATTGAACATGGACATAAACCTTATAATTATATGTTGTATTATACTTAGATACTATGGATAAAGCAATGGACAATTATGATGCATCACAGATTCAGATTCTAGAGGGACTGAAGGCAGTGAGAAAAGTTCCGGGTATGTACATCGGGTCAACTGGTCCTGAAGGACTTCACCATATGGTATATGAAGTTGTGGATAACTGTATAGATGAGGCTATGGCAGGATATGGCTCGGATATTAATATAGTCATATACAAAGACGGGGCGCTGTCTGTTGAAGATGATGGAAGGGGAATTCCGGTAGATATCCATCCAAAGTACAAGCGACCCGGATTGGAAATAGTCATGACAGAACTGCACAGTGGTGCAAAATTTGACAAGAAGGTTTATAAGGTCACAGGAGGGTTGCATGGTGTCGGAGTTCACGTTGTCAATGCACTGTCTGATTATCTTATAGCACTTGTGAAGAAGGATGGAAAATTATATTATGAGAAATTTCAGCAGGGAGTTCCGGTTTCTGGATTGAAGGTTCTCGATAAATCAGAACAGGCCGAAGATCCGGAAATCAGCGATATTGAGTTAAAATATCCGGAACATGGTACAGTAATCAAATTTTTTCCCGATGCTTCCATATTTGATAGCATAGATTTTTCGTATCAAACAATCTCACAGAGAATAATGGATCTTGCATTTCTGAATCCAAATATAACCATAAATCTAACTGATCAGAGAACAAATAAGCATGAAAAATTCCATTTCGAAGGTGGACTGGTGGAATATGTCCAGTTTCTTAATCAGGGAAGAGAGCCAGTAAACAGGGAGCCAATATACTGCCACGAGGCTTATAAGGACTATGTGGTTGAATTTGCGCTCCAGTACACAGACGGGATCAGCGGCGTAGAGGAAAGCTTTGTTAATAATATTAAAACTCCCGAGGGAGGAACACATATGACAGGGTTTCATACCGGTCTCTCAAGGGCAGTTCTTGACTATGCTAAATCAAAGAATCTTATAAAGGGAGTAACAGCACTTACAGGAGACGATACCAGAGAAGGACTCACCGCTGTGATCCATGTTAAAATGTTCAATCCTCAGTTCGAGGGCCAGACCAAGGAAAAACTCGGTAACTCAGTGGTAAAAAGTATAGTATCTTCTATTACTGAAAAATATCTTAAAGATTACTTTGAGTCCTATCCGCCTGTAGCCGATTCAATAATCAGGAGGGTACTTGCAGCGGCTGCTGCAAGGGAGGCATCCAGAAAGGCAAAGGAACTTGTCAGGAGAAAAACTGCACTGGAGAGTGGCACTCTGCCGGGAAAACTCGCTGACTGTTCATCCAATGATTCTGATAAAACGGAAGTCTACATTGTTGAAGGGGACTCTGCAGGAGGATCTGCTAAGCAGGCAAGAAATAGGGAATACCAGGCTATACTTCCACTGCGGGGAAAAATATTAAACGTAGAAAAATCTAACGATAATAAGGCACTGGAAAATGAAGAAATAAAGAATCTTATAACCGCCATAGGAACAAACATCAAGGATAAGTTTGACATAAAGAACCTCCGTTACGGGAAAATCATTATAATGACCGATGCGGATGTTGACGGTGCCCATATAAGAACACTGCTTTTAACATTCTTCTATAGATTTATGAATGAGCTTATACAGGGAGGCCATGTGTATTTCGCCCAGCCGCCCTTATTCCGTGTCCAGAAGGGAAGTGAAATTGTCTACGTTTTCAGCGAGGATGAAAAGGATAAGGAGGTAGCAAGAATGGGCAAGAACGTAGTAATCCAGAGATTCAAGGGTCTTGGAGAAATGAATCCTGAACAACTATGGGAGACTACCATGAATCCTGAAACCAGAAAGCTGGTTCAGGTAAGTATAGAGGATGCATTATATGCAGACCAACTCTTCAATATTCTCATGGGGGAGAAGGTAGAGCCCAGAAGAAAATTCATAGAAGACAACGCAAGGTACGTCCAGAATCTTGACATATAGGTGAAATAAATGTTACTTAGACCGATTGAAGAAGAAATTAAAACTTCATATTTAGATTATGCAATGAGTGTAATTGTCAGCAGAGCTATACCTGATTTCCGTGACGGATTGAAGCCGGTGCAGAGGAGAATTATTTATTCCATGTACGAGTTAGGGGTTACCCATGACAAGCCGTATAAAAAATCAGCACGTATTATAGGAGAAACCATGGGTAAGTATCATCCCCACGGAGATTCATCAATATATGAGGCACTGGCAAGGATGGCACAGGATTTTTCATTGAGGTACACATTGATTGATGGCCAGGGCAACTTCGGATCCATTGACGGGGATGCTCCTGCGGCAATGAGATATACGGAAGCCAGACTTGGACGAATGGCCGAGGAAATGGTGAGGGATATAGAAAAGGAAACCGTGCCATTTTCCCCGAACTTCGACGGTTCCCTGAATGAACCTGTATATTTTCCATCAAGAATTCCGCAGCTCTTAATAAATGGAACATCCGGAATAGCAGTGGGAATGGCCACAAATATGGTTCCACATAATCTGACGGAGGTTTCAGACGCAATCATGTATGCTATTGACCATCCTGATTGCAGTGTTGATGATTTACTGAAATTTGTAAAGGGTCCAGACTTTCCAGGTGGTGGAGTCCTTTATCGTAATTCCGATCTTTTGAATATATACAGGACAGGACATGGGAAAGTATTCTGCCAGGGCGAAATAGATGATACAGAAAAGAAAAAGATCATAATTAAAACACTTCCATATGGTGTAAATAAGGCATTATATATACAGAACGTTGCTGAACAGGTAAAGAATGGTATCATCAACAATATATCTGATATAAGGGATGAAAGTGATAGGAACGGCATAAGAGTAGTAATAAAGGTAAAGAACGAGGATAGCAAAGGGCTTACAATAAATCAGCTTTACGAGCATACTCCCTTAGAAACAACAATAGGAGTGAACAATCTTGTTCTGTTGAACAATGAGCCAAAGGTAATGACTCTGGATGAAATGATTCTCGGTTTCGTTGATTTCAGGTTAGATATAATTAAGAAACGTTCTATTTTTGATGTAAACAGGCTTCTGGACAGGGAACACATACTCTCCGGACTTGTCATAGCTCTGCAGAATATTGATCTTGTAATAAAAATTATAAAATCATCAGATACCGTGGAAATCGCAAAAACTTCATTGATGTCTCAGCTGAATCTATCTGAAAAGCAGGCTGTTGCTATACTTGAAATGAGGCTTCAGAGGTTAACTGGACTTGAAATAAGAAAGATAAATGAAGAGCTTATAAGCATAAAGGAGAACATAGAAAGATTAAACCTTATTATAAGCAATGATTCTGCAAGGCGTGACGTATTAAAGCAGGAAACGCTGGAAATAAAAAAGCAGTTCGGCGATGAAAGGCGCACAGGAATACTTAATAGGGATATCAATTCCAGGAACGACGAAGATCTCATACCCAATGAGGAATCAATAATGATATTGAGCGAAAATGGCTTAATTAAAAGAGTTTCAACAGAGGAATACAATGTACAGAGAAGAGGAGGAAAAGGTACAATCACTGCAACAAGAAAGGAGGATACCGTAAGGAGCATACTTTCATGCATGTCCCATGATATGATATACTTCTTTACAAACACAGGAAGAGTACTGAAGGCAAAGGCATATACCATAGAAAAGAAATCCAGAACATCCCTGGGAAGTATCGGCGGTACATTCCTCAAAATGGCTGAAAATGAGAAAATCAAGCAGATAATGAAATCTCCGGAAAGTTCTAAAAATCATCTGATCATAATAACCAAGAAAGGGTTCATCAAAAAGACTCCTGTAAAGGAAATACTGGATATGCGTGAATCCGGACTCAAGATAATAAAGCTGGATGAACAGGACGAGGTTGTCTCAGTAATGGATCTGGAAAAGCCATCAAAGATATTCGTTGCCGCTTCAAACAATAAGGCAGCAGTATTTCTCAGTGATGAGGTATCTGTAACAGGTCGTGCATCACGCGGTGTTAAATCTATGAAACTTAATGGAGCTGAGGTAATCAATTCATTCCTGGTGGTTGATAACGACACGGTTATGAGCATTACAGAGAATGGGTTAGGAAAGAGGACACTGGTATCAGATTTCTCCATCCATCACAGGGGCACATCTGGAAATCTCATTTTCAAGGAAAGCGAGAGAACCGGCTCCCTTGTAACTGCCATTCCTGTTAAGGATGGAGAAGAGGTTCTTATTGTGACCAGAAACAACAAGACAATAAGGCTGAACTCCGATGAAATCAGAATCCAGTCAAGGGTAACGTCCGGAGTCAAGTTAATCAATGTTGATGACAATGACCAGGTTGTGGCAGCATCCGTGCTGTGAATTTTTTAATATTTTTTATTAATTTTTTAATCAGGCACAGAATTTAAAATTTTATCTGATTTTCGCATAAAATTTTATAATAAGTTTTATAAAATAAGTAATGATAAACAGTTATGGATATTTCTCTTGTGGGGTTGGGTCACATAGGAAAGGCAGTAGTTGGCATTTTAAATGAAAATCATGAATATTTTAAGTCTAAATT
>JAKAYM010000057.1 GCA_021826795.1 Thermoplasmata archaeon
ATCTAATGGCCATGTCAGTATCTGCAGCTGTTCCCATTGCATCAGGTAACAACGTGCAGCAGAGTGCTGTTTCTGGAAACAGCGGATCCAGCGGGATTTTTGGCAGTGGAAATCTTAATGCCAGTTTTAATTCCAGCATAAATGCACATTTTAAGGATATGCATAATTACGGTGCACATTTAACATATAATGCTACCACTGGAAAAATTTCAGGGAGATTTTTAACTGCAAATTTCAAATCCGGAGTTTTTTCCAATATAACATACAATATGACATCCACAGAGCTTATCAGCAAAATGTATGCAAATGGGACATCACCCTTCGGTATGCACATGTCTCTTACCAACTTCTTTCAGGGCACAAATGTAATTGGAAATCTCTTTATGTACACCAACACATCATCATTCTTCGTAATGCATAACAATCCTGCCATTGAAACAAATATGCTGGTATACAAAGGGACTATACACATATACATACCTTCCAATGCAACAATATATAATACATCCAGGAACATGCAGGTTACATATTCTGCAAATGCCAGACTCAATGCACAGGTAAATAATTCTACCACGAATTCAAATTTTGCCTTGAATACAATGATAAACTTCAATAACATTATCAATGCAGGCAGACAGATGATTATAATAGATAACAATGGAACCATAGCAATGTTATTTGTACACAATGGTTATTTCAACGTAACAGGTCATGAAATATCAATAAGATCTGGAACATCAGGAACATCAGGTCCTGTATTTGTAAATATGGTTGTTCCACCAGGCATGCAAAGAGTTTCTGATAATAAAACAGTTATGCGTGGAATAATGAAGGGAATCGTTTCCTCAGAAATAGATCTGAATATGGTTAATGGAACACTGAAAAACAGCACTATATACTACAATTCCTCAATTCACATGGTATTCACCGGCAAGACATCTTCAACAGTATCATTCGACGTGAACTCATCTGTTAACCACCATACAATAGTAGCCATATTCATAGGCAACAACGTCACCAGGAATACTGGTCACGAATACTTGAAATTCGATGGGACAATAGTATCATATGTCAGTGTTTCAGCTCTAATGAATGAAACAAGCAGCACCCATGCTTATTATTCCTACGTAAATAGCTCATCCGGGATGTATGTATTGTTGTATATACCACATTTCTCCAATCATACAGTGTCTGTGTCAGATGTTCCTTTTAAGACAGTAAATAACTATACAGAATACTATATTGTAGGAGGAATAATTGCAGCACTTGCAATTGTGGGAGTTGCAGCCTATGCAATAAAGAAAAGAAAATAAATTTTATTTTATAAACTAAAGATAAATATACCTTTTTATATTATCTCTTTGATGATAAATAAAAGTGATGAATTTCTGGAGGATGCACTTTTTATAAGAGAACTTGCAATGAAGCACAATAAATTTTTTGAGGAAAGCATACCCCTCATAGCATCTGAAAATATAATGAGCCCAATGGCAATGGAAATGCTTCTCACCGATCTCGGTTTCAGATACGCTGAGGGCCTGCCCCATAAAAGATATTATCAGGGAAACCAGTTTGTTGACCTAATAGAGGATAAGGTAACCGACTTGGGAAGGGCACTTTTCAATGCAAAATATGTTGATCCAAGACCACTTTCCGGAACAAATTCAAACATGGCAGTATTATATGCATTCACAAAGCCCGGTGACACAATAACCACCCCTGCCCTATCTGGTGGCGGACACATAAGTTCTGCCCCATTCGGAGCTGTTGGATTCAGGGGATTGAAAACAATTAATTATCCATTTGATGTGGATGAGATGAACATAGATATTGATGGCACCATAAAGATATTGAAACAGGTAAAGCCGAAACTGGCATGGTTCGGTCAGTCTGTATTCCTGTTTCCAACACCATTGAAAGAACTAAGGGATACGTTTGAAGAAATCGGTTCCACAGTTGTTTATGATGGGGCACATGTACTGGGATTAATAGGTGGAAAACAGTTTCAGGACCCATTGAGGGAAGGTGCCCAGATAATTACCGGAAGTACCCATAAAACACTTCCGGGACCACAGCATGGCATAATTATAGGAGAAACAGACGAGGAGAAATGGAAAAAGGTACAGCGCGGTGTATTTCCAGGCACCCTGAGTAATCACCATTTAAACGCCATGGCAGCTCTGGGTGTTACACTTGCAGAGCACCTTGATTTCGGGGAATCATACGCAAAGCAGATAATTAAAAATGCACAGACTTTAGGTTCTGAGCTCAGTAAATACGGTTTCAAGGTTCTTGGAGAAAAAAATGGATTTACAAAATCCCATACGCTTGCAATTGACGTTTCAAAGAATGGTGGTGGAAAGGAAGTTGCCGAAAAGCTGGAAAGCTGCAATATAGTACTGAACAAAAACCTGCTCCCATACGATGACAACAAAAAATCAATGAACCCCAGTGGAATAAGAATAGGAACGCAGGAGGTTACCAGAATCGGTTTTAAAGAAGCAGATATAAAGTATCTTGCAGAATTAATCAGCGATATAATCATAAAGAAAAAAGGTCCAGAAGCAATGGCCGAAAAGGTACGGGACTTTAAATCCCAATTCCAGGAAGTGCAATACTGCTTCGGAAAACTAAAACCCTATGAATATATAGAGCTTTTTAAATAATAATTTTAAACCTTAACTCGCTAATTCTTAGGTAATATGTCCATGTTTATTTTATTAATCAGTGATTCAACCCTTTTGGGAATCTCATTGAATTCTATCTTATTATCTGAGTATTCCACTGCATAGACCTTTGACAGTTCAAACAGCAATTCATTGACAGAGTACTTCCCTATCAAGTCATTGATTCTTAATATCTCAAGTATTCTGTAATGTATGTACAGTGCAATGAACGATACAAAGAAATAGCCTCTAATGGCATCATTGTCCCTCAAATATGTTTTATCATTCTCCATTTCGTTCTTCATTGCATCGAAGCACTGCTCTATATCCTCCCTCTCCTTGTATATTAAATATATCTCATCAGGTATTTTATCAAGGTTTGATATCAATGATATTTTGCCTAACCTCTCCTCATGCACCTTTATTCCAGGATTGACAGTCCTTGCAACTATTGAATTGGATATCTCCTCACCTCTTAATCTTGCATCCTCGTATATGTACAGTGTATAATTGCCGTATTTTACAGTTCCATACCTTATCCCCCTTCCACGGTATGTGAATAAACCCTCCATATTAACGGAATAGTCTATTATCTTTGAATTCCTCCTCAATGGCTGTATATACCTCATATTGCCGGACATGTAATTTATCATGTCCATGGATACAAATCCTCTGTCCATTACTATTATTGAATTGCATAGTTTGAATTCATCAATTGTCTTTTTAACTGTCTTTACATCCCTTATTGAGCCTGGATATACTTTCAGTGCAACAGGAAGTTTCCTGTCCTCTGAGAATAATAATGAGAAATTTATCTGGTCAAGGAATATATGGTCCTTGTTGTAACCCCTCTCTGCAAGGTTTGTATTCCCTGAGTATGAGAATATGGATGATAAATCGTATAGATATGTATTCCCATCATCAATCATCTCTTTAAAGAATTCATGCTGTGCTTTCAGGTCTGAACCTATCTCCCTTAGCTTCATTGCAATTGTTGAATGTGATAGTGATGCATCCATTATCCTTGACATGTACAGCTTTGAATATGCATCATCAATGTACTTCAGTGGAACATTCCTTACTGCCTTTACTGATGCCATGGCCATTATTTCACTGGCAGATGGAAAGTGTTTCCTCAGTGGTGCAGCTATGTCCTGTATTATATTATATATCAGCTGTGAATTCCCGTATTCGAATACTGTCCTTATATTCCTTTGAATCTTCCTTATTATTCCTGATTCGGTTATTTTCCCAATGTACTTGCCGGATATCTTCCTTGGCCTCTTCTTCTCCTTATCATATACACTGCTCACACTGTAGGCATAATAATTATTGCCTATCCTCTTGACCTCAACGTTCCTTACACCCTCCTCTTCCAGAACCTTCCTTATCCAATCCTCCATATATTCCCTAATAGGTAATAGTAATATATTAACATTTCTTATTGAGATACAGTAAAATAATGAGGAAATAAAAGGTATGGGTAACTATTACCTAAGAATCAGCGAGTTAAGGTTTATAAAATTTATATTTTTCAATACGTTTGAATGGTACGGTACATATTATCCCTTTCAACAGGAACCATATTCAATTGTTTTATGGAATTAATTATATAGTCCTTCCTCAGATTTCCCACCTGCTTTCCAGTTGCAGGTATGACCTTTTCATCATATATTGTTCCCCCCCAGTCATTTGCACCGAAGAGTATAGCCATCTGTGCCATCTGCATGCCGTTTGTGAGCCATGAGCTCTGTATTATCGGCAAATCCCTATTGAAAACTATCCTTGCAATGGCGATATTTTTCAATACTGAAACGCCTCCGGACCTGTATTTATAGCCCTCCTTTGCAAGTTCGGTATTTCCAGGCTCAAAATTCCACGGTGTAAATGATAAAAATCCGTGATATTTTTTCTGCAACTCCAGTATTGAAAGAAGATGATGTGCCTTGTCCAGTGAGGTTTCAATGTGCCCGAACATCATAGTTGCAGATGTATGTATTCCGAGCTTATGTGCCTCTTCCATGATTTCAAGCCACTGCCTCCCGCTTGCCTCTGGCCTACCCATTCTTTTTCTAACGCTCCCATCGAGTATCTCACCACCGGCTCCTGGAATCGTCTCCAGCCCACTTTCCCTTAATTTGATTAGAAGGTCTTTTATAGGAATATGGGCCTTGAGTGATATGAAGTGCAACTCAGAGGTAGAAAGTCCATGTATTCCAAGACCCGGGAATTCCTTTTTTATTCTCTGGAATAATTCTATGTAATATGAAAGGTCAAGGAACGAATTCACTCCGCCCTGTATAAGTAGTTGTTTAATCCCGTATGGTTCATAGTATTTTTTTATCTCATCCACCACACCATCTACTGATAATGTATATGAATCACTATCATTCTGTGTTCTGTAAAACGCACAGAAGTGGCAGCGAACGTTACATATATTCGTATAGTTAAGAATGAGATTTGAAACAAATGAAACCCTGTTTCCAGATATTCCATCGGTTATTGACCTTGCAAGCCTTCCGAGGTCCCTGAGACTGGCCGAATCGTACAAATATACGATTTCATTTTCATCCAGTGTCTCTCCATTTTTTATTTTATTTTCAATGCTATCCAGGTAACTGTAAGAAATCATAATTATAATATAGCTTTATAAAATAAATATATTCCCAATTCAGTGTTTATTATGTTTCCTTTTCTTCAATTAAATGCTCTATAAAATCTATGGTTTTTATAACAGGTTCGGTAAAGGAGTAATCTATACTTCTGTAATATTCATGCATGACCTCTTCCTTCACCTTAAATTTTATTGAATTTAACCTTGCCGCCTCGTTGATGTATTTTTTTGATTCCACTATACGCCCGTTGAGGTAGTTCAACATGCTATTATCCACATCTGTTCCATGGGAGGCAGCTGAAACTGCATACACTGGATACATATTATACTGTTTTGCAAATTCAAGCCCTATATCCATCAGTATATTCAAATTTCCTGAATATGCCTCTATGGCATTATCACCGATGATAAGTGCATAATCTGCCGTTTTTAATAGATTATCAGCATCAGAATAATCGGATTCCTTTATCTGATATGATATCCCCATTCTATCAAGTACCAGTTTCAAGTAGAGTTCAGTAGTTTTTGTCAGCGATGTAACATTGATTTTCAGGTTATTCTTTAAATAATTGAGTTTTGAAACCAGTAGCGTTGATACCGTATTCGCCCTGGAATGGATGTTCATACTTTCTACCAGTTCCAATCTGTCTATATTTTTTAAGAAAGAAACAAGTGATACCATACCTATTTCTATTCTGCCCTCCAGCAGATTTTTCAGATTAATGGCAGCACTGTTTCTTACTGTCTCTCCAGGTGGAAATGACATGTACAATGGATCAGAGTGAGATAAATTAATGAGTCCTATCATTTCAGTAGTACTCTTTTATATTATAAAACGTATCTCTCAGTGCAGGCACCTTACCTATTTCCTCTATCAGGTGATTGAGTTCCTCCACACTCCCTGAAGTTTTTCTGTTTGTTGCGCCGAAAACCTTCTCGCTGAATGCGGTTCCTACAAGATCACTTCCTCCTGACATCAGGGCAACCTGGGCAAGCTCCTTACCAAGTGCAACCCAGTAAACACTGATATTCTTAATTGACTTTCCAAGTATTGCTCTTGCAAGTGCATACACCCTTATGTCCTTATCACCTGATGCCGGCATCGTTACCTTTCCCATTTTGTACAGGGGTGTGTTCTCAATACTAAACTTTAATGGAATGAAGGACAAAAATCCTGGCTGTTCAAGTTGATTGTTCCTTAACCTGATCATATGATTTATTATGTCATCATACCCCTCCACTGTTCCATAGGTCATCGTTGAATTGCCCTTAATCCCAAGGCTATGAATTAGTTTTGCATCTTCAAGCCATTTCTCACCTGATATTTTTTCAGGGGTTGTAATCTGTTTTCTTATATTTTCATTGAATATCTCTGCTCCGCCACCTGTATGTGCATCCATACCTGCCTTTCTAAATCTATCTATAATTTCAGGTATTGAATTCCCAGTTGTTCTGGCGATAAAGTCTATTTCAGGTATCGTGAATGTTTTTAGGGTTATATCAGGAAGTATTTTCTTTACCTCTTTAAATATATTTTCATAGTATTCTATACTTAAATCAGGGTTGAATCCTCCAACAATATGTATCTCAGTAACATTTAATTCCCTGGCTTTTAAAGCTTCATTATGTACATCCTCTACTGATAATTCAAATCCTTTTTCCGGATTATATTTCTTTATTTTATATGGAACATAGTAAGCACATATAGGACACGAAGCAGTACAGTAATTTGAATAATTTATATTATATGAAACAGCGTAAGATACCCTATCTCCTATTTCCAGTGATGTAAGTGAATCACCCAGAGACATCAGGGAATAAATATCCATATCAAGCAATTCCTTTGCATCTTTTTCTGTAATTTCTTTGCTTTTCAGGTAATCATACCAGTAATCATTATTATAAGCCATTGACATAGATAATATATTGTGACTAAAAATAAATAATTATTCATATTTTATAATTTTCCATATTTTGCTGTTATACCTTATTCAACTGATGTCTAAGATGTCTAGAAAATGGATAGTAGATGGATTGCAAATAGTATGGCAATTACAGGAATAACAAACAAAATGAGGAATATTATGGAAGATAAATAGTAAATATTCATTGCCTTTCTGATATCGTTGATTTCCGGCTGGTTACCCCTGCTGTTTATTATATATTCACCATCTTTTTCAAGCACAACATTGAGTACTAATGCCATTGCACCCATGCTGTAACCAGCATTCAGACTATCTGTTGTATTAATGACCATAATTTTTCTATTGCTATATCCAAGCAGGATGGCGCTTATCCTGAAAATTACAGGAGTTATTCTTGATCCAAAGAAATTTATTATGGAATCTTCCATGGCAGTACATCTGCCCAGTTCATAGTTTTGCGTATCCCTGTAGGCAACATTGGAATCCATGGTATTGATAATCCTAGTAACAATAGCTCCTGCAAGTCCAAAAAAAGCGTAGAAAAATAACGGTGTCAAATATCCATCAACAAATCCCTCAGCTATTGTCTCTATTGATGCGGAGGCAAGACCATGAGCGTCCATGTCATTTACAGGTCTTCTTACAACCATAGCAGTATAACCCCTTGCGGATTTCAAATCGTTGTTTTCCAGTGAATCCATTATCTTTTTAATATGCTTACCCATTGAATTAATTGAGAAGGTGCTCTTCAGAAAATATGCATATATTATGATAAAAATTATTAGGATTATTGTATTTTTCGGGCGATATAAAATATACATGATTATTATAACAGGAAGCGTATTGATGATAATTACAGATAGCAGAAAAATGCACCCTGACAAAATTTTGTTTTTAAATTTACTGAAATACGGTTTAACTTTTGCTATAATCTTTCCTGTGATCACCACAGGGTGTATAATATCAGGGGGTTCGCCTGCAACAGTATCCAGAATAACCGCAATGATAAGAGTCAATATCAGTAGCTCAGCACCGTTTATCATAATATCAGTTTTTCTATTTTTCCCATGTCCATATTATCTGTGAAAAGCTTTGCGCCATATGCCACATTATCTTCAAGAGTTCTATGATAATCCGGTACTTCCATTTTCAATATTTTGTTAAGGAAATATCTGTTTTCAAGTATACCATGAATATTAGTTCCATAAACATTACCATTTACAGACCCCTCAGATTTGCCATCAACGTAGGCAAATGGTTTCTCATGGTTTTGTACAATCTGGCCATAATGGATTTCATATCCTTCCTCATTAGGATTTTCACCGAAAATCGCTGAATTCAGAGTGTAGTTTACTTTTCCGGTCTGTTTTTTATCCATATATTCTGTTTCAACATCGAGGATTCCCATGCATGTTATTTCACTATTATCAGACTCCACCTCATTTTTATCTACAATTCTTTTCCCAAGCATCTGGTATCCCCCACAGATACCAATTATGATTTTTGTTCTACAAACGCTTTTCAATTTTTTCAATATCCCACTTTTTTCCATGTATTGTAAATCTTTCCCTACGAGTTTTGAACCGGGCAATATTATTGTATTGCATTCATCTATGGCATTTATATTAGAGGCATCCACATATGTAAATCCTATGTTAAGCATATATAATGGGTCTAGATCACTATAATTCTCCATATACGGATATTTAACAACACATATCCTATTATTCTGTATTACGGATTTTGAATAATTCATGGAATCCTCGCCAGGCAATGATAATTCAGAATGTGGTATTACGCCTATTACACTTTTACCGGTCAAACGTTCCAGTTTTTCTATGCCGCTACGAAGCATGGACACATTGCCCCTCATCCTGTTTATAACTAGATATTTAACAAGTTCACTGTTTTTCATGAGTTTTACTGTTCCGTAAAGCGACGCAAAAACCCCTCCACGTTCTATATCAGAGATAAGTATTGCCGGAGTTTTAAATATATTTGATACAAATATATTGGCGAAATCCCTGTCCTCCATGTTTATCTCTGCGGCGGAACCCGCCCCCTCGGCTATAATAATATCATACTCTCCTGAAAGTTGCTTCAATGATTCTCTTATAATACTTTCTGCATTGGATTTTAGATATTCATAATACTCCAATACGTGTAGTGAACCTATAGATTTACCCTGAACTATTATCTGGGACTTCCCCATACCCTCCGGTTTTATGAGAAATGGATTCATATACATGGACGGGTCAGACCTGGACGCGATAGCCTGCAGCCACTGTGCCCTTGATATCTCTGAGGAATCCTCAAGGGATACTGAATTGAGTGACATGTTGATAGCCTTGAATGGGGCAACACTGTAGCCCTTATCAGAAAAATATCTACAGAGTGCCATAGCCATTGTACTTTTACCCGAATCCGATGCTGTTCCAAGTATCTGTATCATTTTAATCATGCCTATCACCTATGTATTCCCTTATAGACCTGATCAATACAGTGTTCTTTCCGTGTTTTTTTATACTTATCCTCATATAGTTAATACCGAATTCCGGGTAGTCATCCAGTAACCTGATCATTATCCCCCTCTCTGCAAGAAATTTTTTCATATTCATTCCATCAATACCGGCAGGAAGTTTGAAAGTTGCGAAATTTGCCCTGGGAGACCCGATAAGTTTTATATTTATACTTTCCAGAGATCTAATGACATAATTCCGTTCCCTTTCTACCATTTCTGCAATACCGTTAAAATTCATATTACAGGTTCTTAAATACAGCAGTGCAGGCTGGCTAATCCTCCATGGCTCCAGATTTTTCTCTATTCTGCTTATGTTATTATTCGATGACAGTACATATGCCAGCCTGAGGCCAGGCACAGAAAGTATTTTTGTCAGAGACCTGCCTATTATAAGATTTGGGTATGATTCAATAAGTTCCACTTCATCTAGTTCCCGGTTGTTTACAAACCATATAAAAGACTCATCAAGAAATAATCTTGCATTCTTTTTTACACAGATATCAAGAATTTTCATGATATTTTTTTTACTCATGATTTGACCAGTGGGATTGTCCGGATATACCATGAATAATGTATCAAAACTATAATTTTCTATTATTTCCGGATTCTTATTTATAACATTGAATGGCAATATGATTCTGTGTGCGGCTGTGGCGGCATACATATATTCTGTAAATGCCGGTGAGATTACTATTACATTACCATCAATGCCAGCCATATAATGATATATAAAGAAAGTCAGTCCTGGAATTATTGTAATATTTTCATTTTTAAATTTATGTTCAGAAACAATGGATTTATAAAACTCAAGATTGACTTCTGGATAATTTTTTATATATACACTGCTTATTTTCATATTTTTTACCTGAATAAAATCATTCATGTTAGCAGAGAAATCCAGTGCCGATTCTGGTTCTCCCTGCTGTTCCCGTGCAAATCTGTATATATCCCCACCGTGCATTTTTGTTTATGATTATTTATTATATAATTTTATACGGACTATTTTCATATGTTGAATTTATCAGGATGAGAAATTTATCTATGATTATATACTACAGAATACGCATCATACGTATTATAGAATTTCTGTAGCTAACAGTTCATAGTAATACTTATATAGTCTTTTTAAATACAAATCTCAACTACAGATTTATGAAACGGAGTATTATTAGTCCGGTCATAACATCTGCAATAAGATAT
>JAKAYM010000058.1 GCA_021826795.1 Thermoplasmata archaeon
AAAATAGGAGGGATTATGAAACTTGATGAAATTGTAAGAAGGTAGTGTACCCACAGCACTGAAACAAAAAAAAGCCATGAAATGCCCACTCTGTAATCAACAAAAATAAAATTGATGTAAAGTCACGGTATTCCCTGACAGATGAGGGCGTGAGAATATTTATAGAGCACATCCATTCTAAGAAAAGAAAGAAAGAAATTATTGAAAATTATAAAATGAGATAATTATCGGGTGATAGAGTTGAAAGGATGACCTGCTGATCCGAGGAATACCATTTTACATGGCGCTTCAATACATATACCAATCTACAGGACATGCGGAGAGTCTGCAATGGGGCATCATCAAATACATCACATTGTTTATCAATTATGATAAACAATAATACATAATATTAATATACAGAATCAAAAGCTTTTAAGGATGTTAAAAATACCGTAATTAACCATATAAAAAATTCATTGAAATAATATTTGCACCTTTTTGCAGTTTAAATACTTAAGCGTTTTATTTAAATAAAATCCTGGAAACTCCATGAAGATAGGGCATTTAAATAGAAACACTTTACATTAAACCTTTACTGGATTTGATTCTGTAGCTCATGATATATACTGCCAGTGCCACAAAAATTACTGTTACCCCCATTGCTGTCCACATATACATATAGGATTTAAAATGGTCAACAATAAACCCCGATATTGGAGTACCTACAATGGTTCCAAGGCTTATGATAATAATGCTTACCCCACTGAACATACCAATCATTTCCTTCGGGGCAACTTCTGAAGTTATTGATACGAATACACCATTCCATGAAATGGCTGTTATGCCAATAAAAATGGAAAATAATACAGCCATATAAATTATACCTGAAAAATGTGGGAATGCAATTAATGTTACAGCTGTAACTGCCATAATTACTGAAAATGTCCTGATATGATTGCCGTGAAACATTTTACGGCCAAGCCATGTCCACATAATCCTTCCGGCTATTGCACTGATAAGCACAGTAAACAGGAGAATCTCAGCAGATATTGTCTGGTAATTCTCTGACCTGTAATATACCACATAGTATGTCAGAACTGATTGCTGGACCCATGAAAGGAAAAGCCCGGCACCGCTAACCAGCATCAGATCCCTATTTTTAACTGCCACTCCAAAATCTTTGATATACTGTTTGAAGTTGAATACAGATTGATTGGTAATTTTCCTGAATGGTATAATAAATACAATAGCCACTGCAATTATAAATACAACAAGATATGTATACGAAATGCCTATGTTCAGGGCAATAACAGGAAGAACTATGGCTGAAACAGCTGCACCCATGGGAACACCGGCCTGCTTGATACCCATTCTTGTTAAATGCTCCGGAAAATATTTTGACATAATATGGCTGTTGGTTGCCGGGGTTAGCAGCCCATAACCGAAACCAATAAAGTAAAAACCCGATAGAAGAAATGGATAATTAACCGCCCTGAAGATAATTATAGACCCAGTAGCCATTATTGCAAATGAGATCTTCATGGCATTCCTGTATCCAATTCTATCCACAAATATGCCTGTGAAAAATGACATTGAGGATGACCCTATAAATATAACACTGGTGATCAGTCCGAGCTGTGCTGCAGTAAGTACAAAGTGGTTTTTGATAAAAGGTGCAAGTGGGGAATATGAGGAATCTATCAGATTCCCGAAGGCGATGATAAACATGCTCTGCAGTACAGCCGGTATCTTTTCATTTAATGCTTTCATAGCTATCATTTCATCAAAAATTATTTGCCTGATATGGGATTACATGGTATGGAGATATCCTATAATAAGCTTTATGCTATAAACCTATATTATAAAAAATTCATTTATCGCACTAAAATCATAATAATTATAACGGTATAATTTTAATACTATAAACTAAATATAATGGAAAATGATTAATGTTTAATTTATAGTGTTTGACGTAACTACCTATACCAATTAACCAGCAAACAGAAAACATGTAGAATAGCCATTCATGTTTAATTTTAATATTATGTTTCCGTTAAGAAACAAAAATATATAAATAATGTTTCCTTAAAGAAACATAATGATAAATATGGATGCCGTCAGACGGGCTATATCAGAATTCATAACTATGGATTTACCAGAGTCCATAGATCGTGATATTGATATAGATCTGTCCGTAAATAAAATTACTGTAATAGCAGGTATTCGCAGATCCGGAAAAACCTATGAAATTTTCAATATTATGAAGCATTTGCTGGATATCGGAACACCAAGAGGAAATATATTATACATAAATTTTGAGGATGAACGTTTTATAGGATTTGGTGCCGGGGACTTTGATTATATTATGGATGCGTTTGAACTGTTAAGCGATATAGATAAAAATCATGATATACACATTTTTTTCGATGAAATTCAGAATGTTGCTGACTGGGATCGTGCCATCCGCAGATTGTATGATACAAACAAATATAAAATATTTTTAACAGGTTCGTCATCAAAACTATTGAGCATGGAAATATCAACATCGCTGGCCGGAAGGGATTTAACATATATTATGTATCCATTTTCCTTTAAGGAATTTTTAAGGGCCAAAAAATTTAATCCGGATAAATTGCATGTATATTCTGATGCCGGTAAGTTAAAAAAATATGCTATGGAATATATTTTATATGGTGGATTCCCAGAAATTGCATATATAGACGATACCAGTACCAAAAGAAGGATTATATCATCGTATTATGATACAATTATATTCCGGGATATGTCTGGAAGGTATAATATCTCTGATATAAATGTGTTGAAATTAATAATAGGTTACGCCATAAATTCGTATTCTTCTGAGTTCAGTTCCACAAAATTATATAATTACTTAAAATCTATAAATATAAGCATCAGCAAGAAGACTGTCAGTAATTATATTCAATACGCGGAAAATGCCTTTTTCATTTCCATGAACCTGAAATTTTCAAATAGCTATAAAAAAATGCATCAAACCAGGAAAAAGTTATATTTAATCGATAATAGTTTTTCCCTGCTTTATAAAAAATCAGACGATAATGGCAAATTACTTGAAAATTCAGTGTATATCCAGTTACTGCGCATTAAGGAAATATACAATAATATGGATATTTTTTATTATCGCAATGCCTGTGAAATTGATTTTATCGTTACAGAGGATTATAATCTGTTTATGGCAGTGCAGGCATGCTATGATTTAAATATGAATAACTTTGACAGGGAGGTTAAGCCATTAAAGAAATTCCTTGATAAGTATAATTTAAAAAATGGAATAATTATAACCATGAATGATAATAATATAAACATCGGGGATGAGAGAATAAAAATATTAAACTTTTACCAGTGGATGCTGGGTGATATTACGGGTAAATAATAAAGGATATGATTAAATGTTTTTATGATTTGTCCTGTTTTACCATATGTTTTACCATACCTCTGTATTTGATATATAGATTATTATACATATCATAATCTTCCGGATAATATGCTGTATAACCGGTATCAATACTGATATCACCATGGGAAGCCAGTATGGCAGCCCCATAGGCAGATCCACTATCTTCTTTAACCCTGACAGGCATATTAAAGACACTGGCAATTATCTGATTCCAGAAATTGATTCTTGTGCCGCCACCGGTTAATATTAAATTTTTTCTATGTATATGGCTTTGGGACAATATTATTTTATCCACTTTCAGTTAACGGTATGCAAAACCTTTATTTTAGCTTTACTTCATAAATTTATATAGTGTTCTTATATTTTCCAGTATATGACTGTCTATAAAACTGTTACACAGAAATATACACCATCACAAACCATTACTGAACTACAGAAACAGTTTACTGCAATGACAAATCTGTGCATAACCAGAGCGATAGACAATGATATTACATCAAGGAACAGCCTCTCAGAATTTGTATACAGGGAATTAAGTGAGAATTTTAATGTACCATCATATTACTACATAGCTGCAATAAACAGGGGTACGGGCATTGTTAAGAACTACCGCAAGGCATCCAGAAAAATGGATAAAAAGAAAAAAGATCTTCTAAAGCTTAATAGTAGGATAAGGAAGATTAGAAAGGCAGTGAGAACTACAAGAAAGCATGGTACTAAGAAACATGCTAATGGGCTTCAGAGGTCAATGAAAACACTGTTAAAGAAGAGGGGCAGGGTAAGGTCCGGAAAAATAAAAAAACCGGTGGTCAGAAAACCATTCCTCACATCATATTTTGGATTTAAGATTGAGGGTGGCAATTTAATGGTACCATCAGGGTTCCATAAATATGAAGTAATACCATTAAATTCATACATAATTTCAGGGATAGAGAATGCAACAGTAAGATCATTTACCATTAATTCTACCACACTATCCCTAACTATAGGAATGGAAGTGGAAGAAATTGAATGTAATACAACCATTGGAATAGATAGAAATATAAAGAATATAGCAGTGGGCAATGAGATACATGGAGGATTATATGATATCTCAGATATACCAAAGATAAAGAAAAGGTGTAGAAAGAAGAAATTAAAGAGAAATGACAGGAGAATTGGAAGGATAATAGCAAAGAAGTATGGGGATCGTAGCAGGAATAGAACTGATCAGATTATACACAGTGTATCAAATGATATTGTAAGGGAAGCAGTAGAGAATAGAGAGGCAATAGTACTGGAGAATATAAAGGGATTAAAGGATATTACACACCGTGGAGATTATAGGGGTGCTGATTACCGTTTTATATTCCATAATGCCTTTCCATATGGAAGGTTTCAGAATACTGTAACATATAAGGCAGAATCCAGGGGAATACAGGTTATTGAACTGACAAGGAAAGAAACAGGAGGAACAAGCTCGTCGTGTACGGTATGCGGGTCAGAGACCCAAGTAGTACCAGGACGCTTAGTCTACTGTAATTCATGTGATTCTATATCTGACAGGGATGTTACTGCATATATTGATATTGCATTACGGGGTCGGATAAGGCTAAAACGATCCCAGCTATAGCTAAAAGGCTATCCAGGTGAAGCAATGGTACTGGAATGTTCTGCCTCAAGCGGGTGAACTAATCCAGAAAGTCGATGGATAGAAGGGACCATTGTCCCACAGCCTATGTATATTCATGGAATCATATACATGTCTCAGGCTGAAAGCAACACCCTGCATAATTGATATGATAAGATCATCAATACCAGTATCAGAGGATAAATTATAAAATAAACCACGGATATCCGTGTTCATAATGGGCGACCTCTCACCATTCAGGTATGGCAGAAATAAAACATTAGAAAACCCACCTAAATTTTTTAACCTTGAATACTTAATATTGAATGCTTTCATAAAACAGTCCAGAGAAGATGCTGCAGATTGTGTAACACCCATCCAGTGCCATCTATTTTTTTCAGTATCGCAGAATAGATGTATAGATTTATTTTCTGGTATTTTATACTCATTGATTTTTACAAAGACCACACCGGATGTTCCCAGTGATATGCCGGCATCGTTTAATGTTAAATTATTGCCATATGCTGCCGCTTCCTGATCACCTGCACCGGCAATTACTGGTATGCCATTAAATGATCCATGTATATCCGTTGATTCAAGGACATCTCCGAAAAGCCCATGGTCTATATTTAATCCATTAAAGATTATATTAGACCATTTTCTGGATCTAACGTTAAATAGATATGTACCCGACCCATCGGTGACATCTGTTCCATGCACTTTCGTCATCATGAATTTGAGCCGGTCCTTTGCCACAAAGGCTTTATTCGCATTTTTATATATATTTTTATTATACTTCCTTATCCATAATAGCCGGAGCAATGTAAAATTAGACAGGGGATAATTTCCTGTTTCCCTTATAAGATTTTCAGCGCCGAATTTTCCGGTAAGGTATTTAGAAAATTTGTACGACCGGTTATCCAGCCATAATATTGAATTCATCAGTGGTTTTCCGTTATTTGTTAATACCAGGCTATGCATCTGGCCTGTTATGCCAATGCCATCTATTTTCATATTAATATTTTTATACAGTTTTTTGAAGGTTTTTAACCATAACAATGGGTCCTGCTCAGCATAACCATTGCTGTAATAAATTACAGGATAATTTATAGAATTTTTATAGACCATGCCGTTTTCATTGATTACCACAAATTTCATCGATGTTGTTCCTAAATCTATGCCGAGATAATTCATAATTCCACTATAGTTTTAAGGTATCTTTCATACTCTCTATTCTTCAGGTATAGATCTAAATCATTAATGCCTATATTCTTTTCAAAAAATGGTTTCAACCTGTTTCGATATTTCCTTATAATTTTAATGGACTCATTGAATGTATTACTGTACCTGAATATTCCGTGAACTGTGATTTCATTTGATGTGATATAGAGAGGGTTTAGCCCGGATATACTGCCCATGCCTATTAAAAACAGGTCACCGCCTTTTCCTGTTTTGTTCTGTGCAAATTCGGTGGCCATTCCACTGCATTCAAAAACTGTATCATATTTATCACGAATTTCATCATTTAAAAATGCGGCAAATCCACATTTTATGGCATATTTTATCCTGTCCATGCTTATATCACACAGTGTTACATTTGATCCATGTGCCTCCGCAGAGAATGCCGCCAGTATACCAACAGAACCGGATCCGACAATCAGTACATTGTTTTCCGGCCCAATTTTTGCCTTTCCTGTGGCATATACACCTACAGACATGGGTTCCGCTAAGCTCGCCTCATCAGTTGTTAAACCATCGGCACGGTAAACAAATTCTTCAGGATATATAATATATTCCCTGAGAGAACCGTCTACAGGTGGGGTCGCAAAAAATTTAATATCCGGGCATAGATTGTACCTGCCAGTTTTACAGTATTTACATTTTCCACATGGCAATCCCGGCTCTATTGCAACTATATCACCTTTCCTGATATTATTGCCATCACTTTCAGCTATGCCTGCCGTTTCATGTCCCAGTATCATGGGTTTTTCCAGAACAAAATCACCGATACGGCCATGGAGATAATAATGAATATCAGAACCACAGATGCCCACTGATTTAACCCTTATTTTAATAAAACCCTCAGGTACATTATTTATACCCTCAATATCCTTAATTTTTATAACTCCGGGAGATTCAAGAAAAATGCCTTTCATTACCTGATATTATAGAATTAGTGTTAATTAATTTTTTTATTATAACGGTCTCTTCGCATGTCGAACTTAATATTTTTAAATGATGGATATTATACAGATTCGATCAGATGAAAATGTATAAATTCACATAAAATGCCTATTAAAACTATCCAGATTAATTCACATGCAGAGAATCTGTTATACCAGAAACATTTAATAGTCTTACAACGATTAATCTCTGATTTACATGGAATTCACAGTCTGCAAATCAGAACATAATAAAAAGCCATTCAAGGAGCAGTATTATGAAAAGTTTAAGGTTTCAGGGTACGAGTGCAAAGAAATACACAATTCCAACGTTTCAGATGACAGCATGATTTTCACCATACCAAGGGGTGATTGAGAATGGTTAACCAGGATAAATTTGGACTGGATTTCTGGCTTGGCAAATTTAGGGAATTGGGTTATCCGATCAAGATCCAGGAGTTCCCGTTAACTCTTCTTAAAGAGCAAAAAATACTGCCTCCAAAAACAACTCCAACAAGAGTGCTCAGGTTGTTCAACAATGATTTGCTGGATATAGTTGTCGTGGAAGTATCCAATAAAGAACTTTCACGTGGTAGATGTGTAAGCATCGCACGATCCTGGAAAAAAAATAATCTCCTCAGTCCGATAATTATTCTTACCGATTCTGTTGAATCCTATGTAACTATTATACCGGGAACAGGATTCAACTCTGAGGCTAAAATTCTATATCTTTCTGATGAGTTCTATTATACTGATAACCTCGTAATCCAGTCCATGAGATATACTAATGATAAGGTAGAACTGCTGAAGCTGTATAACAGCAACTTTTTTCCCTACCAGAGTGTCAGGGATGGCTTCTTTTTCAAGTACAGAGATATGTTTCAGGAAATGCTGGGTAAACTCACACCATATCTGGAGAGCCATACCAGGTCGTTCGCACAGAAATTCCTAGGCAGGATGATGTTTCTCTATTTTCTGCAGAAAAAAGGGTGGCTTAAGGGTGACAAGAAGTTCATTAACACCATTAAGAGCTACGACGAACTTAGTTATCTCTATTACAACGGCTTTAATACTGGAAAAATAGAAGGCATACCATTCCTGAATGGATCACTCTTTGACAGGGAAGATTACCTAACCAATGAGAAAGAGTCAGAAATATCCGGAATACTGGATGATACCTTCAAGAAAGCAAGAGAGTTTTTAGACCATTATAACTTTACCGTGGATGAAACTGCTCCTCTTGAAATAGAAGTTAGTATAGATCCCGCCCTGATTGGAACAATTTTCGAAAATCTCCTGCTGGAGAAGGAAAGAGGGGAAAAGGGTACATTTTACACACCAAAAGATGAAATTTCATTCATATGCAGACGTGCACTGACACATTATTTAGGGCTTAAAGACAAATATACTTCTAATAACAAGGAGATGCTTGATGGTATAAAACTGTATCTGGAGGAGCTCAGAAAGAGCAAGGAGATAGATAAAATAAGAGATCTAAAAGAAAAACTTCTAAATGCTAGAGTTGTTGACCCTGCGGTGGGTTCTGGAGGATTTCTTGTAGTTATGATGCAGGAGATCGTTTCTATCATTACAGAAGCTGATTCCATTGCAGGTTGGAATTCTGATCCCTATGAATACAAAAAAGCGTTCCATCAAAATCTTTATGGTTTCGATATAGAGCCCGAGGCTGTTGAGATTGCAAGGCTCAGGCTCTGGCTGTCTATGATTATTGACCAGAAAGTTCCAATACCATTGCCAAACCTTGATTTTAAGATCGTTGATATTCCGGATTCTCTTGAACTTCAAAGTATGCAGAAAAAGATAGAACCTGAAATAGAGGAGGAAAGGGACTATGTTGAAAAGTTAATTGAGCAATACTCCAATGAACACGTTAATGAAAATAAGAAGTCCTTGAAAAATAAAATAGCCCTGCATACAGAAAATCTAAGAAAATATGGCCTGAATCCTGAGGTTATTGAGAGCTACATCGTTAATCCTGCCGATATCGTAGTTATGAATCCCCCTTACGTAAGACAGGAATCCATAAACCCCGAGAGGAAGAAATATTATGTTGATACATACAAGTTAGACAAGAAATCTGATATATACGTTTATTTCTTTCTGAGATCTCTTAGACTCCTGAAACCAAATGGTTTTGTTTCTGTTATTTCATCGGACAAATGGCTTGAAACCTCTTATGGAGAGAAACTTCAGAGCCAGCTGAAAAGCAGGCTGGTGTCTATATATGGTCAGAGAAACAGGTCGTTCGAAGCAGATATAAACACAGTCATAACCGTTTACGGAAATGATATGCAGAGCGGTCCTGTTGACTTCACCTACCTGGAAAACTATGCATCAAAAACCGTTATCCACAGAGTTTCTATGGAAAGGACTGAACTTAAGTCAGGCAAATGGTTCTATCTCCGTGTTCCTGAATCCTTCCTCAAAGATATTATGCCGAAGCTCACCAACAAACTTGGCGATTTTGCCGAGATAAAGCGTGGTTTTACAACAGGTGCCAATGACTTCTTCTACATGAAAGACGTTTCAGCACAGTATGAAACTGACTGCCTTTCTGATCCAAAGAAGTTCGAGGACTGGGGTGTTTTGGCTAAAAATGAAAAAGAATTGAGGGAGCATAGTCTTATCTATATTGAGAATGAAGGCGGAGAAAAGTTTGTTATTGATAAATCTGATACCAAACCACTAGTGAGAACCACAAAAGAGCTGAGTTCCTATGAAATCACGGATGTGAACAAACTTTGCCTTTACACGAAAACTCCGGGAGAGTTTACTAAGAAATATATCCTATGGGGCGAGAACAAGGAGATTACAATCAGAGGCAGAAAAAAACCGGTAATCGGTTACAATAAAGTACCTTCTGTGTCTGGAAGAAAACAATGGTATTCTCTTAATGACCTTGAACCAACAAATATAATCCTGCCCATGTACATTATGGATCGATTCTTTATTCCCAGTTCCAAAGACCCGGTTATTTGTGATAATACATTTTACACTTTTTCGCCTAAAGTAAAAGGTATTCAGAATTATCTGAACTCAACATTTTTTTATATTACAATAGAACTATATTTAAGAAGATTGGGTGGGGGTGTGGGTGAGGTTAAGGTTGACGATTACAATAAAATACCAGTTCCAGATTTAAGAAAATTTGACCTGACACACATAAATGTAGAACTTAATAGGAAAGTAATGAGGTATTTTGAAGAAGTTGGGATGGATGACCGGAAGGCTCTGGACAGAGAAATAGCCAAATGTATTGGAATCAAAGAATTCCAAATTGATGAATTTTACAATGAATTCAAAGAACTTGTAGATGACAGACTGATCAAAGCGGATAGACCACTTAAAAGGAGGGAAGGAGACAATGACTAAGATAATTGACAACAGTAAGGGGACTTTATCATCGGTTTTAAATAAGGAAATATCTCACATTGATGAGGTTGCAATTGCTTCAGCATATTTTAATCTAGCTGGCTACAGGGCAGTGGCTACTGGCTTAAAGAATAAACCTTTGAAGTTACTTTTAGGTCGTGAGCCATCAGAAAGCGTGAAGTTCGAAGAAGAAGTCATAAAAAGGCTTGAAGAGTTTGATGAGGATTTTGCTAGTGAACAGAAGGAGATACTTGGCAATGAGATTATTCAGAACGAGGATAATGGGGATTATAGATCGG
>JAKAYM010000059.1 GCA_021826795.1 Thermoplasmata archaeon
CCTATAGTATTTATTGCCCATGCATGACCCAGACCTGATGAACCAAATTCACCAAGTGATGATAAATAATATGCTTTCATATAGTTGCCTGTGGTGGCGAAGAAATATCCACTATATATGTTAAATGTATATGTGCCCTGCAATTCCCCAATATGCTCCGCACTATTATAAGGGGAATCACCATAAAATGCGTTACCGGTTCCATAAATCCCATAACCGGGAGCATCATTATAATAAACGCTATACATGGAAATACCTGCTTGTGTTGGTATATATTTATTTTCAACAAACCACCCCCAACCACTATATTGAGGCGGAGCTGTGTAAAGCTCTTTTACTTCTCCAGTTGTACTATTTAGTACTGGAAAACCTAACGAATAATCATCAGCTTCTCCCATACAATCTCCAGGTGATGAAAGAACCAAACCGTATTTTGTGGCTGTCATTCCTGTATTACCCTGACCAAAATCATAAGTCCATATAAGATTTTTAATGCTGTTGGGTCCTGAACTTGAGTACATTCCATTGTGTGTATAATTACCATGGTATTCATTGGCTGATGGGGAAAAAATTGAACTTTTATCGTTTACTGAACTATTATTACCGAATGCAAATAATGTTCCGTATTCAGTTAATCCCACTAATTCATTATCAGAAATTACAAGGTTACTCCTGATAGGCTCGCCTATGTTGTAATACCATATTAATTTTCCATTGGTTGAATTTATATCATAAACCATGCCATTTGCAGTTGCAAAATAAAGCATATTATTTTCTATTAAGGGGGAAGACCATATACTTTCATCGTTACCACTCAAAAAATCCCAGTTTAACTTTCCTGTTGTAGCATTGTAAGCATACAAATACCCATTCATTCCAGATACATACACTGTATTATTAAATTCCTCTGTTTTCCTTAGTGAAACAGTATTCATTGAGATATTCCACAATATTTTCCCAGAATCTGATATTGCATATAATCTGTTATTAAGTGTAGGTACGAAAAATGTATTATTATAAAAAGATATACTTGCACTGGGAGATGAAGATAAGGTTGCATTCCAGTTTAATATGCCATTTGTATTATTTATTGCACTTATTACATTACTATTTGAAAACCCAACTAACACCTCGTAGTCACCTACTGTTGGTTCTGTTGAGACACTTAAATGGCTTACGTACTGCCATTCCTGCGTGCCTACCGACGAATTAAAAGCTGTCAAATCTGAACTGCCATAACTTGTTGTATAAACGCATCCATTCGAATAAACAAAGGTTTGGTACCCGTTAAAATTATTCTCTGTTGAAGCGCCGGGAATCGATTCTGTATATACTTTGCTACCGGTTAGGAGTGTGGCTGCTTCTAAATAGTTGTGTGGAAGTCCAAAGTATAACTGGCCGGCTCCGAATGCAGGATAAGACGTTTCAGTAGTGGTAATGTTATAGATGTTCGTGCCATTTAAATTATAAACCATAATACTATTACCTACCGGCGAAACATATAAACGATCTCCATCTACTGCTAATCCACCATGATATACACTATATCCGTCATTCCTGTCCCAGAGAAGGTCAGCGGTTGTAGGTAAGTTAGACATGACAGGCATGTTATTACTTCTCAAATCAATACCGGCGTCCTGATTGGATTTATTATTTATTGGATTTGCCTGTAAATTTGTCTGTTCACTTATTCCAGAAAAAACTGTCAATACAAATAAGCCGACAACAAGAATGGCAATTACTTTGAATTTTTTGCCAGATTTATTCATAAATTCTTTACCTCACTAATATATAAAATCTTTTTTGTGCATCTTGCACAAAAAAGTTTAAATATCATAAAGTAACAGAATTCGTTATATTTGTATTTTCACAGTTCTTATGAATTCTCATTCATATTGTTACATTTACAGAGGAACAAATTGGAAACATATAACTCAGTATGTGCCACCTGCTGAACAATCAATAATGTTTTATAGGAATATGGCTCATGCCTTCCTGATATTCATGGTGAATCCTAGAAGATGGTTTCTGAGAATTAAATATTTTTGTGTTATTATAATAAATGTATATATAATTAATAATATAAGTTTCTTATGTATTTGACTTTGTGATTAACACAAAAAACATTATGTTTATACTCAGTAATATGGAGAACAACTCCTATGTTAATCTAGCACAGAATTTCAATGGTAAGATATCCCATTTTAAAAATGCTTATAATTACCTGAAAAAAAATAAAATAATTTTTTATAAGGATAAATTTTGTGTAAATAACAATATTAAAACCCTGGTATTATCAAAAAATAAATTTGTAAAAGTTTTTGCAAACGGGAATAGGGCTGTAAAAATAGAGGAAGAATTTATTGTTATATCAAAAGAATTAAAAAATTTAGAATTTGGTTCTATATATCTTTCAGGAAATAAAAATTATAATCCCAAAGCCAGGCTCAACAGTATCAATGTTTATCAATTATATAATCAGAAGATGAAAAAAATACCGGTAACTTTAAGTCTGGCTAAAGATAGAAAAAAAGATAATTTAAAATTCATTGCAGAGCCAGAACCTGCAATTAAACGGGGAGATTTTGTTAAATTTAGCTATTATTTATGGCTTGATAACTACTACGCAAAAAATCGTGAGGAGGCTATAGAAAAATATAATGAGGAATATATAGGCGAGGGCATCATGATGTATTACAAGGCGTTGAAGTTTAATATATCTGTAAAATTCCCTGAAAACTATAAATATACAGAGGCCGGTAAATTTCATTATAAAGGTTCTTTGGAAGGATTTAAACTAAACAACTTAAAGCTCAATGAAAAATTTGAAAGCAATCTTAAAAAGCTGGATTATACTATTGAAAATCCGGACCGTGGCGTTTATTTTATCAGATGGATCCCGGCGAATTAAGTTTTAAAATTATTGGCCAGTAAAGATCACTGGCTTGAGGTTTCAAATAAGCCTTATTTCTTTTACGCCGGGAAGCAGGTTTCTTTTGTACATTATATCATAGAAGAATTCCAATCCTGACCTTACATCATTTAATGAAACATTGTATTCCTTGATATCTGCCCCTATAGTACCTTTTATTACCTCTAAACTTATATCTGAATTCTGAACTTCCCTCATGATCTTTACATCCACAGGAAGCACTTCCTCCATATGGGATTCTGCATATTTCTTGCTCCTGTTGTATAATTCCCTGAATTTAACAGCGTATTCCTCACCGATTTCTGAGTTTATCAGGACCGTTCCCATGGGCATCGGCTTATTTCCAGATAGCTCTTTCCACATTTCCCACATGCTGGCGAGCCTGTGCGGATCTACGCCCATCTTCTTCAAATCGTACATGGCTTTCAGTTCATGAACTGCAACCATGACGCCGCCTTCCTCAACCATGGCATTTACCTCATCCAGCACCCTGTGAACCACAACAAGTTTTCTGTATTTTCCTATCAATAATTTATAAAGATTGAGGGCAGTTGTGTTTAATCCGTGTACAATAATTTTTGAATTTTTTATTTCTTCCATATCCATATTTTTCATGGCGAGAATGGGCATGCCTGTAATTCCATCTACTGCTGATGCCACAGCACTGGAAAGAATGAAATAATCCTTCTGCACATATGGATACAGTGCGGCTGATGGTACTGAAATATCAACTTCCTTTTTCACAATTTTATCATTAACCTCCTGAACCGTCGGTATAAATTCAAACTCAAGATTGAAATCATCACTCTTTACTTTTTTCTCAATTAATGGTATGAATGGATAAAGGTCTCCGGAATCTGCAAGTGCACCAATTCTTATCGTTTTCATGTATACTTATTTATAGATATTATTTAAATGGTTTTAAAAATTATTAGACAAGTTTTAACGTTTGTAGATATTTTAGCTATTACATTGTTTATACCGTACTTCTGAATTTATACGCATGATTTTTATATTAAATTATATTATATAATTATGTTAAAGGTAGCATTGACCCAGTTAAGGCCCGTGGCGGATAAGGATATCAGCATCAGGAATATAGAATATTATTCAGGCATTGCTGCTTCTAATTCTGCAGGGCTCATTGTATTCCCGGAATATTATATGTTTTATTCTCCGTATAAGGAAACCGTAATTAAGAATTCAGAACCATTAAATGGAAATTATGTTAAAAGACTGAAAGAGATATCTTCAGAAAATAAGATAGGCATAATAACAGGAATCAATGAAATATATGATCATAATTACTATGATACAGCAGTATTTGTACAGAACGGCGAACTGGATAATTATTACAGGAAGGTGCATTTATACGATGCATTCGGATATAAAGAATCGGATATTTACACCTACGGAAATGGGCCTTTTAAAATATCCAGTATGGATAACGTAAACTTCGGAATGCTCATATGTTATGACATAAGATTCCCGGAGGTATTCAGAAATTATTCACTGAACGATGTGGATATGATTGTACTTATATCTGCATGGTTTTCCGGCCCCATGAAGGAAGAGCAGTGGCTGTCACTGGTTTCAGCCCGTGCACTTGAAAATACAGTTTATCTTGCAACTTCAAATATGGTTGGAGGTGCATTTACAGGGATAACAACCTTTACAGATCCGATAGGTGCAATAACAGCCAGAGCTGCAGAGGATGAGGGAATTATTTACGCTACTGTGGATACTGAAAGAATTGCAGCTGTAAGAAAGAAAATGCCAGTTCTCAGGCAGAGAAGGCCGGAACTTTATAAACTGTGAAATAGATGATATACGTTATAATGAGGAGAGAAATTTCAAAGTATCTAATTTCAAAGGTATCCTGTGACCATCTTTTCAGGAAAATAGAGAATCTGGATGATGACCAGATTGTACTTGATTTTCTTCTTGTGTATTATATAAGCAACGAATTCATTGATGCATATATAGCTGATAAGGCAATTTGCACCAAGGAAATTATTGAAAAAAATATGCCTTTATCAATGAAAAAGATCACTGGATAATTCTGGATTTAATCAATATTCCGGTTTTAAAGCCACAGTTTTTGCAGCTCCCATCGGCATTTAAGCCTACTACAGAGGAATCGAATATATGTCTTTCTATTAGGAGGTTTGCGCATTCCGGGCAGTAAGTGTTTTCGTAATTTTTTTCTGGAACATTCCCGAGATAAACATAATGCATGCCCATGGACTTTGCCAGGTCATAATGTTCTTTTAATGTTTTGAAAGGCGTCGCCGGTAATAATAATTTATAATCTGGATGGTACCTGAGGAAACTTACAGGTATGTATTCTCCCGCTATTTCAATGATTTTGCCGATCATTTTTTGAGCGTCACTGAGATTGTCACCTATCTCAGGGATTACAAGGTCAGTTATTTCTGTGTGAATCCCGTAATCCAGAGCAGATTTTATAGTATTATAAATTAAATCAGGGTGCATTACAGATATGTATCTATTATAGAATTTCTCCTGAGCATTTCCCTTGAAATCAATGGTCATGGCATCAAGAAATTCAGATGCCATTTCCATGGATTCCAGAGTTTCATAGCCATTAGTCACATATATATTGAAAAGCCCGTATTCATGTGCCAGCATTCCTGTATCGTGGGCAAACTCCATGAAAATTGTTGGCTCATTATAGGTATAGGCTATGCCATCAACATTCAATCTCCTGGCAACTTTTACTATTTTCTCCGGGGTCATGTATTCTCCTTCCACTGTTTTTCTCTGGCTCATTTCATAATTCTGGCAGTATTTACAGGCAAAATTGCAGCCCGAGGTTCCGAAGGAGAGTATTCTGGAGCCCGGATACATATGCAGAACAGGCTTTTTCTCAATAGGGTCTATGTTATATCCCGTTGGATAACTGTAAACATCAAGGTTCAGGGTTCCGTTTTTATACGTCCTTACACCACAGAATCCGCTCTGATTTTCCTGTAAATTACAGTATCTTTCGCAGGCTGTACAGATAATCCTGCTGCCATTCCTTTTATACAAACTGGCTTCCACGTTATATTATTGCATTAAGAGTATTTATACTCTATTAATATTTTCAGAAGTTTATATATAGGCTATCATGGCAGCATAACCTACCACTCTCTTGCGATCTGTTCCGGTATCTCCTGAATTGCTGTGTTTAATTAATGCAATTTTCCCTTTCATTTCCTTCGTTATCATCATTAAAATAGCTATTGCCCCATAGCCACACACTGATGTTCCATATGTGATCCTATCTTCATAATAATGAGTGATCCTGAGGCTTTCTATGTCATTAATTGTGATATCGTCCAGTTCATTATTTTTATTATATTCATTATAATGATTCAAGTCTGAGCTTATGAGCAAAAATGGCTTATCTTCCATGGAGCTTATAGTGTCTGCCACATTTCTGGCTACCGAAGCATCCTGATAGCCCATTATTATGGGCGTAAAGGTAAAATCATTATTAAATAGATACTGAAGAAAAGGAAGCTGCACCTCAATGGAGTGCTCTATCATATGCGCCTCTTTGTCACTTTTTATAATATTAGATTTCAAAAGAATTTTATTGGCTATATCTGAATTTACCCTTGCGTAGCCTAAAGGGGTATTCCAGTAGCCGTCGGGATAAATAACAGGGTACTGTGGATATCCTGAATGATTCGGTCCTATAATCAGAAAATTTCTTTTCTTTAAGTCCTTAATCATGCTGTAGGCGTATCCAGCAGTTTTTCCGGAATACATGTAACCTGCGTGTGGCACTATTGCCCCTATTAATCTTTTATATTTTAACTCAGGTTTTTTAATATCCATGTAACTTTTTATATCACTTTTCAGTTCATCATAATTATCTGGATAGAATGCGCCGGCAACATAGGGTTCTCTTGTATTATCCATATATAATGATTACTATGCTTTATATAAATTTATATATAGGTTGAAATTATTCTGCTTCAATTTTATCGTATAAAATATTGCGACTGTAATTGTATTTTTTATTATCTTAGATGCTTCAATGCTAATGTGTATATACAATTAATGTTTAATGAATTATAAAATGATACTTGATGAATTTATTAATAGTTTGAGCGATGCAGACGGTAGAATATTAATAGGTATTGCAAGGAACACCATCCATGGGGATAAAAATTATTTGAATGTTCCTGAGAAACTTGAAGAAAAAGCCGGCGCTTTTGTAACGTTGACTGAAAATAATAATTTAAGGGGGTGCATCGGTTATCTGAGACCTGTAATGCCCCTTGCAAAGGCAGTGGAAAAGGCAGCGTGGAATGCAGCCTACAGGGACCCACGATTTGAACCCATGAATAAAAATGAATTTAAAGATATTGAAATAGAAGTAACGGTAATCGGGGAGCTAAAGGAGGTAAAATATGAGGATATACGTTTAGCTGAACCGGGCAGGTTCGGCCTTTATATTGAGAATGGAATATACTCGGGCACACTGCTTCCCCAGGTCGCTGTTGAGAATAATATGGACATGGATGAATTCATAGCTGAGACATGCAGGAAAGCTGGAATGGGAAAAGATTGCTATAAGAATTCTACAATGTATGCATATACTGCAAAAATATTCCATTAATGTTGTATGATAAATTTATTTTAAACAAAATTAATTTTTTCGGTATAAACATGCTCTGTGAGTTTTCTGAGCTGGTCAGTGCCATAAAATATGGATTTCATGACGATAGCATCCCTATAAAATTTCTCCACGCCGAAGTCCTTGAAATAACCATAGCCACCGTGGGTGTTCACTGAATATCTGGCTATCTCAACCAGATGTTCCATGGCAAAGTTGAATGTATAGTAGGGATCGGTTTTACTGTATAAAACGTTTCTAAGAATTGTCTCTGTTGACCTGAATCTTGCAAGCCTGAATGAAACGGGTTCGAAATCCCTGAGCTGATTCCCGAATGCCTTTCTCACATTTGTATAATCTATAGCCTTCTGGAGTGCACCTGAAATCATTCCGAGCGCTATTGCAGATGCGGGGCCGTATGATTTTTCCATAATTTCCGGAAGTTTGTTTTCACTGTTCAGGTTCTGGAAACTGTTATCCAGTGATAAATCCCCGAATTTTAAACCACGGAATCCCATGAAGTCCCGGGATTCAGACCTGAATGGCCCGGAAACTGTGGATGTTCCTCCATGGAATACGATAAGTTGATCACAATCCGAACCCAGGATGTTCTTGATTTCTCCGGTCATCTTACCTGCAGATGTTCTAACATTGACCTGTTTATTTATAAAATCAACTGCAGTGGAAATTTTGCCGGTGGATGCGTCTGTAAGCGTATTCTCCGCCGGTGTATCCTTTACTGACGGATAATAAAGAGAATTTAACAGAAATATTTTCATTGCAACCGATGGGGAATATTTAGAGATTTCTTCCAGAATTATTTCGTATGATATTTTATCCAGCCCGGAGCCAGAATATTTATCCGGTATGGATGAACCCAGAAAACCCTGTGATGCTATAAGATCGATCAATTTTTTGCTGATTCCCTCCGTTTCTATTATTTTTTCATCAAGGTTTTTTTCACAGAATTCTGCTACGGTTTCCCTGAGTATATTATTTTCCTCCTCCATTTTATTCACCTTTCAATATATACCTTGCAATTACAAGCTTTTCTACTTCGCTGGTTCCTTCCCATATTTCCATGATTTTAGCATTCCTGAATATTCTCTGCACATTCTCATACAGGGATTTGTCTCCAAGTATTTCCATTGCCTCCTCCGCAGCGTATACTGCTGTTTCACTGCTGTAAGCCTTTGCCATGCTTGTCAGCTCCGGTTTTGGCTTGAATTCAAAAAGATATGAAGCAGCGTTGTATGTCATCTGCCTGGATGCCTCGATCCTGGTTCCAACATCGGATAGCCGGAACATGGAATCCTCATCCTTTACATTATTTTCCCCTATGTATGACTTGATTTTGTCGAATGCACCTCTGGCTATTCCTATGGACTGGGCAGCAACATATATTCTGCTTATATTGAAAAACATCATTATATAATAGAAGCCCTGGCCCTCCTCACCAATAAGGTCATCCTCAGATAATTCAATATTGTTGAACTGGAGTTCCGCGGTATTTGTTGCCCTTACGCCGAGCTTATCCTCCAGCTTAGTTGCCTTGAAGCCCTTTAATTTTGTATTCAGGAGGAATGTGCTCATGCCATGATGCGGATTCGGGTCATCGGATGTTCTTGCCAGTATGACCAGATAATCCGCTATTGCGCCGTTTGTAATGAACATCTTTGAACCATTTAGTATGTATTTATTTCCCTGTTTTTTTGCTGTTGTTTTTAACGCGGCAACATCACTCCCGCCTGATGGCTCTGTGACACCGAGTCCCAGTATATATTTTCCCCTGTAAACATCGTTTAAAATTTCTTTCTGCTTATCATTACCGAAGAGCATTATAACCTCACTGCCAAAATAGGGTGTTGTAAGCGCTATACCGAGGCCTGCGTCAACCCTGCAGAGCTCCTCTATGGCAATTAAAACCTTGGCAGGATTCTGCATGTCCACAATTCCCAGAGATAAAGATTTCTTTCTCAGTTCATCCGGATATGCCTCCTTTCTATCATACTCAGCTGCTATATCCTCCGTAAATTCCTGAAGGGCAAAATCCCTTATCTTATTCCTGTAATCATCAAGTTCTTCAAACATTTAAACACGCTCCAGCAACATTGAATATCCCTGTCCACCACCGACACATAGTGTGGCAATCCCGAGGTTTTTCTTCTGATCCTGCAGGGTTCTTCCCAGTGTTCCTGCAAGCCTCGCTCCTGTGGCACCCAGTGGATGGCCTATGGATATTCCACCTCCATGTATGTTTACCTTTTCAAGGTCAAGGTTGAATGCATGCACTGCATTGAGAACCACAACTGCAAAGGCCTCATTGATTTCCCAGTAGTCTATATCGTCCGGGGAGAGCTTGTTCCTCTTCAGCACCTTTTCGGTTGCAGGAACGGGTCCTTCTCCCATTATTGTTGGATCCACACCTGCAGCTGCGAAATCAACTATCCTTGCCAGCGGCTTCATTCCGTATTCCTTTACCTTTGAACCGGACATCAGCATTACCATGGATGCACCGTCATTCAGAGATGATGAATTTGCTGCTGTGATTATACCATTCTCTCTGAATGCTGGTTTAAGAGATTTTATCTGTTCAAGTGAAACATCCTTTCGTATTCCCACATCACGGTCAATGGTGGCTCCATTGACAGAAACGGGCATGATCTCACCCTGCAGGAAACCATCGTCATATGCCTTTGCAGCCCTTTTATGGGAATGATATGAATATTCATCCATTTCCTCTCTGGGTATTTTCCTTAGACCTGCAAGCTTCTCTGCGGTCAATCCCATATTGTACGATACGTTCATATTGAATTTGGCATATTTTGGATTTACCATGAGTTCCATATTGGGCCTGATAAATGGATTATCTATGCCTAAAGGCACATGGGTCATATGCTCCATGCCTCCTGCAATGGTAATGCCCGCTTTTCCTGTCATGATTTCCATGGCTCCAATGCCCGTGGCGTTCAGTGACGATGAGCATGCACGGTCAAGAGACATTGCCGGCACCGATACTGGCAAATCTGCAAGCAGCACCGGGTGCCTGCCACCGTATGTCCAGTTTTCGCCTGCCTGGAAGGCACATCCTGTTATAACATCCTCTATTTCCGCAGGATTGATTTTTGTCTCCTTCACTGAGAGCTTAATCAACTCTGACAGCATTTTATCCATTCTTAAATCATTGTACACATCCTTTTCTGGGTCCCTGGGCCTTGCCCTCGAGAACGGAATTCTTCTGTAATCAACTATGTAAACTTCTTCCATACTATTTCACTCCAGTTTTTTTCTCAGGCAACAGAGGATATCACCT
>JAKAYM010000060.1 GCA_021826795.1 Thermoplasmata archaeon
TATGAATTCCGGTAGATTTCTGAATAATGATCTATTGACCTTTGATCTGCAATCTTGTCCATTTTTTCAAGCAGTTCCTTATCTATATTTACCTGCTTTACTGTTCCATCCTCAATGAGCACATCAGCCTCGATGTTTTCTGTAGAGCAGGGAAATATTCTGGACCATTCAATTCCCAATCTACCGGAATTCATACCGAGATTTTTTGCATTTTCGTGGTCTTCCCTGAATTTATCCCAGTATCCAACTCCGTTCTCTGGTTTATCCCCGGAAACATAATGATTTAATGCGTTGTTTTTACTATTTGCCCATGCATACCAGTCAGAATTTGTGTCCTTATCAGATATTCCCATTTCAAATTGAAATCCACATTCAGAAAATCCAAATTTAAAATTTCTGTCAAACATAATAAGATTAAGATATACATATTATTAAAAATTGTTGATATACTATCTTGAGAATTAGTATAATTCTATTACAGGGGCATTATTTTTAGGTTAACTTTGTAAGTATTATACTTACAAGTTTTATATCTTCATATATGGCTGATTTTCCACCTACAGAATATATTTGATCACCTGAACTGATATAAAAGGATTGTTTTTTTCCGTTAATCCTTTCGGTGTTAATTATCTTTCCAGTAATATTTATTTCTTCATCCCTGTATACACCCTGAAGGGTACCTTTTAAACTAATTCCATTCTTTATGTAATAATCTATTATATCGCAGGCAAACCAGATATTCGTTAATTGATGATATACCGACCGCTCGGGATAAGCAAGATATTCGGCAGGTTTCCATATTTCATAATAAAAATAGTAACTGAGGGCATGCAATAACTGATCTTCTTCGAGATATATTGCATAATCACTGTTATCAATCCCGCCCTTAAGATTTGAGAGAACAAAGGTTCTATCTATCATAACCATTTCAAGTGGTTTTCCATCAACATATTTTAATATTATTCCACTGGGTACCTCAGCCAGTATTTTTGCAGGTGTGTCATTGAAAAGCACGATTCCTACAGTAATTCCCTTTCTGATCTGTTTCTGTATGATGCTGATCGTATACTGATATGACTTGTAAGAAAGAGCCATTATTATCTCATATTTTGCTGAATATATCATAGATTTTATCCTGTCTTCCACATTTGAGTTTCCCTTTACGAACCATATATACGGATCTTTTACAGGTACGGTTGATACGTTATTTTCAACGTAATGATTTAATTCCTTTGCATAGTTGTCAATCCAGAGTATTTCTTTCTGCATTACTGTATCCACGGGCACAGCACGGTACAGATGTTTTTTCCCTGTTACTACATCCACAAAACCCTTTTCCTGAAGCGAATTGAAAAGATCATAAACTCTTGGTTGTGGCACTCCTGCAATTTTAACTGCACCCGTAGGAGTATTGGGTCCATAAATGAGTAGGGCCCTGTATAGTTTTATTTCATAATTTGATAGACCGAATCTGGATAGTTCTGAAAATATCTCCTCAGCCATGTTGTATACATTATTAATAAATATAATAATATATTTGTATAGTCATTATTAATAATAGCATTAATATATAAATATACGAGTTCAGATGTTTCTTGCCCATCCTGGGTAGCGGGTGCATCTGTAAAAATGTCCTGACCCATCTGACTGTTTCAGTTCTGGATGAACGCCTGAACATTCTGGTACAGCAAAATTACACCTTGGATTAAAATAACATCCATTTGGTATGTGGTTAAAGTCTATTGCGGAACCTTTCATAATCATACTGCTGTCTATTTTACTCCCTATTAAAGGTATGCTCTTCAATAGCTGATATGTATATGGATGTGCGGGAGTATTCAGTAGATCACTGTACATCCCTGCTTCTACAATTTCACCAGCGTACATCATTATTATAGTGTCTGAAATTCCAAATAGAACTGGAAGATCGTGTGATATAAAAATTATGGTCAAGCCGAGGGTCCTTTGAATATTTTTTATATCTAATAATATATCATGCTCTACCATGACATCAAGACCGGTTGTAGGCTCATCCAGTATGATAAATTTAGGATTAAGTAAAAGCGACATGGCTATAACAACCCTCTGTCTCATTCCACCTGATAATTCATGAGGAAAATTGTTCAGTATATTCTCATTCAATCTTACAAGCTCCATAGATGATGAAATTTTGCGATCAAACTCACTTTCGTCGATATTATGTGCAATCATCATGTCATAAAATTGCAGTCTTATTTTTTTAACCGGATTTAAGGCGTTCATTGCTGCCTGCGGGATAAATGATATTTCTGTACCTCTTAATTTCCTCAATTCGTTCTGTTTCAATTTTAAAATATTTTTTCCTTCAAATATTACTTCGCCTGACTTTATTGTGCCTGGATACTTGAATGAGTTATATAGTACCGCTGCAAGTGTGCTTTTACCTGAACCGGATTCCCCCGCAATGCCGAGTATTAAATCTTTATTCACTGAAAAATTAACATCCTTCAATACCGGTATATATCCGCTTTCGCTTTCATATCCGGCGTTTATGTGATTGATCTCCATTATTTTATCATAACTATTATACACATTTTCACCTATATTCTTTTATACGGATTTGGTGCCGCCGCAATTAGTTTTCTGGTGTATTCATTTTGAGCTCCATTAATAATAGATTCTGTATCCCCTTCCTCCACTACAGTTCCCGCCTGCATCACATAAAGCCTGCTTGTTATCATGCTTACGGTATTCAGGTCATGTGTTATATATATTATACTTATTCCAAGCTGTTCTTTTATCCTTTGAAGAAGCATCAATATTTCAATTCTAACCGATACATCTAACATTGAAACCGGTTCGTCTGCTATGAGTATTTTAGGGGAAACGGCAAGTGCTCTTGCAAGATAAACCCTCTGCCGTTGCCCTCCAGAAAGCTGATGTGGAAACTTTTGCCTGTAAGAATTATTTAATGTAACCATATCCAGAAGCTCATTTATTCTATCATTAATGTTCCCGTTGTATTTTGACAGTATAAGCGGCCGTTTTATATGCCATTCTACACTATGATTCGGATCAAGAGATGCATAGGGATCCTGGAATACCATCTGTATCTCTTTTCTGTATTTTTTGATATCTTTCCCTCTATATCCAGTGATATCCTTATCCATGTAGTAAATTTTGCCACCTGTTGCCCTGTAAAGGAATACCATTAACTTTGCAAATGTGCTCTTTCCACTTCCACTTGCGCCTACGATTCCTATAAGTTCCTTTTCTTCCAGATGTATATTTACGTTCTTTAATGCCTCTGTTTTATCAGCCGTTATAAGTCCATGCCTGGAAACAAACGTTTTGGATAGATTCTCAGTTCTCAGAATTGACATTCAGATCACCTATAATTTTTTTATTTTTTGCTTTCTTTTTGCTTTTAAATCTTCTCAGAGATGGATTCCCTATTTCATCCATGCCGAAATTTAGTAAAATGAATGAAAACATCAGTATGGAAATCATGAAACTCGGTGGTAAAATCCACCACCACATGCCGGTAAGATAAGCCTCATTATTTATTGCCCAGTATAGCATGGTGCCCCAGTTTACCTGTAGTAAATTTCCCACACCTAAATACTCAACAAATGTCAAACCCATAGTTCCGTACATCGCTGTAAAGAAAAAATTCGATATAATAACTGGAAAAATTGCTCTTATTATTTGCCTGAAAATAATGCTGACTCGAGATTCCCCTATTAATATTGATGATAGTATAAAATCCCTTTTTGCAATGGAGAGGGTTATAGATCTGAAGGTTCTAGCACCGAATGCCCATCCGGTTATTATTAGTATCAATATAGTCGGTAAGTATCCGAGGGACTGGTGGAGCCCCAGGAAAAATGATCCAAATAACATTATAAGTAGAACACCGGGTATGATCAGGAATATATTTATAATTCCGGTAATCAAGGCATTAACACGTTCCGATGCAAATCCGGCTGATACACCAACAGCTATTGAAATTAGGGTTCCAAGTAATCCTACAGCAAAACCCACCATGAGGGTTGGGGCTGCCCCGTAGAAAAGCTGTGAAAAAACATCCTGGCCGTATATGGTTGTTCCAAGTAAATGGGAATAACTTGGTGGCATTCCACGTGCAAACTCATACTTTGAGGGGTTATATGGAGTAAAAAACTGCCCTAAAACGGCAAATAGAATAAGTGCCACAAGCATTATAAATCCTACCTTGGCCTTACTATTAGAAAGCAGGATTTTAAGTGGATTGACTATTTTATTCAGTAATTTATTATCTTTATTCGTTGTATCAGATTCTTCCATTTTTATTCACTCTCCTGCCGGATTCTTGGATCAAAAAATCCATAAAGTATATCGACGATAAAATTTCCTACGAGAACGGCTATTATGACCATGAGAAAAATTCCCTGAATTAGAGGATAATCCAGATCATCGATTGCAGTTATCATGTAAAGTCCAACGCCCGGATATGAAAAAATCGATTCCTCTATTATCACTCCACTTACAGATAGTCCTACTGACATGGCAAAACCAGTCAAATTTGGTAGAATTGCGTTTCTATATGCAATCTGGTTTATCTGATAGTTTTTGAATCCGAGGTTTTCAGAATAACTGATAAAATCACTGTTTACATTAGGTATGATATTATTTCTCATTCCCAATTCCCATCCGCCGAGCGATGTTAGGATTATTGTTAATACAGGAAGTACAGCATGGTATATTACACTAATTATAAATGGAGCGTTCAATCCAGGATTTACATATATACTATATGCTCCCCCTATAGGGAAAAGTTTGAGATCAAGGGAAAATATGTCTAGAAGTATAAACGCAAGAACAAATGCAGGAAATGACGCCATAAACATTGCGAACATATCCATGGATAGATCCTTAACAGAGTTTCTGTGTATTCCTGCATATCTACCCATTCTATTACCCACGAAGAAAGAAATTGCAATAGATGATATTACAAGAAGGAGTGTCCATGGTAATGCATGATACAAGATATAGGATACTGGCTCTGGGAAAAAGGCCACAGATATGCCAAGATTTCCATGCGCGAGGTCTATAAGATAATGATAGTATTGAACATATAATGGTGCATTGGATATTCCATATTCTGATGCAAGCTGATGTAAATATCTGGGATTGACACTTCCACCACCTTCCCTTATTATTGTAGAATATACTGTTTCAGCTGGATCACCTGGCATCAGTCTAGGTAAAATAAAATTTAATGTTATGGCTCCGTATAGTACTGCTATAAACGCAGCAGTTTTTTTTAAAATATATTTATACGGAATTATCATTTAAACCACAATTCAATCCTTTTCCCTCTTCCTTTTCCTGGTATATAGTGCTAATGAGCCTATAACCGCTATTGCAGCTATTATTCCTCCTGCTATTTCATAGTCCTTTAATGCATTATTATGGCTCGGTGGCGTACCCGAATAATAAAGATGCAGCATGACTAATTCCATCGGGCCAGGATACCATGGCATGGGTATGCCGTATGGGTTATTCTGATTCGGGAAACCCTTTATACTGCTATTTACATATTCATACCAGTCTGCTGAATATACTAATGGTATAACCGGCATCTGATTCAATACTATACCTGCCATATCGTTTAACAATTTATCCTGTTCGCTTATATTGGCTACTTTGGGGAACATGTTAAAATCTGTCTGGAATCCTGTACCTGTATCATTCCATCTCTCCTCGTTGTTGTATGCGGTAGTACCGGTAGGTACAATTGGGCCAACTAGACCTGAATAATCATACCAGGGATTCGGTCCTATTCCTGTAACTGTAACCTCCGCCATCTGGAAGTGCCCCTCAGCAACATCACTATCAACACTGCTTAAAGTAGGAGTTTGTATTGTCACCTTTATTCCGATATTCTGGAGACCGGATGCGATAATTGAAATATCTGTATCCCAGTCAGTGTATCCTGCTACTGATATTAAGTTGATTGAAGGTAATTTAGTACCATTTGGCTCGTATAATACTCCACTTTTCATTGTATATCCATGGTCTTCTAATAATGTAAGGGCTTCGGTAGTATTATAGTCCGAAAGTGCATCAGCTTTTGCCTTATTTGTAGAATTCAGATAAAACAATTGCTGGCTCAATATATCTGCAGCATTTGCAGGTCTTTCATAGCCATACTCGCCTACTTTGCATATTTCAGTTCTATTTATAGAAAGGCTTATCGCCTGCCTGAAGAAACTCTGGTTAAGGGGATATATATTATCATTTGTTATGAGTGTAACCGGCTGACCTGGGGGGAACCAGTAATGAGCATTCGGGTTCTTTGATGTGAGTAAGGTTGTTATATTCGGTTCAAAAACGGATGCCCACTGAACCTGCCCATCCTGGAGTGCCAGAGTAAGTGCGGAATTACTGGTGTAATCTATGTATACAACATGTTCTATGTGTGGTTCATCCGGCTGCCAGTAGTGTGGGTTGGCTGTTAGGACTATCTTCTGACCACTGAAGCTTGTAAGTGTATATGGGCCGGTTCCTATTGGATCTTTTACAACCTTATCCTGTGGGTCCTTGATTCCCTGCCACAGTTGGGCAGGGACCATAAATGTGGAACCTATATAGAATAAACATTGTGTATCTTCCTTTGAAAAGTTGAAATCCACTGTATATGGTCCAACGGCAGAAATACTAGCAATATTACCCCAATCACCGAAAAGGGTTTTCTGTTCGTTGAACATATATAAAACATCACTGGAATTGAAAGCCATGCCATTGCTGAATTCTACATTATGCCTTAGCTGGAGTACTAACTGCGTATTATTATGTTCCCAGGTATAGTTTGTTGCAAGCCACGGGGTCACAGTTCCGTTATAGGTATTAATCTGTAATAAAGGTTCGTACAATAGAGACATGATACCTGCTGGGGGTGACCACACGTTAAAAGGATTAAAATTGTCTGTAAAGGCAGCGGATGGCCCTGGTGAGATATATATGGTTCCAGATGGGGAACTACTGGTTGTAGCGGGCGCGTTGCCGGTTGCAGAAACGGTTTGAAAACCGCCATATAAACCGGTACCTACCATTACAATGACAGATACGGTAACTAGCAAAAGCATTAACTTTTTACTTTTCATGATATTCACTCTACATACACAACTACTATTTATATATAATATTTCAGTATATACTTATTTACAGAGTATATAAGTATTGAAACTCAACTACTATTTAATACTATGTTTCAATTTATATATAACTATGAAATCATCTACCAATAATCCCTTTACAATAATTTTGTGTAGGCACACCACTATAAAATTATCAATTGATTCTTTAATTTAACTGATATATATGTTAATAACGTACATATTTGCATTTAAATTGTTGTAACTGTAAGTTGCACGTAACTTTGAAAGAAGGAAATAAATTACATGGCTTTCTATAGTAGCTGTGAAACGATTAATTATAAAGCAACTCTTCGTAAACCTTAAGATCCTGGAATATGTGTGAAATCAGGCAGTATTCATCAGGCATATGTGCTTTTTCAATTGCTGTCGTAGACCATACAGCCACATTGTAACCGCTGCTTCTTAGGAAAGACGCAAATGTTTCACCGCCGATTCCGATTGTTATGGCATCTTCTCCTATTACATTTTTTATGGCTTTCTTTAATCTGATAATGACCTCGGAATTTTCATCCGTAGGCGCCGGTGCGTCTACACGATCTACAACTTTAAATGATATCTTTGCTCCTGAATCCTTTGAGTATTTTAATATAAGAGTATCTATTTCCTTCAGCACCTGATCCGCGGGATATTCCGGTAATATTCTGAAATCCCAGTAAAATATATCCCTGCCCGGAATTGTGTTAATGTTATCGATATTTTTTTCATGCTTCGTTGGCTCAAAAGTTGAGTATTGGGGTATAAACAGTGTATTTTCCCTGTTAAATTTTTTATGGAGAACATAATCCAGATCAACAATAAATTTGCTAGATATCCTGAATGCGTTTACAGATGTGGCAGGCATGCTCGCATGTCCCTGTATGCCAAGTACCTCAAATTGTAACTGCATTACGGTCTTTTCAGCGATTTCTATTATTAGCCCTTCGTTGGTTCCGGCATCAGGGACTATTATTAAATCATTCTGCTTGAAGATATCCTGTTTGATTATATGCTTTATACCATATTCATTCCCGGTTTCTTCGTCTGAAACAATGGCAATTCCCAGATTGATTTTCAACTTTGATTTATCAATATTTTTTAGAAGCAGCAGGGTAGTAAAAAGTGCTTGCCCGTTGTCTTCTGAACCCCTACCGTATATTTTATTGTCCTCAATAGTTGCCTTATAGGGTTCATACTTCCACAGTTCAATATCGCCCTCCGGGACAGTATCCAGATGCGAGATAATCCATAAAGTCTTCTGAAAATTACCGAGTTTCAGGACAATATTAGGTCTTACATGCCCGAAATTGTCCTTAATGTTATATTCAACAAAGTTGTCATATCCCAGTTCTTTCAATATTTTAATTAATTCCTGACCTTTTTTATATTCACCCTCTCCGCCTGATGAAGGAGATACAGCCTTTATGGATAACAATCTGCTTGCAGAATCAATTATAAAATCTCTATCTGAATTTTCCACGGTAGACATATACGCTGATTGCCACAATTCATATAATAGTTATTAATGACTAATTATCGCTGGCAATCAGTCACCGTTTTACTGAAAACTACATTGTTATTAACTATAGAAAAAACAAGGAATCTAAATCTTACACCCTTTTCAATAGATTTGTAATATGCCTTTGAGAACTCCGGGTCTCTCATATTATTTGGCCGGAAGCATCTGGCATTTTCATTGAATATCAAGAACATGACGTAGGAGTCGTAACCACTATCAATTAATTTCATCAGGGTTTCAAGATGCTTTTTTCCTCTCAGAGTAGGCGCATCGGGGAATAATGCTCTTCCATCCTCAACCAGGGTGGCTGATTTTACCTCTATAAATGAATTATCCAGCTGAAAATCAATCCTGCTATTGTCAACTTTAACCTCTCTTCTGTATCCATTTCTCAAAAACAAAGATGCAATGTCTGAATGAAATCTTGAGTCGTTAAATGTCCAAACATCATTATTTTTACAGAATGTCACAGAATACATGGTCTTTTTCCCTAGTGCCCTTCGTATTTTCAGTTCATTTCCTGGATATAATAATTCTTCCAGTCTTCCCGGGTCATGCACATGTACAGAGATTTTCTCACCCTTTACATTTGCATTTACAAGAAATCTATTTGGTCTCGAAATAAAGGTAGCATCAATGAGTTCGGGGAAATGCATTACAGTAAAACCGGATGGTCTTTCAATAAAGGGAGTCATTACTTCAAATATCTAAACATTATATAATATTTATTTAAACATAACTGTACCTACCATATATTGAAACTTCCAGATGAGAAAAATAATTAATTTTAAACTGATTCTGTATTGCTCAACAACTATAAATTCACGATAAATGATTAAAGTTTGTTTATATATTTTATATCTTCGTTTTTTAAATTAACGTTTAAGGCTTCCAGATTATCAGTAAGATGCTGCAGTTTTGTTATTCCCAGCAATGGGATTATTTTTATATCCAATTTTTCGGACATTTTTAAAATCCAGGCTATGGAAAGTTGTGAAAGGGTTATGCCTTTATTATCCGCTAATTCTTTTAATTTTTTTACTTTTTCTTCTGTTCTATCTATCTCCCTTTTAAGTTCTGGGTAATAATGTATCCTAGAACTTTTATCATAGTTAAGTAAATACTTACCGGTCAGAACCCCCTGATCCAGCGGTGTATAAGCTAGTAGCCCAAGATTGTACTTCTTTGCATAAATTAACTTATTGTCTTCTATTCCACGGTTCAATATATTGTAAGGTTCCTGAATAGTTGAGAATGAATTTAGATTGTGTTTTTCTGATAGGTACATAAAATCACATATGTCAGAGGCATTAACATTACTCATACCAATATATCTAGCATAATCCATATCGATAATATGGCTCATTGTTTTCAGAGTTTCGATCAAAGATACTTCATTGTCAGACCAATGGAACTGGTAGAGGTCTATATAATCTGTGTGTAATCTCTTCAGGGATTCCTTTATCTGGTTCATTATATGTTTTCGCGATAATCCCGAAGCATTTACATAGTTTGCCATAGGTCCCCTAACTTTGGTGGATATAACAAGCGACTCACGTTCATAATCCTTGATTAATTCACCGAGAATTTTTTCAGAATTTCCCGTACAATTGATGCAATCCTCATTATGTTCAACTCTGCCATGATATATATTTGCAGTATCGAAAAAGTTTATTCCAGAGTCGTAGGCTTTTTTAAAAATTTTTGAGAAGGTGTCATTATCAACATATTCAATGCCCTGATCATTATATTTTCCAGTTCCTGGCAAATGCCATGTGCCTATACCCAGGATAGATACTTTTATACCAGCATTCCCTAAATTTATATATTTCATAGAAATTGATGCTTTATTAATATATAAGAATAGTCAAAAATCGGAAAATGCTGTTCTATTTCTGATGCTATGGTTTATTATCTACATTTTTATACTCTCATTCATGAACTTGAGTATATAGCTTTTTGCAAATGTGAGGCTGCGTGAGAGTTTCTCAAAGCCTTCCTTAATCCTGCCTTTCAAATCATCTTCAGAATTTATTGCAGCAATAGATACATACCTCTTCACGCTTTTCCATATGAATTCTATGGGATTGAGATCCGGTGAATAGGGTGGAAGGAATATGAGTTTTATATTCAATGACTCTGCACTCTCCTTCACGGCCTTTGAGTGATGGGACCTGAAA
>JAKAYM010000061.1 GCA_021826795.1 Thermoplasmata archaeon
AAAATATAACTTACCTGGAATATACCACAGGAATCATTAACTCGAGAGAGTTCTGCCGCTTCTATTGGGCTTATAAACGGTCTCGGCAATCTCGGTGGTGTTGTTGGTCCAATAGTGGTAGGTGGTCTGGAGGTTGTAACGCATTCGTTTGTTGCAGGGGTTTACGGAATGGCTGTATTTGCAGGACTTGCCGGCGTTTTAGTATTGTTCGTAAAACATTCCAGGTAAGTTATATTTTTAAAAATTTAATTTCTATATTTTCTAAATATTGATATATATGGGCATATGTAAAAATATTTTTTATTGGGATTAGAATTAAATATAAATTCTCTATTGATATTTATGGCATACAATGCTTTAGACAATGCAAAGATGAATTCTTTGCATAAGAAGATTACAGCCCTGTCTGTGGGGGGAACATTTCTTGATGGCTACGATATTTCAATAATATCAGTTGCACTTATTGTTATGTCCAAATCTGCTTTTGATCTGAATACAGACTTTGGAAAGGCAATGATAGGTGCTTCGACTATAATAGGTATGCTCGTTGGGGCGATACTCTTCGGATACATCACCGATCTCTATGGAAGAAGAACTATGTATATGTATGATATGGTAATATTCATTATTCTGACCATAGCAACAGCTTTTTCGTGGAACTTCGCCTCCTTATTTACCATGAGGTTTATACTGGGACTCGGACTCGGTGCAGATTATGCAATCGGTACAACCATTATAAGTGAGTTCTCACCGGTTAAATACAGAGGAAAGTTACTGGTTACCAATGTACTGGCCTGGTTTGTAGGAGCCGCTGTGGCAGCAGGAACAGGGTACCTTCTGCTTTCTCTCGGACCTCAGTCATGGAGGTATATGTTTCTTTTAGGAATAATACCTGCAGCTATAATTCTGGTGCTCAGAAGAGATGTGCCAGAATCAGCAAGATGGCTTAACAACAAGGGAAAAAGCAAGGAAGCATCGGCGGTCGAGGTGGAACTCACAGGAACATCCGATAATCTCGCTGTCATAAAAAAAGATAATAAAAACCCATTAAAAGACCTCGTAAGCAAGAAATACATCAAAAGCCTTCTTTTCATTGGAATATTCTGGTTTACTTTCGATGCATCATTCTACGGTATCAGCATATTCAGTCCCACAATACTGGAGTTACTCGGTTTAAAAGCAAGACTGGCTGTTTTAGGTTCTGGTGTATTTGACGTCTTTGCCATACTGGGTAGCCTTACAGCCATTCTATTGATTGATAGAATAGGAAGAAAGGGCATTACCATTATAGGATTTGCCGGAATGGTTGTCTCCCTTGCTGCTTTAGGCATAGTTACCTATTATGTTCCAAATAAATCTGCATTTATAACGGACGGCGCACTCATATTTGCATTGTTCCTTATATTCTATATCACTGAGGCTATAGGGCCAGGATCTACAGATTTCGTATATCCTGTAGAGCTATTCCCCACCGAAGATCGTGCAACGGCCCAGGGATTCGGAACCTCTGTAAGTAGAATAGGGGCAATTCTCGGTATAACTACATTTCCCTTTATAGTTACTGCCTACGGTTTTAGTACCAGTCTATTCTTCTTCACTGCATTAGCAGTGATAGGACTTCTGGCAACTGTATTCCTGGGCACAGAGACAAAGGGAAAGACACTCGAGGAAATCAATACAGAAGAAGAATATACAGGAAATACTTCAAGCACAGGAGCAAAATAAATTATTTTTTAAATTTTTATTTTTAGGTTACCATACATAAGTGTAACACAATAAATTCTAATTTATAATTTTATAAGTGTTCAATAATTGAACTCTACGACATTTATTTTAATAATATTGTTATGCATTATCATGGATTTGTCAAATATCGAAAATGTTGATTATCTGATAATAATTATTTTTGTTTTATTTATAGCAGTAAGGCGATTGTATTCAGGGTTGAGGGGAAGAAAATTCAAGGAGTCCAGAATATATACTTTACCTGTAATATACGTCGTTTTGTTGCTCTTTTCATTAGACGGCCTTTATTCTAATTTAGAGTATATTATTCTTATACTAATATTAATATTACCGGGAATACTTCTGGGATTAAAACTGGGGAATAATATTGAATTCTTTAGCAGAAATGGTAGCCTTTACTATAAACGATCGCAGATAATCATGATATTCTGGATTGTCTCATTTATAGGCAGAATGTTACTATTTATGTTATATCCTTCTAATATACTCGCAGGTTTTATAATAGACTTACTATTATCATTCACCCTGGGGCTTATTATTGGAGAATCGATAAATCTTTACAATAAATATAAAGAGTTTCTTGATCCAGAAATTGGTATACAAGATTCCCTTTAATTTGTGATCTCGCATTTAGCCGGTATTTAGTGTGAGCTTTTTTATTAGCCATATTGAATAGCTATGCAGCCGGAATATCTACTGAATGGATACGCCTCAGGAATTAAAATCCATATTATATTTATTTGATGGCATGTTTTAAATATTAGGTTGTAATCAAATTATGATAATTATGTTACAACAATTTATTGACAGAACTCATGAATTGAAAGTACTTGAAACCAAATTCCAGGAAAACAGAAAACAGATGATAATTATTTACGGGAGGCGTCGAATAGGAAAAACTGAATTAATAAAAAAATTTGTTGAGAATAAAAGATATATATACCATTTATGTACACAGGACAGTATTACTAACAATGTTGATGAATTGAAGTTACAGTTTGCATCTATAACTGGAAAAGCCTATTTCGCTGACCTGCAAGCCGATTTTTATAACCTGTTTAAATATTTTATCAATGAAATCAAATCAGAAAAAACTATTATTGTACTTGATGAATTTCCTAATTTACTTGGATTGATGCCCGGTATTGTTTCGGTAATTCAAAAAATATACGATGAATTGATGGATAAATCATTGCTATATGTAGTATTATCAGGTTCGAGTATCAGCATGATGGAGGATGAGCTATTGAGTTATAGATCACCTTTATACGGTAGAAGAACCGGCAGTCTTGAGCTTTCAACTTTTGGAATTGCAGAGGCCAGACATTTTTATAATCACAATTTTGAGGAAGTGATCAAATTATACTCCATATTCGGCGGTATTCCGTTTTATCTTTCCCTTGTAGATAATAATATGAGTGTTGAGGACAACATAATAAGCAAGATAATGACAAAGGGTGAAATATTATATGAAGAACCGAAAATACTTCTCAAGGAAGAGTTTAGAGAACCACGTGTTTATGAACTTATTCTGAGATATATATCTATGGGTTATAACACTCATGGCAAACTGGAAAATGCTATACACATGGATAAGGGGAACATTTCCAGATACCTTGAAACACTTATTTCTATACGCCTAGTTGATTATGTACTCCCCATGAACATGAGACGCAGGGGCCTGTATGAGATAAAGGACTATTTTCTGAACTTTTATTATATGTTTGTTTATCCGAATTTATCAGTGCTCGAGTTAGGTCAAACAGACAGTATAATGAGGTTAATCAAAAATGATTTGAATAATTATTACGGGCATGCCTTTGAAAAAATAGTTATTGAGATGATAAGATCTGGCATTATAAAACTCCCATTTATCCCTACAAATGTTAAAAGATTCTGGAAAAAGGATGTTGAAATAGATGCAGTTGCTGTTAATGAGGAGACCAGAGACATTTGCTTTATAGAATGCAAATTTTCAGATAATGTAGACGGTATTCAGATCTATCACGACTTAAAATATAAGTCCTTATCCGTTGATTTTAGAGCCGATAAAGAATATTATATGGTAATTGCAAAGTCTTTCAGGACCAGAAGTGATGATTCAATTAATCTTGATTTTCAGGAACTGGATAAACTTACCCCAAAAATTGATAAATAAAAATTCGTATTCTCTTTTCATTTATGTTGCCTCCTGCTCCAGGAGCGGGATATGGCTTAAATAAGAATCTATAGTACAATGTCCTGAAAAGGCAGTATTATATCATCCTCTTTACGTGCTTCGAGAATTCCAAGTGTCTCGTTTGTCAGATGGATCGGTACAAGTTTTTTCGCATGGCTTTCCCTGAACCCCCTCATTGCAGAGGAGTATGTAGAGTGTTTCCAGAATTCTGCTATTTTGTAATCATTATCAGGGTAAGTCATCTCATGGAAAAACAGGTCCGCATCTTCACCAACTTTTGCTATATTTTCATTATATGCAGTATCTCCTGTATATGCAATAATATGACCCTGGTATTCAATTCTGTACATATTATCCGGAATAGCATGGTATCCATGAAATGTTTCGATATAATCGTGCTCACTCTTCTCTATGAATTTTGCCTTAAGTTCATAAACTTCTCTACCATCATTGATTTCCACATAATTGGCTGTTACCCTGAATTTTTCATTTTCCGGTGTGTTATAAAGCTGTAGTATTCTTTGGGTATTCTTTTTTATTCCGGGAGGGCCCATAATTATCAACTCATCTTTTATATCCCTGGAACCTCTGTACCAGAGAATTTCGGCGAGTCCGCCGTAGTGGTCAAGATGCATATGGGTAATCAGGATCTTGTCCAGTTTACCAGGGTCTATTCCAGACTCCAGCATGGACTCAATTGTATGTGGACCGCAATCGAGCAATATCTGCTTATCAATAATCATTGATACATTTCTTCTTCCGGCCTCCAGATGCGAGGACCAGTTTCCCATAAATTTTATTTCCATTTATTCACCGTTTATGTTATAAAAATTACGCAGCAATAGTTAATGATTTCCAATATACCTAATATATAACTATATACTATATATAAATTCAGTATAATAGATAGTTTTAAAATCAAATCATTGTTCTATATATTTTATCATATCAGCGGAGATTCCAGTCTCTTTCATATAAGTGTCTACACCGGAGGCATTTATAATTTCAAGAGCTGTTTTTATGTCATTTTTAGCCACCTCCGGTTCAAGATTTTTCCATAGTGGAAATACGAGTTTTTCTTCCTGGGAATTGTGAAATGTAAGGGTTTGATAGAAGAGTGGAATTCTCTGTTCGTACAGGGGGTTTTCTCCTGATTTCCATTTTATCAGATTACTGTACAGTTTATCCAGAAGTTTATGATCGGCAATCAGGCTGTCTATTGTCTTTTTAGTTTCACTGTTACCCAGTAATACCAGTTCGGGAAATACTACTTTTTCCTCTATGCCTACATGTATGTCCATGAGAAATATTCTGAACTCCATCATATTAATAATTTCACGGTCTTCAGATTTAATTCTCAGAGCAGAATGGTCTATCATCAGCAACTCTACAGCATCCATAGAAAGAAATATCATAAAAGCATATTAAAGCTATTATAAGCTCATTATCCTGCATAATGTATTTTGTTCATATTGGCAAAATAGAAAAATATAATTTACCCCACCGTAAATTGATTTATCACATAATATTATTATTCTGTAGTGCTGGTAACGCCAGAAACTATTTAGTACAGGCAATAATATTATTTCATGAATTTTAAGGAATTCGGAAACACCGGAAAAAAATTGTCAGCTTTGGGAATAGGCACTTGGGATATAGGTAATAATATAAATGAAAATGTGGAGTCAATAAAATTTGCTATAGACAGTGGAATTAATTTTATTGACACAGCAGAAATGTATGGGACCGAGCCCGTGGTTGCCAGAGCTATAAAGGGATATGACAGATCAGGCCTTTTCATTGCAACCAAGGTATGGCCAGATCATTTCAGCCATGATGCTGTTATAAAATCATGTAATGATAGCCTCAAAAAACTGGAAACCGATTATATAGACCTGTACCAGCTACACTGGCCCAGTAAAACCATTCCCATTGGCGAAACCATGAAAGCTATGGAGGAGCTGAAGGAGCAGGGTAAGATACGCTATATCGGTATAAGTAATTTTTCTGTAGACCAGACTAAGGAAGCAATGGAAAGTATGAATAAATATGAGATCGCATCAAACCAGGTTGAATACAGTATGGTTACCAGGGATATAGAGTGTTCCGGTCTTTATGATTTCTGCAGGAATAATAAAATTGCTGTGATTGCCTACAGTCCATTATCACACGGAAAAATATTCTCTAAAAAGAAAATGATAGAGGAACTGTCCAAAATTGGTGCACATTATGGTGCTACAGCCTCGCAGATGGCTCTGGCATGGTTAATGAATAAGGAAAATGTGTTTCCAATTCCAAAGGCAACTAACGGGACCCACATGAAAGAAAATATAGGCAGTACAGAAATAATGATAAACCCAGAGGACAAGAAAAAAATGGATGCAATGGAGGGAAAATACTATGAGGATTCAATAGCTTCCAGGCACACTTCAAACTGACATATACTCTTTAATTAATGTTAGCAGTGGATACGCCATCAACATATACTTCCGGGCAGCACAAACTGACATATCCTCTTTAATTATTGTTAGCAAAGATATAATTGTTCTCGGCTTATTTTAACTCCTAAGGGTTATCCCATTAGGTTAGATATGTTAGGATGCCTGTTCAATAGAAAAGCATAACTAATAAAAAGCCTTACAATTATTTATGAGAATTCTGGTTGTGGGTGTGAATAACTTCGGACAGATCCATCTGTCTGCAATAAAAAATATGGATATCAGTATAGTTGAGAGAAAATCCGAGATCATCGAAAAATCCCGGGAAAAATTCAAAATAAGTTCAGTGTACAGCAGCTATGATGAGGCGCTTAATGATAGGTTCGATATTGTTGATTTAATTGTACCTCATTACCTTCACCGGGAAATGGCTATGAAGGCCATGGAAATGGGTAGCAATGTTCTCCTTGAGAAACCTATTGCCACGTCTATAAAAGACGCTGAGGATCTGATAACTGCTTCCAGAAAATTTAATGTAAAATTCATGGTTACAGATCAGTACTATTTTGATCCATCTGTAAGAGAGGCCGTGAGAATAATTAAAAACGGTGAAATCGGCAAACCCGTATCTAGTGTTGTTAGGGATCAGAGATATTACACAAACAAGGGTTGGAGAGCAAACAGTAAGGATATGGGTGGAGGATCGCTTATAGACGGTGGAATCCATTTCATTGATACTCTTCTGAACTTCGGTGGTGATTATGACAGTATAGATGGAATTAGCCGGCATGGTGGTTCTGCCCTTCAAGGTGAAGACACAACCACTGCAATGTTTAGATTCAAGAACGGAAGTACAGGACTATTTTTCTATACATGGGCATACCGTAATCCGCCCGTACTGCCTGCCTTTGAGGTAATCGGTGACAATGGCTCTCTATACGAGGACCCTGCATCCAGGACAGAATGGGGGATTGATACTGCTAACAGAACTGTTTATGGCGATCTGATTCTCAATGGCAAGAAACTCAATATTAAAAAATACGATGTATATGAAAAAGAAATAGGGGAATTTGTAAAGAGCGTGAAAAATGATACTGCTGTTCCCTTTCCTCCAGAAATAGCTCTCAGGGATCTAAAAGCTATACTGGAGATATATGGTATGTCATGAAAGGCAATTAAATATTATTTTTACTGTTGGGAATATAAAATATCCAGCTTCATGATATAAACCAGTAAAAGGTGCTAAATGTCAGGCATAATTTCGCCATAAAATTTCCATAAACTGGCTTTAATAATTAAAAATAGTTTACTATTCGGTACAATAAGTAATGTAGTTTAAATGATGCTGTCCATATGTAAATTTCAAAAAGCTTAAATAGTATTTATTATATTATATATTATGCAGCAATCAGATTTTTACGGAGAAATAAAGAGGGTTGTAAAGGGACATGAAGCTACTGACAATGACTTCATCAACAGATTCGCCAGAGGAGAAATATCCGATGATGAGTTCATAAGATTTTCAATTGAATTCTACCATTTTACACGGGAGTGGCCAGAAATACTTGCAAAATTGCTTGTAAGTACTGAGAATGAGAACGATGCGTACGAGCTTACAGGAATACTGGTATCTGAGCTCGGTAGCGAGGATCCTGCGAAAAGGCATGAGCTTTTATACAGAAGATATTTAAGATCAATCGGTCTTAAACCCGAGGATTTGGTGAAACGGAAACAGCTACAGACCACAAAGGCATGGCTTGACGGAATGAGAGACTACTTTTCATCGGATCACGCAAATGCCTTAGGCGCAGAATTTGCCCTTGAGAATATGGCTATACCTATGTGGGATAAATTGCTACCCGGATTGAAGATAATGAAAGAAAGGAAATACAGGGATATGGATATGCTGTACTTTACCTTCCATAGGGATATAGAATCCAAGCATGAAGATGCCATGGAGAACGTTATAGGAATACACAGCAATGATCAGAAGGATAAATTTATAGAGAGTGCAAAGGGAATACTTGAACTGGAAAAGAATTTCTGGCTCGGTCTTTCGGATAAGAAATAAATGCATTAAAAATTTTATAACTAATTTTTTTCACGATTTCCATGAATATTGGTAATTTTTATCCTTTATTGATTCTGCCTTTTCAGTGGGAAGTAACCATTTATACGATTCGACCATGATAGCAACCTCATCGGTCTTTTCTGCGCCTATACTATTCTCCACAACTCCTGGCTGCGGTCCGTGAATCATTCCGTGAACATGCATTGTAATTGATTTTTCTCCTATGCCCTTCCTGCTCATGAAATTCCCAGACGAATAGAATATGAGTTCGTCCGAATCTATATTGTTGTGGTAATACGGGATGGGAATAGCCCTTTCATGGAAATCAAATAGCCTGGGAAGGAATGCGCCGATCATGAAATGCTTCGACTCAAATACAGTATGTACCGGAGGTGGCATGTGTAGTTTTCCTACAATCGGTGCAAATTTATCAATGTTGATGGAAAACGGGTAAAGATAACCATCGTAACCTTCCAGATCAAAAACTGGATTATTTCTCACAGTATTAAGATAATAATTACCATAATCGACCCTTATATTGTATTCACCTTTATTATTTTCAGGCTCTACAAATTCAGGTATCTGTATATCCCTGGAATAGTACGGCATGCCTTCTTTCAACTGTCCATATTTATTCATATAATGATCTGGAATCTCAATGTGATCTGTTGAAATAGTAAAAAAGAAAAATGACCTTTCATTCATTATTGCTCTGTAGGTTGTACCCTTAGGAATATATATAAAGTCTCCTGCCCTGAATTTGAGTATTCCGAAAGGCGATAGAATTGCACCGGAACCAGAATGTACAAAGAAAACCTCATCATAAAGCGCATTCCTGAAATACTCATCAGTATTCGCATCAGTATCTATGATGCCGGTTCTGATTGAATTATTGAAGAATAGAACCTGCCTACCAGTATAAAAATTATCCAGCTTGCCCAGTTCTCCTGTACGGAGATGTCTGTGCTCAACTAAATCCACTGGCGATAATTTCTCACGGTATTGAACATCTGTAGTTTCAACTTCTGCAGGATCAAACCTATGGTATAGCAAAGAATATCGCCCGTCGAAAGCATCCAGACCAAACAGTTCTTCTTTTTCTATGTGATTTCTATCATCGTATGTATGCCTCTGTTCAGGCACCTTTCCCATTTTTACATAGTAAACCATTCACACCACCCTGTTTACAAGTGTCCCCAGCTGTGGGGATTCAAACCAGACCTCATCGCCGGCTTTAAGCCAGGGATATTTGCCAAGCTCAAGAATGCAACCTGTCCCGAATGTACCGCTTCCAATTACATCGCCAGGAAGCAGCGGAACCGATTCAGAAGCCCGTTCAAGCATTGAATCAAAACTGAAATATATGTTTTTTAAATTATTCTGAGAATAGAGTTTGCCGTTCACATAGCCCTTCATTTCTATATTTATCTTTCCATCTTCCCCATCAGCGAGAATTTCATCCCTGGTCACAAGAAACGGTCCGAACGATGTTGCATAGTCCTTTCCCTTTGCAGGTCCCAGCATAATTTTCATCTCTTCTTTTTGAATGTCACGGAGACTCCAGTCATTCATGATTATAAATCCAAAGATCGAATCCATGCAGTTTTTATGGCAATCCTCAACCTTTTTACCTATAACTGCTGCGACCTCCATTTCATAATCAAAAGCCCTGCTCTTATCCGGATATTTGATATCATATCCGGAGGGGTATATATTAGGTGTACATGAAAAGTAAAATACAGGGAACTTATACCATTCCTGAATCATTTCAAGCCCCTTATTTTTTCTCGCATTCTTTACATGATCCTCAAATGAGTAAAAATCCCGAACTGATCGTATTCCAGGTATTGGTACTCCATATTTTATGTTCCCTGGTTTCACTTCAGATCTTTCTTCTGGCCTCAGTTTAATTATATCATTATATAGACTGTAAAATCTTTTTTCAAGTTCTTTTTCATCAATCCCCAACATGGATGCAATACTGAAATACCTTTTATTGCTATAAATACAGTAAATAGGTTTATTTGAAAGCTCAAGCAAGCAGATTCTCATAAATTACCTCTCTGAGCCTGTTCCCTTTCTATAGATTCAAACAGCGCCTTAAAGTTTCCTGCACCGAAGGATTTTGCGCCCTTTCTCTCTATAATTTCAAAGAATACAGTGGGCCTGTCAGTCAGTGGTTTTGTGAAGATCTGGAGTAAATAGCCATCCTCGTCACGATCTACCAGAATATTGAGTGCTTTCAACTTTTCTATATCCTCGTCAACGTCTCCCACCCTTTCGGTTAGGTTATCATAATATGATGCAGGCGTATCCAGAAATTGTATTCCGTTCTCTTTAAGTCTGGA
>JAKAYM010000062.1 GCA_021826795.1 Thermoplasmata archaeon
CCTTTCTATATCTATGAAAAACAGATAATTGAAAGGATTGTACTGAATTGGCCGTGATTCTATTTTGGTCATATTTATATTATCATCATTGAACACTTTCAGTATATTATAAAGGCCACCTATCCTGTTAACAATTGAAAATGCCAGTGAAATCTTGGAATGTCCCGCGGGCAGAACAGGATTCTCTGATATAAGAAAAAATCGTGTATAGTTATTATGTGTATTTTCTATGTTTTTAACAATTATTTCCATATTATTTATTCTGGCCGCAAGTTCACTGGCTATAGCAGCATATGTATTTTTATTGTAATTCTTTACAATTTTAACACTTCCTGCAGTGTCATATTCACTTACCGGCTTTATACCATGTTTGTAAATAAACTCCGAGCACTGGGATAGGGCCTGAGGGTGGGAAAGTACGTATTTTATATCGCCTAGCTGCACTCCCTGTTTGGCTATAAGGCAGTGTTCTACTCTTAAATAATGTTCCTTAACTATTGAAAAATTGCTTTTAAAAAGAAAGTCATATGTTTGATTTACGGAACCCTCAATGGAATTTTCTATGGGAACCACACCGGCATCTATTTCCTTATTGCTCAGGGCATCAAAAACGGCACGCACTGATTCTAGGGGAACGTAATCGCCCTGTATCATTTGCATAGCAGCTATATTGCTGTATGCTCCAGGTTCGCCAAAATATCCTACTTTCAATACACGGGTATATTTTATATATATTTAAAATTGGTTAAAATCATATTCATCATATTCCTTTTGCTTATGCCCGTATTCTCCAGTGTTTATATGCCTGTATAGCCATATGAGGAATGCAATTATAAATACTGCCGGTATCCACATATAAAATGCATTCAGGGGATGTGCAGATTCCTCCAGCAGGATTTCTGATGTTTCTATGGCTCCGGCAAATGCGAGCTCTACAACTATGAAAATGTACATATAAATAATTTTTTTATAATTATCTCTCAATTTTCCCTTTATAAGATAGTACAGAAGATAGGTCCCGGAGCTCACGGCTACCGCATATGCTGGGAGTTCCAGCCATGAATGTGGTAAAAGCATGAGTGTTGCAAATATTGCAAAACCATTTATATGATCTGCAGTACCCTCCACAGCTATAACGGATGCTGTAGAACCTATAGAGAATAGAAACATAAGGATTCCGATAATTGGTATGAACTCTATGGATGCTATTAAAAGATTATGGGGGAATATGCTCAGCCACATGGGGAAAAATGATTGGGATACAATTGCATTATCCTCAGATTTAAAGCTCTGATAAAGAGCAGGATCGTGAATAGGCAGTGAGGATATTATGGCAAATCCTGCAAGCTCTATTATAAAAGATAACAGGAACAAATGTTTCAGCTCTGGCATCTTTATCTTCATGTATTCCATATTTCAATCATATTATTTATATTTTGGTCAAAAATTTATACATTATTCGCTGTCTCCGATTCGTATAACCTTTACATTTTCCTCATACTTGTCAAGTATTGATTCAAGTGTAATAATACCAATAAATTTACCATCATCAACGACCGCACACCATTTTGTTCTGTTTTTCATCATTAGCTCCCATGCGTTCTCTGCGCTATTGTCTAGTTTTATATAGGAAATTCCAGGCTTATAGTAATCCTTTACATAACCGTATGATTTATTATCAATATCGTACAAATATACAGCACCCATAAGCTTGTCATGATAAACTACCGGAAGTGAAAGAAGATCATTGTCCTTCATTATATTGTCAGCCCTGTATATGGTGTAATAGAGGTCTGCGTATATGTCGTTTCTTATCTTTAAACTGGAAACCTTCATTTCCAGAAGAAGCGGAGTATGGTATTCTCCCATATTTGCAGGGGAATCCCGTCTCTGCTCTACCTGTGATTCATATATAGTATACTTTGTTCCTGAAGCAATGTATGCAATTGAAACTGCCAGCATTGCACCTGGAAGAAGCTGGAGACTTCCTGTCATTTCGACGACCATGAGTATCACCGCCAGAGGAACCTTTCCTGCTGCACCGAAGAAAGATAACATGCCTATTATGACAAATGGTGCCACCTCCGGTACAATACCCGGCACTAGAAAGTGAAAGAAAACACCAAAAAGGGCACCAATGGATGCACCGATGAATATTCCCGGGGCAAAAACGCCTCCACTCCCACCGGATGATACAGTAAATGATGTTGCTATAATTTTGACAAATGGCAACAGGATCAGTATAAGAAGTATAGGTAGTCCAAATGTCACAAGTTCATTGAATTTTCCAAGCTCAAGGATTTCGACCCAGCCATATCCGGTTCCCAGTATTTCCGGAAATAGAAGGGCGATAATACCCACAACAGCACCTCCTATCATAGGTTTTATATGATTCGGCACATGCCATTTCTTGAATACATTCCTGATGCCATAAAATGTTTTAATGTAAAGTATAGCCATTACACCGGCAACAAGCCCCAGAACAGCATAAAATGGCAATCTAAATACACTAAATGTCTCAATATAGTCACCGAATATGGGTTCAAATCCGACCACAGAGGCAAATATGGAATAACCTATGGATGATGCAACCAGTGATGGAAATATTACCTCTGATTCAAAATCACGTCTATACAGTATTTCTGCGCCGAGAACTGCTCCACCTATTGGTGCCTTGAATATTGTTCCGATTCCTGCACCGATTCCGACTGCCACGGCTATTCTCCGGTCTTTGGGACTGAGTCCCAGTACATCGGCAAGAAATGATCCTATACCTGCGGCAATCAGGGCAGTGGGACCCTCTCTCCCTGCACTTCCACCTGAACCTATAGTAATTGCGGATGCTATTGTCTTTACAAGCGGCGTTCTCCTTTTTATCTTGCCGTGATTATTATGAAATGCCCTTATTGCAGCATCGGTACCGTGACCCTCTGATGAGGGATCAAATGTATAAACTATTATACCGCTCAGAAGGCCGCCGGCAGCAACAACTACGGGGATAAGATAATAACGCAGTGCAAAAAAATGATATACAGTAGACCCTCCCTCTCCCAGCGGTCTGGGTATTGGCATGCCCACAACATGGGTGAAAAATATGATTTCAAAGAGCCTTATTGCATAATAGAATGCCAGGGCTCCGGCACCTGCAACGATACCTATTATAGCCCCAACTATAAACCACCTCTGGAAATATGGTAATGATGAGAGTTTAAGATTCATCTTACAGATGCACCTTCATGCAAGATAAAATTTTATGATTTTTATAATTTAATATTATGAAAACAATACGCATACCGCTGCTGTTGAATGGCATGAATTTCCACATATCGGTTTGAGATAGAAACCATTTATATAAACATTGGGTTAATCCTCAAACAGTAAGACGTATTACATTCTTTCTTTTGTAAAATATTCCTTCAATTTATCAGATACCATTCCAGCAGTAGTCTTCAATAGTGCAACAGGTGACCATGGAATAAGCAGTTCAGGATTCATAAGTCTGAACCAGTAATTATCCTGTATATTCTCAACCATATATCTTGTTCTATATGCAAGTATAAATTCATCAAATATAGATTTATAAAATCTGAATGGCTCATAAATAACAGGCTGAACATAGGCGAAGTTTAAATGCTGAAGATACTTTCTTGCTATTTCTATATGTGCCTGTATTCGTGAATAACCTGAAAAATAGGATTCATTATATATCCTGATGTGTAATTCCCATGGAGCCTTCAATATTCTAGAAATCCCATAATCTTCACCGTGATCGAAGCTGGGGGTTGCGTTTGCAAAACCCCTGTGGGTTTTCAAAAATTGAAGTATCATATCTGACTTACTTTCCGGAATTAATAAGGAAAAGGATTCTTCATCTTTTACTGTTTCTTTGTCTATATATATACTCTTATTATCCTTTAACTCTATATGTTTCGGAAATAATATGTAAGACATTAGTAGGTTATGGCATCATATAATTAAATTTTTTCTAAATTTATAAGTTGTCAGACTACCTGTGTGAGCTAATATTAATATTTTAGAAAATGTATTAATAATTCAATAATTAATTTTTAATGTTTTGAAATCAAGTGACATCCTCTCCAAGCTAACGCACGGGGCTTCCCACTTTCAGGTTAAAAACATATATTTAAGAATATTTTATTATTTACTGATAATGGATCTTGAAGCCTACAAACAGGAAGGAATTACTGCCAGGAAAAATATAGATGATAATCAGATACGGAGAATAGCAGATGGAATTGTAAATTCTTTTAATAGAAATGGAAAACTGATAGTATTCGGCAATGGAGGTTCTGCCGCAGATTCGCAGCATTTCGTTGCTGAACTCACTGGCCATTTTACCAAGGAACGGAAACCACTGCCAGCACTGGCACTGACAACAAATACATCGGCATTAACAGCAATAGGGAATGATTATTCATACAGGGAAATATTTTCAAGGCAGGTAAGGGCACTGTGCAACAGCAATGACTACGTCGTTGGGATAAGCACATCAGGAAATTCAGAGAATGTTATCCTTGCTCTTGAGGATGCAAATAAAATAGGTGCCTACACACTGGGTTTCACCGGTAAAACAGGAGGAAAACTTAATGGAATATGCAGAGAGGTTTTCCATGCAGATACAGATACCACATCCGTAATACAGGAAGTGCACATAACTGCAATACATATGATATGTGCATTGATCGATGAAAAGTACTGACTAAGGATAATTTTTTATAAATATTTCCATTATCCTGCTATGATCATAACAAAGACCCCATTGCGCATAGGTCTGGTTGGGGGCAGCACAGATATACCGGAATATTACAGGAAATACGGTGGCCTGCTTGTTTCCGCTGCCATAAACAAGTACATATATATAATTGTAAATAAGAAATTCGACCATAAAATCAGGGTATCATATTCAAAGACAGAGATAGTTGATACAGTGGATGAAATTAAGCATCCCAGTGTTAGGGAGGCCATGAAATTGCTGGATATTGATGGCGGAATTGAGATACTAAGCGTTTCAGATATACCCTCAACGGGAACCGGACTTGGTTCAAGCTCCACATTCCTTGTTGGATTGCTCAATGCCTTACATGCATATAAATCTGAATTTGCAAGCAGGGAAAAACTCGCTGAAGAAGCAATTGAAATAGAAAGAAATATACTGAGAGAACCTGGGGGAATGCAGGACCAGTACATGGCTTCCTTCGGTGGCATCAACATGCTGAAATTCAATGAGAACGATTCCGTGTATGTAAATCCGGTTACCCTTGATCATGACAAGCTGGAAAAGTTAAAGGAGAATATGGTCTTGCTCTATACAGGAATAGACCATAACTCAGGTGAGCTCCACCAGAATATAAGAAAGGAAATATCATCGCATCTGGATGAATATGAAAAGATGAAGGGTTATTCGCAGGATTTTTACCATTATTTATTTGATATGGATATTGAAAAACTTGGAAAAACACTGAACCAGAACTGGTTCTGCAAGAAATCACTGTATGAGAAAATATCCACACCAACCATCGATGATTATTATTCCAGGGCACTGGAACTGGGAGCCTACGGTGGTAATCTTATAGGTGCCGGGGGTGGAGGATTCCTGGTATTCATTACAGATAGCTGGAAAAAAAGGAAACTCAATGACCTTGGTCTCCGCAGTATAGATTTTGATTTTGATTTCGAGGGTTCCAGGATAATTTATTTCTCTGAATGAACTTTGACTACCTTCCCACGCTAATGCATGTAACTTACCACCTTGGATGTTAATTTGTATTTAATAAATGCGAATTTAAAGTACAATTCAGCTTTAGTGGTTAGAATAAAATAGGAGAAAAGTATAGAACAATTATGTATTCAGAATATATTATGGAAGAGGTCTTTGATTTCTTTCAGTATCCGGAGAGTTATGACAGAACTATGATCAACGCTTCACTTCAAAGGATTACCTGCACAGATAATAATATAATTTATAATAATAAAAAGGTTGAACCAGAATTAAAATGTACAAAAGACAATTGTCTGGGATTTTTTCTTGCGAATATTCCAGAAATGATAGTTGATTCTATGGAATACGAAGGCAGACTTCCACCTAAACTGGAAAAGCTACGTAAAGATACTATAGATCTTATAAATCTTGGAAGATTCAATGAATTGGCAACACTTGACCTATACCTTTTGCTAGAAATGGGAATGCGCTGTGCATATTCCAGATGGCTTGGAAATAGAATTAAGATATCAAAATATGGAAATGATGACATAATTCTGGAGAATTATGATTATAGAAGGCTCAAACTATATATAAGACTGAAAGGCCTGGGAAGAACTGATATATATGTCAATGGCGAACCGTTTCCAGGTTCAGAAAATTCATTATTACGCTGGGCAACTAAATTCGTGGATCGACCAACAGGTCTCATGTTCCGGCTATCACTGAACATACGAAATCTGCTTGCACATGGAGAAAATGAATGGGATCTTTATCCTGTTTCTAAAAGTGTTGAAATAGCAGCATCAGCTGCAGCCAAACTATTATCGGAAATAGAGCCCGGGAAAATTCCAAGAAACGAGGTTACACATAGTTCTGATAAAATACGTGCTCAGAAAAAATACCATGGCTCCACAAGCAGAAGGAATTACTGATAATCTACTGTCTTGGTTTAATTCTAAAATTCAGTTTTTGGTAATCTTTGTAAACAGTGATACAGCACACATCTGTATAATTTATTGAAAATACCACCGAATCTATACTATATATTTTAAGGGTTCCATTATTGACTGTTAACATATTTATGCCAGAATATACTGAATCGTTAATATATATGTCATAAAATCCCTTTAAAATGTATATACTGTTAACTGTATTTATAAATTTAGAGTAAATAAAATGATCAAGGGCGTGTTCAATATCATACATAAAAAAAGAAATAAAGACTCAGATATAAACGTTTGTTTAATGAATCATTTTTTATTTTCAAGCTGGTATTTCAATCCGTTGAGAAAATTTTCAAATATATCTGTTGCTGTAACTATGCCAATACCGCCTGGAACGGGAGTGATATTCTCTATATATTTTTCCAGTACAGAAAAATTAGCATCACCAGTAATTTTTTTCCCGGAGTAGTTAATTCCAACATCTATTACAGTAGAATCAGGTTTAACATAATCATTATCAAGAAATCCGGAAACCCCCACGGCAACAACTACTATATCGCTTTCTCTTGAAATTTTTCTGATATCCGGAGTTTTGCTATGACATAGTGTTACTGTATAATCCCTGTTGAGAAGCAGCATTGAAAGTGGACGCCCGACTACCGGAGACCTGTTAATTATACAAACAGTGTTACCCGGGACTTTATAATATTCAATTATATCTATTACTGCCCTGGCTGTTGCCGGAGCAATCATTTCATTTTTCATGGCTAGATTTCCCTGATTATACGGGGTCATCCCATCTGAATCCTTGTAAAAGCTTATATTATTAACTGTATTATAAAAATTCAGCCCGTGGGGTAAGGGTGATTCTATCATTATTCCGTATATATCATCTCTTCCGTTGCATGATTTGACATAGTCTATAAGACTTTTCTGATCTATTGAAGCGAAATTTTTTAATTCAACCTCTACTCCAAGCTTATCTCCACGTTTAATTTTTGAATTGGCGTAGATAGTACTGGCAGGATCATTTCCGATCTGAATCAACTGAAGTTTCGGTGTGATCTTATATTTATCTTTTATGGCTTCAATTTCTGACCTGATCTTTAACATTTTTTCATTTGCAACTATTTTTCCGTCCAACAACATGTTCGGCACCTTCCCTTATCTTAAAATGCATTTTCTTAGATTTTACATACTATATATTCATGCATCTATATACTTTATCCTGAATCCGTTGTCATAAATCAATCTATCGGAAAATAAGCCACTTAATTTATATGGCTCCATTTCTGAAACTTATTGTTGTAAAATATTTAGCCTGAAAGCAGGAAGCCACATGCGTTAGGATGGGAGAATGTCACATATACTCATATATATATCAATAATATTTCATTCAAAATTCATGTAGAATTAGTAATCCTATTTTTTCCTGTTCAATATAAGATTAACAGTGAAATTCCACAAAATAACTATAACAGCATTACCCTAATATATATAATAAGTATGAGCAGTTGATATATATGGACGCCAATAAAAAATTACAAGAAGTTAACAGGATAATAGTGGAATCTAATAAAGATAATAAAGCATTTGCAAGCTCATTTATGAATTTCATGGGCACAACCATGAATTCAGGAGCCCTTGATACAAAAACAAAAGAATTATTAGCCCTGGCTCTGGGAATTGCCGCCAGGTGTGAATGGTGCATTTCATATCATGTTAATGAAGCATTTAAAGCGGGTGCAACTAAAAAAGAGCTTATGGAAGTGGGCTATGTAACAGTATTAATGTATGGCTCACAGGCACTTATGGAAATGAATAACTTAATTGATGCAATAAACCAGTTTGAAAAACAATGAATATTGATAATATATTGAGTAAAATCTATAATTCAGAGATTTACTATGAAGCTGTAGATCAGGAAATAAATGATATAGTTGACATGATCCGTAAGGGTTACTCTTCAGAACAGATTAATAGGAAAAGAAACCCCGATTTTAAATATTTATTTGAATTTGCAAAATCTAGAATAAGGGTCTCCAGAAAATTTACATACGCAGACCACCTATTTCTTGATTATTATTCCTCTATGTATTCAACACCGGAAATAATAGGAAAATACAGGGCTCAGAGATTGAAGGGACATCATATTATCGATGCGGGAAGCGGTGCAGGTATGCAGGATATTGTATTTGCCAAGTATTCTGATGTAATAGGTATTGAAATGAACAAATCAAGATATCTCATGGCTCTTTTGAACCGAATTCCATACCAATCCACTGCTAATTTTATAAACGAGGACTTTTTCAATTATTCTGGTGATTTCAGAGACTCGGTAATATTCAGTGATCCTTTGCGCCCATCAAATTCAAAGGAAAAATATTTTTCACAGCTATCTCCGAATCCCCTTGATTCTATTTCTATTTCAGATAACATTTTCGGATATGCAATAGACCTTCCACCTCATATTAAATGGGAAAATATACTCTTAAAGGGAGAAAAAGAGTATATATCCATAAACGGAAACCTGAATCGATTAACGGTCTATTCACCCTCGCTCTCAACAGAAGAATCAACTGCTGTTATTCTCCCTGAAAATATAATATATTCGGGCAAGCCGGATGAATTCAAAAAATCATTATCTCCGGAATACAAGAACTTTGAATATCTTTTTATGCCTGATATTTCCGTAGTATATGCCAAACTTTTGAATGATATTATAGACCCTGCCTGGAAAATGATATACTTAGATCAGAAACGGTACGTATTTGCTGGGAATTCTGAATTAAAGACATTTCCGGGTACACAGTATTCTATTATAGATTTTTCTGATGATTTGAATATTGAACATAAACTTGCAAAGTGTGATGGAGGGAAAGTATTTTTTAGATTCAATATGAATCCTGATGAAATGTATATACACAAAAACGCACTGGAAAAAAATCTGACAGGAAGCAAGAATATATATGTGTTCAAATCTGAGAAGGGTTATATACTCGCTGAGAAATTAGAATAAGGTATGGATCATCTTATTTTTAAAATCGATGAACCTGCTATAAAAATAATTTTCAAATATCTTTTTATAGAATTTAGCAATTTCTTGTGACAAATATGTTAGAATTTTATTCTAAGGCCAAATTACCTACCAGATTCGGTTCATTCGAAATATACGTTTTTAAAAATGATGAAAATAAAGACCACGCTGTTCTTGTACATGGCAACGTGGAAGGAAAAGAAAATGTGCCTGTAAGGATTCACTCTGAGTGCCTGACTGGAGACGTTTTTGGTTCGATGAGATGCGATTGCAGGGATCAATTATTGACATCAATGAGATATATAGGCAAACAGGATTATGGCATGCTCATTTATTTAAGGCAGGAAGGCAGGGGAATAGGACTTCTGAATAAAATCAGGGCCTATCATCTTGAAGATGCGGGACTGGATACGGTAGAGGCAAATGTGGAGCAGGGGCTTCCTGCAGACAACAGAAAGTACAATTTTGCTACAGACGTTATAAAATATTTTAAAATAAAGTCTGTTCAGATAATGACTAATAATCCTGAAAAAATTAAATTCCTGGAAGACAACGGAATAAAAATAGTGAAAAGAATTCCTGTCATCATTGAACCCACAGAATTTGATAAATTTTATCTGGAGACAAAGAAAGATAAAATGGGACATCTACTCTGATAATTAGAATAATTCAGGGAATTTATTTGTATACAGTGGATTTGTATTGATTTTAAACTACAGAGAAAATAATTGTGTAGAAGCCCGTGGTATTGAAAAACATAATATATGGCTAATAATTATAGGTATATGGGAGATAGCCTGGCTGATATTGAAATATCTAAGGACGGTGAAATTTACTATGTACGCATGACTTTACCCACA
>JAKAYM010000063.1 GCA_021826795.1 Thermoplasmata archaeon
TGGAATCTGCCTTCCCATTTCAGCAACAAGCCCTGCAGGTATTACACCTATAAGCAATGCAATGATGATTGCTATCGTTGCAAACGGAATTCCCATGTAATATAATTCCAATCCGACAATTGGGGTAAGTGCAGATGCACTGGCCATAGCCCAGAATATCAATATTTTTTTTGAGGACATTGTCCTGGCACTGTTTGGTATAGGATTTACACCCACGACCTCCAGCCTGTGTTCTACCACTTCATTATCAAAACTCTTAACTACCATAAAAACGGAAAAGAATTTTATATATAAATATACCTGTTTACATATCAACATATTATTCAGACAATACTACATGATATGCTTAATCTGGGGATTTTATCAGGGAAATTGAGATTAAACATTTATTAAAGTATAAGTTGCTGTAATGTTTAAATATATTGATATGTTAATTGATAATGGAAGAAACTGTAAGTATGTTCAATCTTGTAATCAGGCATACAGATTGCTGGACGTCATTTACATATGAAGGTTATCACGACTCCTTGATATGGAGGGAAAGTAATGAGGGAAAACTGAAAGCAGTTAGATATGTATATTATAGTGGCAATATTAAACAATTTCTGAATAATATTCGTACCAAGTATGTTTTTGCAAATCTCTCGGTTTCTAAAACAGATTTAAAAAAAACATATCTTCTTTCTATGTCTGTTCCATATAATGGATCTATTATACAGAAAATTTCCGCTCCAGGCATTAATATTATGAATGCAGAAGTTGCAAACGGAGTGGAGTCCTATTATCTCATGGCAAGGCACGAAACTATCAAAGAACTCAAGGAAGAAATAAAGATTGATAGCAATATAAAAATACTTCAGTTAAAAGAATTGAGTGAAAATGATATGATGAGGCACATCTATCCAGGAAGCCTTTACAATATCCTTTCCCCTGCAGAATCACGGATTTTGGGTATTTGTCTTTCCAATGGTTTTTTTAACAGTCCGAGAAGGGTCAACATGCAGGGAATTGCAAATATTGCGGGCATATCAAAATCAAGAGTTTCCACAATTCTTAGAAATACAGAGAATAAAATATTTACTGTAATAGGAAGGGTGAAATAAGAGGTAATGGCATTATAACTTTTTCATCATTATCTTCTCTATGCTATGATCTCTATCCTTTTCAATAATTAACTCTGCCCTGTATCTGGTTTTAATAATATTTTCCTCATAATTCTTGCCATTTATTTCATCCCAGATCCTCGAGGCAGTTTCTGTAGCCTCTTCCCTGGAAAACTGTGAATACTGCTGGAAATATGAGTTTTTGTCCCTAAATGCAGTTTCCATTAAAAGGAAAAATCTTTCAATGAACCATTGCTTGATAAAACTTACATTCGCATCGATAAAGATAGAAAAATCCAGAAAATCTGAAACGTATATCTGATTTGGGGTCTTAGAGTTATCAACCTGGAGTATGTTCAATCCTTCCAGTATAATTATATCAGGATTAATAATTTCCTGCTTTTCTGGCAGTATATCATATTTGAGGTGCGAATATACAGGTATTTCTGTACTGGCTTTTCCTGATTTGATATCAACAAGGAAACTTATAAGAGCCTGCATATCGTAGCTTTCAGGGAATCCCTTTCTTTCCATTAAATTTTCTTTCTTAAGCCTGGCATTATTTTTCAGAAAATTATCTGTGGATACAATATAAATTTTGTATTCAGGATTGATCCTTTCCAGAAGAGTTTTGAGTAACCGCGATGTGGTGCTTTTACCAACTGCTACGCTTCCAGTTACTCCAATAATGAATGGAACTTTAGCGGGATTGATGCCGATGAATCTGTTACGTTCTTTGTATAAATTTCTGTCATTATTAATCGAAAGTTCCAGAAGTCTGGTTATCGGAAAATAAAAATCTCTTACCTCCAGTTCGGTAATTTTATCATTCAATGCAAGGATTTTCTTTAGATCATCAGCAGAAAGTTTTATTTCAAGATTACCACGCCTCTGTGCCCATTGATCTCTGTTAAATGTAAGATAAAGGCTTGAACGGATTTTTCCGGGAGAAACGGCGATTTCATCCATATTCTCAGATAGTTATAGACTATTTAAATTATTAAGCTCGATATATATAAGCAAACTATTTTCCCTCCAATTATTAGAATATACTGCCACGGTTAAAGTTAAAAATCTTTTTTAATTTCCTTTCGTTCTTTTTCCAGTAATTGGTTCAGATCTTCCCAGTTATGCACAATAGGAAATGAGAGTGAGTGATCTAGCATAAGATTGTTCTGCCCAGTGGCAAAACTTCTGGTGTCCGTCTGAAAACCGATACAGATCTTTCTAAATGCATATGCCATGCCGAGCTCAACACAGGCTCCTTCATCCGGAACCCTGCCATCCATTATCATGAGCAATGCTGATGAATCCTTTAATGCCTCCACATCACGTTCAAAAACCCTCTTGCTAGTTTCAGGCCAGAGTTCTGGATCCTTTAAAAGCATCTCATCCTCTCCGCCGTCTCTCTGGGGCAGATAAGTTGAAAATTTCCTTTCTTCGAGAAATCTACTCATATTCTCATTGAATTTTAATTCCATTTCATTGAAAAGAGGTGCGGAAATATAGATATCATACCTTTTCATAAAGAGAGATATCTATTAGCATTAAAGGTTTTTGTACTCATCTATAAATAGTTCCGATTATCTCATTCCTGAATGCACTGGAATCCATATCAACTGCTATACGCTGCTTTGATTTTATATTTTCATCAATAGTGGTAACACCGTTTGAATCTACATTTATTTTTCCACTAATAAATGTAAAAGCTCCGGGATTAATAGTTGCATATGCTGCAATAGGGTCATGCAGTTCATAGCTTCCGTGTTTTTCAAGCATAAACTCGGTTGCTTTCTCAACAAAATCTCCAACCTTATCCCTGTTCCGGACTGTTAATAATTTATTTAAGGCCAGTTCGGGTTTCATTGTAAGATCGAGTGGTATTACCGTTTCCTTTAAATCCATATCAAATACTATCCTGGCAGCTTCAGGATCATAGAATATGTTGAATTCAGAATCTCCCATATTGCCGTTTCCCCACTGTGTTCTCTTGAATGCCCCGCCCATAATCGTTATGTCTATGATATTATGTATTATGCTGGCATCCAGTCTCACAGCAAGTGCGAGGGAGGTCAATGGAGATGTGGATAGAATTCTGTATCTTTCATGCTTTAAAGATTCATACATTTTAATTATGCCATTTTCTGTATCCTTGATAGGCGCATCAGGGAATCTATAGCATGCTAGGCCATTCTTTCCGTGGAAATCTTCATAAAACGGTGGTTTTATCATAGGCGTGGAGGAGCCGGGGTATACCGGGCAATCAAGTTCAAGTTCTCTGGCTATTCCCACTGTATTTCTGTATGTATTTTCCAGCGACGAGTTACCTGACTGGGCTACAATGAACTCGGGCGTTATTCCATTTCTTTTAAGAAGTATCATTGCCATAGCATCATCGACACCTGTGTCAACAATTAAAATTATTTTATCCATGTAGAGTTATAAGTAAGTGATAAAAATATCTTACCATGCACAAGTGTATAAGTGTGCTTTCATTAGTTCAGTTTATGCAGAACTCAATTCTATGTGACCAGATATATACCATAAATCATTGACATGTAAACCTAAATATTATTAATATCGTTAATAATGCATTTTGAAATCTGATGGAATAGGTTAAAAAATGAATTTTTACTGGCTAAATAATCTTCCTGTGAAAATATTATATTCCTATAAGGTTTTAAGTTACTGCAGGTGTTGACATTGGTTAAAAGAATAATAATAACAGGTTCCAATAGAGGTATAGGGCATTCCATAGCCGAATATCTGGCCCAAAAGCATTATGGAATCATAATGGTTGATTATGATAGTTCTATTAGTGAGACAGGGGCCCAGATGAATGACTTATACGGAAATATAGAGGGCATCCAGTGTGATGTTTCCAGCTATGAAATGTGTGAAGAGGCATTTTCAACCATTGACAGAAATGAGGTGTATGGCATAGTAAACAATGCCGGAATCAACAGGGATGTAATGTTCAAAAATATGACATATGAACAGTGGGATGCTGTTATAAAAACAGATCTTTACAGTATGTTCAATGTTACCAGACAATTCATCAACTCTATGATTGAAAACAGGTCAGGAAGAATCGTAAATATATCCTCGGCCAGCTGGAATGGTAACATAGGCCAGGCAAATTATTCATCTGCTAAAGCCGGTGTAATCGGATTCACCAAAACCCTGGCAAGGGAACTGGGAAAATATGGCATAACATCCAATGCTGTGGTTCCGGGGTTTATCAAAACACCCATGACAGATGCAATGCCAGATAAAATCAAGGAGAAATTTATAGAAAAGATACCCTTAAAACGCATAGGAACTCCAGAAGACGTTGCAAACGCTGTAGAATTCCTAATTAAAGAGGAAAGTAGCTATATTAATGGTATCCTGCTCGATGTTGGAGGAGGAATGATTCTGTGAAAACAATGCTCGAAGTTATAAAGGAAAAAAAGGGTGAAATGCCACTCATTCATTATTTTGGCACTGTCATTACATACAATGATTTTGAAGAATACACCAATGCGATTGCTGCACAGATTTCTGTATACTGTGACCCTGGTGATACTGTGGCTGTAATTGCGGAAAATATACCACAGTTTTCTATGGTACAGTATGCAGCGTGGAAGAACTCATGTATATTCATTCCACTCAGCCCTATTGATTCACAGGCTGAAATAATTTCAAAGCTCGAGTTTACAAAAACACATCTGGTCATAATAGGCAGTGAGTTCAGGGAGAAATTCTCAGAAATACAATCATTGAAGGGCATGCATATACTGTATACGTCTCCGGAGACATTTGGAAATATTCCTATAGACTTAAAAGGAAAATTTATACATGGGCAACAGATTGAAGAACTGGCCATAAGAAAAAAACCTGTCTTCCAGGCATGTAATCCTGATCCCGAAGACATTGCCATGCTGGTATTCACATCTGGCACAAGTGGCAGGCAGAAAGCCGCAGTAATCAGGCACAAGAACATATATGCAGCATCATATATTTATCAGCAATGGTATAATGTATCAGGGAAGGATAAAAACCTATGCATTGCTCCGTTCTTCCATATTACCGGACTCATATTCGGCATATCCCTTACTGTAATGTCAGGGTCATCAATGGTCATGACCTATAGATTCGATGCCATGAACACTCTTGAAACCATAGAGTCAGAAAAGCCAACAATAACCATGTTCGTGGCTACCGCCTACAGGGCAATATTGAATTCCTGGTCAGGTATTCCGGATATAAAAATCAGAATCGCTTCCATGAGGCTATGGTCTGCAGGGGGAATGCCGATGCCCTTGAAAACCCAGTATGACTGGAGGTCCATGACCGGAGAATGGATTTATATGGCATACGGTTTGACTGAAAGCACATCACCGGCGGCATTATGGGAATATCCGTACTCAGGGGATTTGATAACCCACAACGGTGTTCTTACGGCGGGAAAGCCTGTTTATTATACAAGATTATTTCGTGCGAGGGATGGGGAATTAACCGTATCCGGGCCACAGATCGTGGATTCCTATTTCAACAATCCGGAGGATACAGCGAAATCATTCGGCAGGAAGGGATTGAAAACAGGAGATGTATGTTACATTGATAAGGATGGCTATGTGTTTATAATTGACCGGAAAAAGGACCTTATAGATGTTTCTGGCTACAAGGTAGTGCCTGCCGAGGTTGAAGGAGTTATAAGAAAAAATTCCTATGTGGAGGATGCAGTGGTTATCGGAGAACCTGACGAGTATAAAGGTGAGGTTCCTGTTGCATATATCAAGCTCAACGAGGGGACAACATCCTATGAAAACATCAAAGAAGATATCATGGCAAGCTGCAGAAAAGAACTTGCAAGATACAAGGTTCCCGCATCAATTATGTTTGTCCGTGAGATGCCAATAAACGCATCCGGAAAAATCAAGAGATCCGGAATAAAGGCAATGGAGGTTGTTTACAGATGATAAGAGGATTTGCTGAGGCAGTGTACAAGAATTACGATGGGAGTGTCTACGATTTGATGAATGAAGCCCTGGGAAAAGCCCTGGAAATGGCAGGCCTGGAAAGAAAGGATCTTGATGGATTCATGACGACATTCCTGCCCGGGGTATTTGATGGAAATATATATATGCATTTTTTCCCGGACCAGATCTGTGGCTATCTTGGAATTACACCGAAATACATAGATTCCCTGGATTATGGCGGCCCATCGGTTTTATCAGCATTATGGAGGGCCGAACGGTTAATAAAAGATGGAGTGGCTGAGAATATTCTTCTGTTATTCGGTGGAAAGGGTTCCGATGTTAGGAAAAGAAAGCAGACAGTCGATTCATTTGAAAAACTCTATCCCGAGATAACAAACACACCATACAGGCATTTAATAAATCTTTACAACAGCATGAACCCGGTTTCAGACTATGCACTGGCTGCGGAAAGGCATAAAAAAATTTATGGGTCAACCGATACCCAGAGGGCCGAATTAATTGTAAAACAGAGGAAAAACGCAAACAGATCAGGATATGCAATGTTTACAGGAGAGCTATCTGTAGAAGATGTTCTAAATTCACCAGTAATATCATCTCCATTGCATTTGCTGGAAATAGTATATCCGGTGGATGGTTTCCATGCATTCATTGTATCCAGAAAATCAGGGAAACTCAGGGAGATAAGAATACAGAATTATGGTGAAGCGCATCAGAGCTTCCTGCCGCCAGAAATTGATGATATAACCCTTACGCCTGCAGCCGAGAGTACCAAAAATTTCAGGAGTGAGATAGCAAAATGTGATTTTTATGAACTGTATGATTCGTTCAGCATTACTGTAATGCTACAGCTGGAAAATACCGGCATAGTACCAAAAGGGCAATCCGGCAAATTCATTGAAAAAAATTCAATATCAGTGGACGGTGATTTACCGCTAAATACCGGTGGAGGAAGTATCAACCGTGGGCAGCCTGCATATATGAGTGGCAGTGTTCTTCTATATGAAGCTCTTTTGCAGATGAATGAAATGGCTTACAGGAACCAGGTGAAAAGCCCGGGAAATGTATTTATCAATGGGATAGGGGGATGGTACAGGAACCATTCAGTTTCATTAATTCTGGGTGATTGAATGAAAATAGATAACATATATAATGAATATGATAAGATATTCGCCAGCAATAAGATGCCGTTCATAAAATGCAAGACATGCGATAAAGCTTATTATTACCCAAGGAACGTGTGCCCATTTTGCGGATCCAGCAATATAGAAATCATGAGGTCATCAGGTACGGGAGAAATTTATTCCTTCACGGAATTCAAAGGTGGATTTTACGGCATAATAAAATTTCCGGAAGGTTTCTGTGCGTATATGGATATTGATGGAGATAATATTGTAATTGGGAGAAATATCATCATAAAATTCCGGGAGATTGATGGAAAAATTCTTCCATATGCATTTGTTGATTGATGATCTTATACAGTAATCTAATCCTCAATATTTGTCCATTATTTCTTCAACACATCGTATAATACTGTCAAAATCATTTATATTTTCCTTTATGAATGTATATGCCAGCTCATCATCTATTTTGCCGTATCTGTGTACAATAATGTTCCTGAAACCTTTCATGCTTTTCATTATATTTCTGATCCCGGCACTTATGATATTTTTATCATAAAGATTGTCTATCATAGAAGAATCATCCTCTGGTATTCCCAAATTTAAGTCTGCATTAATTATATAAAAAATATCTACTAAATTTTCAATGGAGAACTCAAGCCTTTTATATATACCATCCTTAATGAGTCCCAGATGCTGGAATTCATTAAAAGAATCGGGTAGATTGTTCTTTATCAGTACTAAACTCTCCTGAATTTCTATTATTTTATTTTTTATTATGTCCTTTCTCATTGTATTTTCTCCAGATTTATATAATCATAATACCCTCTTTTATAGTCATCAAATTCCTGAGTGGTACTTCTAAAAATATCGTATATATCCTTATCTTTATAGTACAGTATTTTTCCTTTCAAAACACTGAATCTTATATATAAAGGCAGATCCTGAAACATATGTATATCAAAGATGGTATTTACATTGGACAGTACTCTCAATCGAAATTCACTTCTTTCCTGTCGGGTTCCATTATAATAAATACATAAATCAATGTCTGAACCATTATGAAATGTGTTGTTGGCCAACGAACCGTAATTGATTATAAATTTTATCCTATTTTGTTTATCAAGTTTTTTGATAAGATTAACAGTGTCGTTTATTAAGCCATTATACATAAAAAACAAATTATAAACAATATTAATAACTTTATCTTTTTCTATTTATTTATAAGTTTATAGAAAATGAATTTCAGGTTATTGCGAAATAAGAAATTTCCATAAAGGTACTATACTTACATTTCCATATTTCTCTTCGTCATATGTTATTAGGAGTGGATTTTCTACCCTGTCTCCATATTTATTTATGAACATTGTGATTTGCCTCTCAGTTCTATTTGTTTTCTTAACCTCAATGGGGGAAATTTTATCTTCATTAACCGAAATAAAATCTACCTCATAACTATTTTTATAAAAATAATCCGTTTTAATTTTCATTAAAACTAAATTTTCCATAACATACGGTAATAATTCATGGAATTTATCGGACAATGCAAAAATAATGTTAGGAGTCACAGGATAACATTTTTTTAATTTTCTGAGACTAATGTAATCATTTGCACGGTAATTGTAAAGTATTTTTATCAGAAACCCGAATTCCAAGTATTCAAAATAATTTGATATTGTCCTCTGATCCTTGCCCAGATTTTCCGATATTGCTTTGAAATTTAATGTCAACCCGGGTTTATTTACGATAAGTTTCATTAATGTCCTTACGAGATTTGTGTCATTAATTTTGAATTCATTCTCTATATCCCTGTAAATAATTCTGTTTATTACAGAGTCTTTTATGTACATTTTTGCATAATCTTCATCATCATTATGTGCAAGTTCTGGAAAGGTTCCGTATTTCATGTATTTTTGCAGCATAGGAATCAGTTCTCTCTTATACATATCCGGATTCTGACGTATTGTTTCTCTATCATAACCATTCATTTCCAGAAATTCATTGAAGCTCAAAGGTTCTATATATATTGATATAATTCTGCCTGCAAGACTTTCATTTGATTTTCTTCTCAATGAAACAGCAGCTGATCCAGATAATATAAATTTTATGCCAGGATACAGATCATAATATACTTTGATTTGATTTTCCCAATCAGGAACTTTCTGTATCTCATCAAAAAATATATAGATATTTTCTTTTATATTATCAAAAGTATCGTTTAGCACCATTTCCTGATAACTATTCAGTATATCTTTTAGACTGTATGTGTACTCATCAAATGAGAAATATAACACGTACCTGCTCTTATTAACTTTCAACAACTCCGAAATTATCTGATACATCATGGTAGTTTTACCCATTCGCCTCAGGCCGTATAATATAATTATTAATTTTTTGTCCATATATTTTAGAATACTGGTGTATGCATCTCTTTTATAGTCCTGTACCAGTTCTGGCCTTATAGTGCCAGTAGTCCACCATGTGTTAAATTTTTCTATTTCGGCTAACTCCATTTTTGTGTATCACTATCACTAATAAAATAATTACGTTAGAATGTCATTAAATTTTAGATATTGTAACATCACAATGTAACTAAATATAAGAATAATTTAACTCTAAGTCTAGAAGGCCCTTACATTAGCTATGGGATGATATCATTTGTATATCTATAATTTAAGATTAATTATCCTACATCCATTTCCGGAGTATTATGCATCTCTTTCTTGCAGCCGCTGGACATCCTCAATAATTACATGATCCAGATGGTACTGGTAACTATTCTATATATAATGCCAAGAGGGACCGCCACTAGCTGTAAATCGGGTCCTGCACATTATATTGCCCCTTAAATAGTTCGTATACACCCAGTAATAGTACAATGAAACAATATAAACCCAGAATGAACTTAAATGACAGGAAAATAAAATTTATCATGAGGAACAAGAACTGGAGAAGATATATGCCACTATTCATAGACAACATGCCTGTTATAACTCCCGCTACGATATATAAGGAATATTAGGTAGTTTAAATGTTGAAAAAAATAACTATGTGTGGAAAGTGACATCCTCCCTTCTCTAAAGATCAGGGCTTCCCGCTTCTACAGAAAAACTTGCCTTATCAGGTATAGGTTTCCCCTCCACGGGCATAAATTTCCCACAGTCCGTGGGTATCTCTTTCTTCTTATGCCTGCTCTTCTT
>JAKAYM010000064.1 GCA_021826795.1 Thermoplasmata archaeon
GGAAACGATAAATTTGTAGTTATTTTAGGGGATAATTTAATAGAAGGCAAAATTAAAACATTTATGAATAAATTTGAAAAATCCAATTATGATGCTTTTATTGTTCTGACAAAGTCTATGCACCCGAAGGATTTTGGCGTTGCCGACTTTCGTGATAATAAGCTTGTAAATCTTGTAGAAAAGCCTGAAAACCCGCCATCCAATTATGTGCTTACAGGCATATACTTTTTCACTCCACTTATATTTGATTATATAAAAAAGTTGAAGCCATCCTGGAGGAATGAATACGAAATTACAGAAGCTATCCAGCTGCTCTTAAAGGATAATAAGAATATTGGATACGATATAATAGATGGATGGTGGAAAGATACGGGCACCGTTGATGATATACTTGCAGCCAATATGCTCATACTGGATAGGGGGAAAAACATTGAAGAACGAGCCAATGTAAAAGGAAAAGTATCAATCGGGAAAAACGTTGTGTTGTCTGAGGATTCTCTTATCAGGGGTCCAGCTATCATTGGGGATAATACTGTTATACAGGATAAAACATTTATAGGCCCGTATACCAGTATAGGCGATAACTGCACCATAAAAAAAGCATCCATTGAGAACTCCATAATAATGGATAATTCAAATATAGATACGGAAAATGCAATAGTTGATTCAATAATTGGAGAAAATTCTGTTATCATGAATGCAAATTTATTAAAACCTGCTGGAAAACGTTTATTGCTTGGCGAGAATTCAAGAATATATATTTAATTCAAATTTTTCATATTTATCCCATAATCATTTCATAAAAGAGAGAAGTGTAAAATGTTCCATTATGAATAAAAGGATAGAAGCCCTGCGCATTAAATTCTAAGGTCCCAGGTTGATATTTCAAGTGAATAATATTGCAGGTTATAAGATATTGAAGACACTGGTATCAAGTTTCATGTTTTTTTATAACTTGGATAGTGACCCCGCCAAAAATTATTTGTACGAGCAAAAGTGAGATAAATATAGTGCGAGGAGATTCCTCTAGATAGGCGCGGTGAAATAAATCGTTTAATTATATGTGTTCGAATATAACTAGCGCACACGATAACCAAACCTTGTCATTTTCTCTTCATACATAGGAAGTTTGGGTTTCCAAACTCTAGCAAGAATGAAAGCTCTTATATTAGGTACAGACTACAATATTAAGTTAAGATGGTATAAATATGGAGAACGAAGAAAAAAAAATTTGAAATACAGTCAATCACAGGTCATTTTCAAGAATATCTTTAAGTATGGTTTTCATTTCTTTCTCGCAGAAATCATTGAATTTCTTCTGATCATAAATTGCCATAGTGTTAGGACCGTTTTTCAGTAGCCTTGAAGTGATCCCCATTGATGCCAATTTATCTACCAGGTTCTCTAAGTTATGAACATCTGACCCGATACCTTTGAATGCGTCATATAGTGTGGATGGCACTACTGGATTATGCCCTCTCAGTATCAGCCATTCTGCATAAGATTTTAATTTTCCTATATGCGATAGTCCTTCCGATACGTTGAGCTTTTGGAGCAATATATACAAAGGAACAACGTATGCTTTAGATGTATCACCTTTGGAGCTAACATATACAGTTTCGTTCCCGAGCCCTTCTGCTATAAGATCTCTATATATTTCGCGAACCGTATCCATGAAAAGTGGTGATTTTGCCACAAGAACCATTTGAGAATAAAGGTTAGAAGGGATATTGAATTTTTCAACCAAATCTCGAGGTATTGAATTAACTGATGTCGACATGTATGAATACGGGTCACCAACGCTTGAATAGGAGGGCTCATCCCAGTCCAGAAGCCTTCCACCTCCGCCAATTAACGATATAAGGAGAACAGGGAGACCATACTTTTCCTGAACCCCATACAAGCCGTCAATGTTCTGGTCTACTTTTTCTTCTATGATTTTTCCGGCTAAGGTGCGGCCGTTATTCGATATATAATATACCGATTGCCTTCCAGTTTCATAGTTTCTTCCTGGCCTATCCTCTAAAATCAGACCCTGCGCAGTCAAATATAGCATTTCCTTTGTAGAACTATCTCCATGATATTCGGTATTGATTCGCCCTTGTGTGTAGGCGCCCATATGAATGCCGCCCAACGCAGCTCGGAACAATATATCCTTGGCAGCATTTACGTTGAGTCCCTGGTATTGTATATCTTTAATGAAATCTGAGAGCATGTCCTTGTCACTTTCTGACGATACAGAAGGTTCCTTATAATTATACCAGGGCTTATCATTTTGATTTGTAAACTCTCTCACCTTCTGCTCGAAAGCCATGTCCATATCGGGCGGTTGTACAATATCAATGACTTTTTCGTTAACTTTTGTAATTGGCCCCATTGACAAAGTATCAGAATTTTCTGTTACAATAAATCTTAACTGGAAACTGGATACGTTTGCAAGTTTAGACGCGTCGTGTTGAAAATGGCTGGTTATCTCAACCTCTATTCCAACATCAGGAGATTCCTTATTTTTGTGGTAACCAACAACATCTATTCTTTGGTTTTCGTATATTGGAAACTCAGTATCAGCATCAACATAGTAGTAGTTCAATATGCGCATGCATAATTCTTTTATATCCTCATGTCTTCCCATACTGGTTTATACTTATTTAATTATTTAAATTATTCATGAGAACTGAGTGGGTGACACGCTTCCTCATGTCTTGTTATAACAATATAAACTCCTTTCCCGAGGAATTCATTCAGGCAATCTACCTTAGCGTATGATTTAAATTTAGTTACTTTTATCTCTATGAATCTATATATTCCTTTTATATAGACCTATGTTGGCTCATGTATTTCCACTTTCCCATGTCCTTTACATATACGTAGTATATGTAAAGATAGAGGGATTGGCATTGGGATGGCTAGGAGTGGGAACATTATAGTACAGACTTGAGTAGATAAACAATATACCATGGAGGACACATGCCATGGAACACTTGGATAAGGATAGTGGCTGGAGAACATACGAATCTGTGTTTTCTCAGAGAATAAAAACTGCAATAGCGAAACTTAGCCCACTTATAGGAAAAGCTGGAGCCATTATGCATATCGTAAAAAGGGCATCCCCATTTACCATCACTTAACCAGAGTAAATTAATACTTAAAAACCAATAGAACAATTGTATTCAGACAATGAAGTTGTGATGGCCAAATTCAATCTCTGTGTATTGATAATGAAAAATATTGCAAATTCAGAAGCAACAGGGAATGCTACTCACTATTCTTTAACAGCCAGGAAAAACTATGAATCCCATGCGCAGAGGTTGAAATACCTTGCAAAGGGTTTGTAAACGACACTATGGATTACCTGGAACTGTGGAAGAAAAGTAATAACTATGGAAAAAAGTGGCTCGTTAAATATATTTTTCAGGGTTGAAAGTGGTAATGTCAGAGGTAATTAAAGCTAAGAAAATAGAGGGCATCATACAGGAATTAGCCCTTAAGATTGTTAATTGCAATGTTATGGGGGGGATGACGCATACCTATTAATTTATACAACACAATATAAATTCTCAACTAACTATTTTACCACTTAAGGGGGCAAACTTGTTTTTATGGACAATTCAATGGCATCCTGGATCATCCTAATATCCATAGAAGGATAATTCATATAAGGGTGTTTAGCTACAAAGTTATCATGGAGTGGCATATGGATAAATCCCCCTTTAATACCAATTTTCAACGATTCCCTAACTATTATAAACATGGCATAATTGCATAAATATCCGCCGGCCGAAAGACTTAGTGAAGATGGAATACCATTCTCACTCAGTTTATTAACAATTGTTTCTACAGGCAGAGTGGAAAAAATACCATTCGATTGCGTGTGATCTATTAGTTCTCCATTCGGTTTCTTTCCACTATTATCAGCAACTTCGCTATATTTATAATTTATAGCAATCTTTTCAGGTGTGATTTTGCTTCTGCCTGGAGCTACCCCAAGGCCTACAATTAAATCCGGGTGGAATAATTTTATAGAGTCCGTTATTTCCTGTTCAACTTTAGAATAATCAACCGGTAGGATTCTGGACACTATACTATGGTTTTTGATTTTCTGTCCATTTAACTTTTGTGCTATAATCATGGAAGGATTCTCATTAAACTCAAGAAATGGCTCATAACCAAACAATAAAACTACCATAGCTTACAATTCAAATGTTGTATTTAACTACTGCTTAATTATATAAAATAATTTGACCGTTTTACTTACCATGGTTTCGTGAACCTTTAAGTTTCATTTCTTCCTATATATAGAAAATAAGTGTACCATTAAATGTTAAAAGGAATTACATTTCAAAATTATTTATCATTCTCAGGATGTTGTAAACTACCAGCTAGTGGGAATGCTTTATTCATGTTTTTAATCGGTAGCTCCATCGAATATTTTAACAATAAGGCCAATTGTAACATACTGCAAGATATTATGTGGTTCAAGGCCACAGAAGGATACAGATTATTTTATATGATTATAGAGTATACTGGAACCTTACAGGGAGAAAAGGGAACTTAAAGATATATTAGATCCGGGTTATTTTAAATCAGTGAATTCTAACTTTATCAGTTATATGAGTATAGAAAAACTGGATTTTTTATAAAATGGTTCAAATACCAATTCGCACCTGAAGAATAATATCTAAACTATATCAATTTCCCCTTTCTATATAGTAAAAGTGCGGGCATTCGATGACGGGGATAGTTTATGTGCAACATTTTATATATCACTATGTGATATTTTGCTGCAGATGCAATATAAAGTATTAGAGTATGCATACTGTATAATTTAAGGGGGGAGAAAATGGGAATACTGAAAAGTGCAAAGGAGCATAATAAAAAGGAAGCTAGTAATAATTATCCTGTTTCCGATGTAAATAAGGATGTAACTTCATTACTTAATGCTGATAGTGTTGAAATAAGAAATAAACCTAAAAAGGGTGAGCACTGTGTTCCATCTATAGATTTAATAACAGGCAAATTGGTATACCAATGTGCTGTAGATAAGAAATAAGTTCTTATAGTGATAACTCTTGCTTTTTTATTTTCCTGGAAACTTACAGATACTAACAAGGAGGTTTTATTATGACCATCCGGCTCGGGAAGACAGAAAGTATATAACAGAAGAACTAACTTTTCAAAACACAGGTAATAAGGAGATTGGTGAAATTATACTGGAAATTGATGGGTTTAGGGATAATCTTAAAATATCTGATAAAAACAATATACACATCGTATATCTGCCTAAATATGAGATAATAAAAAGAACTGAATCTAAAGGTGAGCTTAGTCAAGATATGATTAATAAGGTACGAGAAAATGAAATTTACCTGCTATGGATTATCTTAAATGAACCTTTGTTGCCAGGGCAGCAGCAGATTCTATCTATGAAGTACGTTAAACAACCCGGGAGAAAGGGTAAAAGAAGAAAATGGTCCATCTTTTTGAATGAAAACATTAAGGATAAAATCATTTTTTATGATAACGAGACTATTACTATCAGTGCAAACTGGGCCGAGGGATTATCTGTTGAAAAGTTTCCTATATTCGCTATAACTAAAAAAGAAAAAATTTTGTCTTTTCTTCCATCTCCAATAAAATCAAGTATCTATACAGAGCTAGATAACATTATATTATTGCAAGATGATACAATCCATTTCCGTATGAATAAGGAATCTCATTTTTTTCAATATTCTATATCTCAAAATTTAAAAATAAAATACGATATAGATTTTATTTATCATACTTATTTTATAGCTCCTGAAAAGGATGAAACATATTTAATAATTTCATTATTGATGTTTATACTATTATTCCCATTCACAGAACTATTATTTCTGATATTACATTTAAACAGTATCCCACATTTATTTGATATACTGGAAGTTGAAGTCGTTCTTATTCTAACAACTAGTTTTGCGCAGCTAAGAACAAAATTCATAAACTATAGGATATGGACTGCAATATCAATTATAGTTATGGCTGCCTTATTTGTAACTGGCTTAGTATATTTATTATAATGTATCTGGACATCCATAACATTGTTCATTTATAGTGGGTGATTCTGGTTTAAATCCAGGAAATGCAACATACACTTCTATAAATCATTCTGTAACATTCACGGAAACAAGTTTTGCAACACGGCACGTTAATGCAAACGACTTGTCTCACCATAATAATTCCTCGCAAAGTTAACATTTATGTTAACAAATAGAACATATACATTTACCATAACCAATCTTAGCAGTCATTATAAGGCAACTCCACATTTCGGGGAAACTATTGAAGGAAATAAGATATTAGAACCTGCCCATTACTTTTACAGGGCATACATGACAGGGACCATATCTCCAAACAATGCAACTTTGGGATTTTTGTCATATACATAATTTACCTTATAAGAGATAAGGCTACATGGATTTACAAATAAATTAAATTATATGGTAAGATATGCGGAGAGTTTGAAGAAATACATATAATTATTAAGTTTAAATTCATGCTATATAGGATATAGTGACACTTTTACCTTATGCATTTTTTTCTTCACTCGGATATATAGGCATATTCGCTTTAAGCCTGCTATCCAGCCTTATCATTTTTATACCGGTGCCTTATCTTTTTGTTATACTATTTGCTGCTTTAAGCGGAAGATTTGAACCCGGGTTATTGATATTATCAAGCACCGGTGGTGCAACAATTGGAAAAATGGTCCTTTTCCAGTCATTTTACAGTGGAGCTGCGATTACAAAGACTAAAACCAGGGAAAACCTCACTGCCTTTCAAACACTTGTTTCCAGGTATGCCTGGATTGCAGTATTTATAGTGGCAAGTACTCCATCTCCAGACGATATTGTTTACGTTCCACTTGGAATTGCAAGATACAGCAGAATACGCTTTCTCACTGCCCTGCTTGCTGGAAAAACTGTAATTACTGCCTTAACAGTTCTTGGTGCAGGCATATTATCTAATTCTGTGTTTGGCTCCCTGATCCTTGGAGAAGATAAATATAGCACAATGGAAATTATCATAATAGGAATAATATTTGCGATCTTAGCTGTACTCATAACCTATATTATAAATCGCATAGATTGGAAAAAATATATTGACAAACATGCTTCCCTGAAATCCAGAAAGCAGAAGTTGCAGTAGGGAAGATGTAAATTATAATTATTTGTGACTATATATTATGATATCACTAATTGTGTTCCTGTATAAACAATCAAAACGCTCTGATGATTGCTAAAATAGAATATTAGCGAATCAACAAGGGAAAGATTAAAAAAGTAAAAACGTTTAATGTATATAATAAGACAAAGATGAATACGAAATGACAGAAAATAAAATTGAATCTGATTATCTGTTGTCTAGGATTAATGAAATGTTTAAGATAGTAGATATCTCAAATAAAATAGTTAGCGCCAAGAATGAAGAAAGAGCAAAGCAAATTCATGAGATAAAGGATTTTGATAGAGTTCCAATTGAAGATAAAGATGGCAATATTAAAGAGTATTATGATTCAAATGAGGATAAAATAGTACAAATTACACCGGCTGACCTGGTTTCAGAGTCTACCGGAATATTAGAAACTTTGAGCAGCCTTTATCCGAATAAGTTTTATTTTGTTTTAACAGGCAATAGAATAACGCATATTGTTCATTATTCTGACCTTAATAACCCAATAGTTTTACCGGGAATTTATACTCTAATAGCTTATTGTGAAATAGAAATACGTAAGTATGCTAGAGAAAAGAATACATATGGCAAAACAGATAGCGACATTGAGAAACTCTTAACAGACATTAATACTAGAAACCCCAGTTTTACAATAAAGATTACCCGGGCGAAGAAACAGCTTAAAAAGAAAATAGACAACAAAATTGAGACAAATTTACTCGATGAACTATATCTTGATGATGAACTTATAATGTTTAGGGAACTTATTTCAATGCTTAATGATGAACGATCCAATGAATTCAAAAAATGTGTGGACCTTAGTGATACTACAATAACTTCATATAACAAGCTCAGGAATGATATAATGCATTCCAATTATCAGATGATAGAAAGACAAAGTCATGACGTTGAAGAATTGGGTGTATTTATAAAAGCCTGCCAGAGAATCATATCCTATATAGAAGATATATCTAACTGAAATAATATGTGCCCAGTAGGATTATGATATATTAAATAATTTGTGACTGGACGTATCTTACGGGAACCGTATCGCCAGCAGGTGCAACACTGACCATTAATGGAATTACTGTACAGGTATCGACATCTGGTGATTTCAATGTCTCGGTTGCAAATGGGACTAATTATATTGTTGCATCTGAAACCAGCTACCAGACCTATCATCACAACGTAACTTTAAATTCCGGCAGGACGAATAACGTGACAATAAATCTTAAACCAGTATCAAATCCATCCCCCACACCGGGTATTGCGATTTATGCTTTCATAGGTATTGTTGCAATTGTTGCTGTCGCCGGAATTATATTGGTGCTGAAGAAGAGGAAATAATGTAGTTGGAGGAGAGCGGTACCACTCTTCATCCATAGTTTTCTCCATTTTCATTGTCGGATTTTGATGAATTAACTTTGCACATATTAGAATTTTAGAAATAGTTATAAAATATCCTGACGACTTATGTTATCCATAATAAGGAATATAGATAATAGATCACCGGAATAAAGTGCTATAAAAGTTAAGGTGGTTGAGAGTTGTACGGGATCGTTTTAAAATTACAGCAATTCATATACACTATCTGTTTCCCAGTATGCTTGATATATTCTCTATGCTTTCGGGCTTCGATATATTATATAAAACAATAGAGCGATTGTATTCGAACAATGAAGTTGTAATGGCCATATTTAATCTCCCTGTATTGATACTAAATAATATAGCAAATTCAGACGCAACAGGTGATGGGACTGGATATTCCTTAACAGTAAAGAAAAACTATGAATCCTACGCACAAAGATTTAAAGACCTTGCAAAGGAGTTTGTAAATGATACTATGAATTACCTAGAAAAGTACCACGAAAGAGGAAATTCAGAGTTAGTATTTGCTACAGACAAGAAAATATTGGAATGGAATATGCCGAAAAGACGGGACGGCAGGATAAGCAATGTACTGTTATCCATCAGTGTCTGGTATGATTTGTTCAATATAGGAAGACTTTAGAATAGTGTCAAACACCCATGAATATTGTATCAAGAATCATAATAATACAAGACAACCTCAGGATATTCATAGCCTCGATACTGATTAAGCAAATGCATTTTGCACAAATCCTGCACTGTCTAAGAGGCATCATGGAGGTTATTTGTGATCTACTGTAAAGCCAGCTGGCTTTCCCCAAAGGAATCGTTAAAAATTAATACCTAATCCCGATAAAGAATTATGGAACTTTCACTCGTGGAAATTAAAGAAAAGCTTAAACCACAACTGAAGAGCCTTTTAGATGTTGATACTTTTAAAATTGTTGCAGCGGAACGTAAGGAGAAATATTGGGTTTTAGTCATACAATACCAGGAAATCCAGAATGGACCAGGGGGAGTAGCTCATTTTCTTCAAACCAAGACAACCGCATTAAATGTAGAACCTGACACAGGTAAAATAGAAGCTATAATGCAATAAGAGTGTGCATTTTAATGGGAGAAATACATTACAATATCCAAATTAATGGGCGGAGAATGAAACCTATACTCAATGCTTTGCTTGATACAGGTTCTTCTCTTAATGTTCTAGGCCATCAGCTTCCAGATGGGCATTTAACTTTTGAAATTGGTCCAGAAGTTTATAATTCTGAGGGAACCGAAGCACTTATTCCAGATACAGAAGAGAAACAAATCTTTGGGACGTTAACATTTGAAAGCATAATTATCGGTGGTTTTACAATTACTGACCCTAGATTCACTACATTTACTCTTATGAAGATAGCCGATGAAGCAATAATCGGCCACCCCTTAATGCAATATCTCGAAATGATACTGGATTTCAGACCTGATAATGAAAGTGCTTCTATTCATCGCGCAACATCTATTTAATTGTACTGGGAAAATAAAAGATTTCATTAATCTAACTATAACATCAAAGTGCCCAAATTTACCGACAGTATATCAGTGTTTCCTTATCCTAAGATTTTCCACAGATGAAATAAAAATTCTATATTTTTCCGTTTTTGTAGCGTATGCCATATATAAAGATTCTATTTCGATGGGAAGTAGTGTTTATTCTTC
>JAKAYM010000065.1 GCA_021826795.1 Thermoplasmata archaeon
TTCCGATCTCGCTGGAAGTGGATAAAGCAGATAGGTCAATAAATTTATGTACATTACTCTTCAGTGCTCCGGAGTTTTTATTCAGTTTAAGGACCATTTATTATCACTCAAGTAAACTTAATAAAAGTAAAGTATACTTGCATATTTAAATCTATCTTGTTGGTTTCCGAATGTATAAAAATAATTTAAAAGATAAATTATAAAAATAAGTTAAAGTTTAAAATATAATTATACAGGTATGCTCCGACCGGGATTCGAACCCGAGTCATCGGCTCGAAAGGCCGGAATGCTTGGCCTGACTACACCATCGGAGCATGCTAACAGAGCAGCAAAAACATGCCATTCAAACTGTATGGCATAATTGCATTATATTAATTAAATATTTGTTTTGTAATGGTCATTTTACGGTCTTCTCCCAGAGATATAATGTCAATGGTTTTGCCCGTTTCTTCCTCAATAAATTCCAAAAATTTTCTCAAATTTTCTGGAAGTTCTTCATATCCACCAGAGAGTATGGCATTTTCGTTTGTTATACTGCCCCATCCAGGAAACTCTTTATAGTCTACTCTGAGCTTCCCAAAATCTTCAAGGCGCCGGGGAAAGTAATCTATTTCATTTCCATCAAGGGTATATTTTGTTGCAACCTTTATGATCTTCAGCTGTCCAAGAACATCCACCTTTGTTATAGCAAGGGAGTCCACATCGTTCATCATTGATGTGTACTTCAGGAGGGGCAGGTCAAGCCATCCCACTCTTCTGGGCCTCCCCGTGGTAGTGCCGTATTCACTACCTAGGTCCCTTAAGGTGCTATCGTCCAATATTTCCGATGGGAAGGGGCCTGATCCAACCTTTGATGTATAAGCCTTAAATACTCCTATCACACGGTCAACCTTCCTGAATGAAAAACCAGATCCAGTAGACATTGCACCTGCGAGAGTATTAGATGATGTAACAAAGGGGTAAATACCGAAATCAATGTCTAACATTCCTCCTTGTGCACCTTCAAATAAAATATTCTTACCGTTTCTGTAATCCTTATATATTACATTCTCAGTATAATCCATATACTTAAGAATTGAATTACCGTAAGAAAATAAATCCTCTACCATTTTCTTCCTTTCCTCCGGGTTTTCATAAATACTTCCTTTCAAAAGTTCTCTTTTCATATTAAATATGGTTTCAATTTTATCAGATATTATTTCCTTATTTGAGAGGTCTATGAACCTTATCCCGGTCCTAGCATATTTGTCTTCGTATGTCGGGCCAATTCCCTGCGATGTTGTCCCTATGTTCAGTTTGGACCTCACTGCTTCTTCCTTTTTATCCAGGCACTTATGCATCTTCGTCACTATGTGTGCGCCTGCACTTATTTTAATTTCTATATCTTTTTTTGATTTTTTCAGAAGCTCTATTTCAGATACAAGCTCTTCAGGATCAATAACCATCCCGTTTCCCAGAATGACAACCTTGCTCTGCATTGCACCCGATGGTATCAGATGAAATTTAAATTTTTCACCATTTATTACAACAGTATGCCCTGCATTGCTGCCACCATTGAAGCGAACCACATCATCGTAGTCCCTGCTTATAAAATCTGTAATTTTGCCCTTCCCTTCATCACCAAACTGCAATCCCAGAATAACAGAAATCATTTAAACCTATATGTTATAATAATGAAGTATAAAACTGTTTATTTTGTAAACCGAAAATAAAGACAAACATTTAAAAATATAAATTAAAATAAAATTTAGTTGAGGTATTTCTGGACTTCCTCATTTGTATATATATGGAATGTTTCATTTACCTTTATTGAGGCCACTTCAGGTTCTTTCATGGATTCTGAATCAGCCACTGCAGATTTCAGTGCAGCTATACCAAGTTTAATTGCATCATCAAGTGCCATATCCTCTTTATATTCCTTCTCTATATAATCTATAACAGCGTCCTTTCCTGCACCTATGGCAACTGATTTATATTCATTAATTGTGCCAGCAGGATCACAGTCAAAAAGCCTTGGTCCGATTGTATCTGTTCCCGCAAAAATAATTGAAACTCCATAAGGCCTTACACCACCGAACTGTGTATATTGCTGCATCTGATCTGCAACCTTCTTTACAAGGTTTTCTATATTTGTTAATGAACCATATGTTACCTTTTCCTGCTGGGCACCTACTCTTGCAAAGTCTATTAATACCCTTGCATCAGCCACAAGGCCGGAGGTCACTGTGGCCACATTGTCATCTACCAGCTGGATTTTCTCCATAGAATTCTTTTCAACAAGCCTGCTTCTTACCTTTTTCTCTGATAAAAGCAATACGCCATCCTTGAACTTTATACCTAAGGCTGTTGAGCCTTTCTTGACTGCCTCTCTTGCATACTCAACCTGAAATAATCTCCCATCTGGGGAAAATACTGTTATTGCTCTATCATAAGCCATTTGACCCTGTTGCATTTATTCACCTCTTCCTTAATTATAACATAAGATTATAATCTTTTCTTTAAATGCATATGTACATTTCATTATAAAATTTTCCCTTAGACGTTTAAAGAAAAAAACATTAAATATATGCCAGATAAATCAGTTCAAAGCACAATAAATATAATTGTGTTTTATTACCATATATGGTTATATTCAGATCAGTATTTGATAATTTTCTCCATTTAAGAAGAAATGGATACTTTCTTGATGCTGTGGAGGAGTTCAAGAAATATGGTGGTACTTCAATGAATATAGTTAATTTTCCTGATTATAATTATGCCCCTGAAGATCATTATACAAAACTATATGAAGAAACCATTTCAGTAGCCAGAGAAGCCTCAAATAGAGGCGTTAACACGGTTATTACAATTGGACCATATCCGCTGGATTATTTTTATTTCATTTCTGCAGGAATCGACCCTATTTTATCAATGAAGACAGGAATAGATTTAGCAGCAAAAATGATCAGGAAAGGAAAAGCAGATGCCATGGGAGAAATAGGTTTTCCACATTTTCCTGTTGAAGACAACATTTACACTGATTCTGGTAAAATTCTTGAGTATGCACTTGATGTATGCAATGATTATGATATACCCTTGATACTTCACACGGAGGATATGTCTTCTCACGGTTATGCGAAAATTGAAGAAATAATTAAAAAGCATTACAGCACAGATCGGGTTATGAAACACCATGCAAATTCTATGGACCTAAAGTATTCTACAAGTATTTTAAAATCTCTGGTTGCCTCCAGAAATAATGTGAGGGTAGCCCTCGAATCGAGAAGTGATTTTTTGCTTGAAACCGATTACACTGATCAGAGGGAAAAACCAGGAAAGGTTATACCTGTATATTCTATTCCTAAAAGATGTGAAATGATAAAAAATTCCTGTATAAATTACAGTGAGATATTTCACCGGATTTTTGAAGAAATACCATATAAGTTTTACAGAAAGGAATTTTTTGACTTATGAACATAATATTTACCGGTAAAATCCGGCATTTGAGCCCGTTATATTTATAGATTATACACAGTGATAACTATTTAAATAGCAATGGTATTCGCAATTATAATGATTGACGTTAGCAAATATGACAAGCTCCTGGAGGATATAAAATCCATGCTGTTTTCAGAAAGAAAATCCAGAAAACTTAATAAAATAGAGCCGAACTTTTACAAAAATATCTATTCATTATTCGTTGACCTCAATGCCGAAAAAGAGAGAGTAGTATCCACGGACATAACAGAATACATGGAAATAACAAAGCTCCTGGATGATGCACGAAAAAATTTCAAGGCGTTTTTTCAGGTTAGATTTGAAAAAATTGCAAAATACTCTGTTTATGATGAAATAGAAGAATTCATTTATAACATGAGCCCTGAAGAAAAAGGAATTATGAGGGATTTAAATGAACAGATGAAGAATTACTATAATGATTTTCTTGGTGCAACAAAACCAGAGGAACAGGGAAAACTGGAAGAGACAACAACTATTGTGGAGGAGAGGCCACCAGAAGAAAAACCTGAATCTGATCTGGAAAATACAGATATTACGGAGGAACCCGTTCCGGTGAGAATTGTTAAGGATCAGCCACCCATAGCGCAGCCTGAAAGAGATTATTATCTTCATAAAAATGATATAATATATATTTCCCCGTCATTTGCAAAAATTTTAAACAGCCATGGCGCCTGTGTTTACATTGAAAAAGGTAAAAAATTATAAACACATATTATATTGTCATTCCATGGATAAAATATGCGATGTAACAGGATGCAATGAAAAGAGCTTCCAGACTGTCCCGGCCGATCTTGCCGGAAAGGTTTTTTCACTGAAAGAGGATAAAACAAAGGTCCATTTATGCAAGGCACATTACAAGGAATATAAAAAGAATACTAAAAAAGAAAGGGAAAATCAGAGAATGGATTGGTAAATTGTAATGGAAGGCATTTCAATTATAATCACTGTTCTCAACGAGGAGAAAAACATCAGAGATTTAATGGTATCCCTTATACCGCAGGAACAACCATTTGAAATCATAGTCGTTGATTCAATGAGTTTCGACAAAACTGGGGATATTATGAATGAATATTCAGCGAAGTATGATTTTGTCAAATATTACAGGGAGAAGACAACTAGGGGAGCAGGAAGAAATTACGGCGTTTCAAAATCCAAATATAAATATGTATCATTTATAGATGGTGATGCCATTGCAGGTGAAAACTGGATCAGAAATCTGAGGAAATATACCGAAAATTATGATGTTGTCGCCGGAATTACCAAGAATACGGGGAATATGAATTATTCCATGGAAAGGTTTAAACTCTTTTATAAAGGGTTTGATGTTACAATGCCTTCATCGAATCTCATGTATTCTAAGGATTTGTTCAACATGATCGGTGGTTTTGATGCAAAATTTGTAACTGCTGAGGATATAGATTTAAATATTAGGGCAATCAGCTCCGGTGCCAAACATGCAATCTGCCCTGACTGTATTGTTTATACCAAGACTCGCGAAACGTTCAGAGATTTCAAAAAGCAGGCATACTGGAACGGATACGGGAGATGGCAACTCAAACAGAAATACAAGAATAAAATAGATTTTAAACACAAATTAACGGCTAAAGAACTTTTTTCTCCGCTTTATGTTATACGAAATTTTTACGGTCTGAGAGGTTATATACGTGGCAGAGTTAACCGGAATAAAAAATAATATTTATTTTGAAATGAAACATGATAATATTTTCCTTTCTGCATTTCTTATATGAAAAAGAACAGTAGGTTTCGATGTGGCAAATCTCTCTGCCAGTTCATCTAAACTAATGGACCTTGGCCAGTCAAGATATCCTGCACTCATGGCTTCCTGTATTACTTTTCTTTCTGTGTCGGTGAGATCAAACAGATTTATTTCTCTATTTAGATGCCGTGAAATATCCATGATCCCATCACCGGAATCGATTTTAATATAATCGTATGATTTAACCTTATTATGTTTTTCAATAATGCTTATGTTGTTCATCATTGATTCACGGCTCATATGGATGATGAAATAACTCTCACCACCGTTCATTGCAACGAAGGGATACATTGGGATGCCTCCTGTCTCAAAAATAGATTGCATTACCTCGTGTCCTGCTTTTGTACCTGTAAACATGTTGGCATGTTTGCCTTTGAAAAAATGTATTTCTTTAAAATCCATACTGTGATTGTCTATAATTGTACTTCCAAGAGAATATGCTAGAAGTGAGTTCTGACCATTGAATATATTATAAATACTGGATATGATAATTTTTGACTGATTATTTTCTGTTGATTTCGCAAGACTACAGTGGCCATCCACGTGTAAACTCAGAAAATACATAATAACCTAGCATTTAGATATATATAAATTTAATGAACTGTAAAAATGTCGATTGACGAATAAATTGGTTTTGTATAAAACACATAGTAGCTGGAATCATTTTTCCAGATATTCATGATAAAGAAGATAATTTTAACATATTATATGATGAGATTAAATATCTCTTAATAATTGTATTCTATGATTACAGATGATACTTTGCGGGAAGGCATGCAAACTCCGGGATTTACATTTTCTAAGACAGAAAAAATTGAACTGGCCCGACTGATTTCTGAAGCAGGAATAAAAAGAGCACTGGTTTCATATCCACCTGCGCACTGGTCTGAATTTGATGCCACGTGCGATATAGTCAGAAGAGGATTTTTTTCTGAGGTTTTCGGGCTAGGCAGAACCTTGAAACAGGATATAGATATTATCAATGAAACAGGGGCAAACATATCACTTCATCTTCCATTCAAAATAGATAGCATGGATTCCATTGTAGAGAATATAAAATATGCATGCACGAAGGATAAACTGGTTGAAGTTGGATTTGTTGATATTGACATGTTCGGTATCAATGAGATTATAAAATTCTGCAAAAGAATGGAGGATACCGGAGTCGATGTTGTCCAGCTTCCAGATACAAGAGGGGCACTGTATCCAGAAAAAATAGGGAACATTATCCACTCTGTAAAAAATGCTACCGGAATAAAGATTGAGGCCCACTGCCATAATGACCATGGAATGGCGGCTGCCAATACAGTATCCGCAATAATTGCTGGTTCTGATTATGTTGATACGACAATCTTCGGAACCGGAGAAAGAAACGGGATAGCAGATAGCATAACAATTGCTGACTATCTTGCTGGAAACGGAATCGAGAATACTATAAATTTTGATAGATTAAAAAAAGCATATAATTATATGTATGATTTAATATTGAAAAAGATAGACCTGAAATTCTTTGTTGCCAATATTCCGATTTATGGAAACAACTCAGGTATCCAGACGGCCGGCACGCATGTCGCCTACGATTCTGTTTTTGAAGAGAGGAATTATTCTGTTAATGTGTACACAGGTAAAAAAATGATCATGGAAATACTGAATAACAATGAAATAAAATATGATGATAAAAACCTTGAAAGTATTGTTTCAATGATTAAGGATGAATCTGCCAGAAGAGGAGAAGTGCTCAATATAAATGATATAATCAATATTGCAGGGGAGTTTGCATGAAGCGGGTAATAGAGATAGGACAAATAGTAGCAGGACCCACCGCTGGATTGGTGCTGGCGGATATGGGATATGAAATTATAAAAATAGAAAAACCAGGAATCGGGGATGTATCCAGAAGCTTAAATGGTACAAGTGCCGGTACTTTTCTGTATTATAACAGGGATAAGAAGAGTATTTCTCTGGATATAAGCAAGGAACAGGGAAAGAAAATTCTCAGGTCTCTGATAAAAACATCCAATATTATTATAGAAAATTTGGCTCCAGGTACAATGAATAGACTTGGGTTTTCCTATGAGGAGTGCAAGAAACTTAAACCAGACATTATTTATTTATCGATCAAGGGTTATATGGAAGGTCCTTACCATGGAAGAAAATCACTTGATTATCCCATTGAAATAGAATCAGGACTGGCTTATATGACCGGAATATCCGGAAAACCTATGCGAATGGGAGCATCGGTTGTAGATATGGTTGCTGCTATAATAGGAATATCTAGAATACTGCAATTCATCTCTGAAAAAAAGTCTGGGTTTATTGAAATAGGATTATTTGAGACAGCAATGTTCCTTGCAGGCCAGCATATAGCAACTTATCAGATTGAGAAAATGGATTTACCGCCTATTAATGAAAGAAATTTTGCATGGGGAATTTACGATTATTTCTTATCTGCAGATAACAAGAAGATATTCATTGCCGTTGCAACCGATGCCCAGTGGAAAGATTTCTGCGAGGCCTTTGAACTTATACGTTTTATAGATAACATGGAACTCTCAACAAATGAAGGTAGATATAAACACCGTGATACTATTATTCCTGAAATACAGAAAGTAATGCTTACCATGGATTTTAATGCCATGAAGGAGAGACTTGATGTGCATAATATCAGCTATGGTGTACTCAACCGCCCATGGGACCTTCTTCATGACATCCATGCGGAGAAATATTTGCTGAATACATGGTATCAGGATAAGGATTATAAAATCCCGGGAATGCCATTTGCCGAAATTAAAAAACACAGCGCACCTGAACTTGGAAATGATACAGAATCAGTTTTATCTGAAATCGGGTTTACCAAAAAAGAAATTGAAAACTTTAAGAGGGAAATGATTATATAATCGAAACTCTAACATATTATAATACTACTTTATATATGTGTATTGTATGTATTTTTATGCAAAATAAACCTTATAAGGGTAGTGTTTCAGATAGACTGGAACGGCTTCCATTCAGTTCGGTACAGAGGGATTTCCTGCTAATGGTTGCAGGTGGTGAATGGGCAGAGACGTTGATGCTCCTGGGTAACGGTGCCATACTAGCACTTGTTGTAACCGTACTTGGTATATCTGATAGCCTTGGCGCCACGATAATAACCACAGCATTCTTCCTGGGAGAATTTTTTGGAAGTGCTTTCTTCGGATGGCTGGCTGACAGGCGTGGCAGGAAATTCGTGTTCCTGTACAATTTATTAGTATTCTCTTTCGGAATGCTTATAGCGGGTTTTATGTCTATTCCAATTCTGATAGCAATATTTGTATTTATAGGTGGTATAGGGGTAGGTGGGGAGTTCCCTCTGGTAGATTCTTTTACCACAGAAATGATGCCGGGCAAAGTCAGAGGAAACAGATTGGCATGGGTGTACACAATAGCCGTAACCGCGGGATTTGTTATAGCAGCTTTAACATATGCCATGGATAAGGTTGCTCCCGTGTATTATTCCTGGAGAATATTATTCTGGTTTATGGCAGCAGTTGGATTCGCTATATGGGCAGTAAGAACAAGATTAAAGGAATCACCCAGATGGCTGGAAGTACACGGTGATTACAAAAAGGCGGATGAAATAACCACAGAATGGGAACAGAGAACAATGAAAGCAAAGCATCTAAAAGAACTACCTCCTGTTGAGAATAATACACCAATAGAAGAAAACAAAAGCAAATATGAGGATATTTTCAAACCTGATGTCAGGAAGAGAACAATAATGATGCTGATATTCCAGTTCTTCCAGTCTGGAATATTCTATGGGTTCACTGCTCTGGCACCCTTTTTCCTTATCGAGAAAGGATTTGACCTTCCCAAAACACTTGAATTCACATTTTTGATATTTGGAGGGTTTTTCTTCGGTTCTATATTTAACCTCTTCATAATAGATAAGGTAGAGAGAAAGTGGGGAATAATAGGCACAGCGGTACTTGCCGGTATATTTGGAACTGCCTTCGCCGTTGTAACCAATGTCTATATGATAGTTATATTCGGGTTCATAACAACATTTATACTATGGAACTTCTCCAACTTCTTCCATGCATACCAGGCAGAAATATTCCCTACAAGAATAAGGCCCACAGCAGCAGGAACCGTTTATGCAGTGAGCAGGGTGTCAACAGCTATACTCACACTGCTCATAGTGGATGTATTCCTACCACACGGGGTGCTCGCAAGCTTCGGTATAATATGGGTATTCATAGCCATAGTTGTTGCTGACCTGTGGATATTAGGCCCAAAGAGTTCCAGAGAACAGGTAGAGACCATAGCTCAATAAATTTTTATTTTTATAATTTTATTTCCATTTAGAAGCAGCTGCCATTGTTTTATGTTTTTACCATTTTAAATAATGTGTGATTTCACTTAGTTTAGTTATCTCTATAAAGAATGGAAATGAGCATAATTCAGGCAATTCGTATATAACACTTTAAGATAACAAGTATATTATCTTCTATTATGAGTTTTTAGAAACAAACATGAACTAATAAATTTAGAATAAATGGGACCGTCCGAATTTGAATCGGAGTCACCAACACCCCAAGCTGGTAGGATACCAAGCTACCCCACGGTCCCTTCTTTTATGGATATCAAAATAGGATATAAAATTTTCAATATGAAT
>JAKAYM010000066.1 GCA_021826795.1 Thermoplasmata archaeon
CATACAGGAATGGAAGACAACCACTGCATCTGTATATGACAAGAATATTGCATTTGAAATGATTGACTCTATAAGGAACTATAATTATATTTTAATGGATGCTGCATATGATTCCTCTGATATATATATGATTATATCTTTGAGAATGCACATGCTATCCCTGTAATTGATACCAATAGAAGAAGGGGCATTATTGAGGATAGATTAACATGCAACAGGAAACTGGGAATAGCATTAAGGAAAAAAAGAATCATCAAGGTACAAATTGAGATGGGAGATAGAAAGGACATTTTCTATTCTTAAGGAAATACTGGGTATGGGATATATCTGGTATGTTAAACATAGGAATTATAATGTATCAATTGGTGAAATAATAGTTGCATAGTATTGTAATGGCCAATAAATAATGTATATCGTGAGTTGACTTATGTCTAGACACTTTAAACACTAAAGCGAATAATCGTTTAGCAAATTTAATATATTCTAGAGGCATAAAAAAAATCGTTAATTATAGCTTTTTCATATAAGGAAGGGTTTTATGTTAAGCAAACAAAAATATATCATAGAAAAAACTTAAATCAATTCAAACTCCATTAATTGGGATATAAAGTTGTCCACAGAAAGGCACATCAACTATATTGATCCCTCTATGAATCCTAACCATTCCGGTCTCTTCAAATATGAAGTCTCTTATTATGCAATCCCTTTCATCCTGGCATTTCACAAGCAATGGTTCATGGGATGCATTGACAATCAATTCCTCATCATGGCCTATGTCCACGATGGTCAGGGATCTATAGACGGTGATCCGCCTTGAACCAAGTTTAGACGATGCTGTTGCAAAGTTGATTTCTGGATGGCCTGCCTCAAAATTTCCATCCATTAGTACCTCTTTATTCTCCTTCCAGAAACCCAACCATTTTCTGAGTACCTCAATATTCTCGGGTTTTTCATTGACTAGCTTTACAGAGACCTGTGGTACAGCAAAGAGGACACTTGCAATGTTGAAGACTACGTTTTCAGGTGTTTCATCATTATTCCACATGAGTGGGTCACTGTGGACTGGAATCTTGCCCGAGATTAGTCTTGTATTTATGATTCTGATCCAGTTTTCAACGGGATCTCCTGGGCAATCAAAGGATCTTACCATAGTGGCAAACTGAAGCATAGAAGGAGATATGTATCTCTGCCTAAATTCGATAAGTTTTCCCCTAGTAGGCTCGAGTGTTTTTTCTAGGAAATTTATTATGGAAGTATACTTTTCTGACCTTTCCTCTGGATCTGTAATAGAATCTATGAAATCGGCCTTTATGCCGTCAAATCCCAGATCCATTATATACCTTACTCTTCCGGATATGTGTTCTATCGCTGGCATATTTTCTGGGTCTATAATTCCAGTGCCTGCCCTCTCATCTATCCTGAGAAGACTGTTAGAGAACTTCTGGATGGCCTTCGATCCTAAACCAATGAATGGAAGGGCCATCCAGATCACATAATTTAGGCCCATTTCCCTTACCCTCTTCACATGCCCAGCTGGGTCTGGAAACTTTTTGATCTCAAACTCCCAATCTCCTGTGAATCTGTATCCCCTACTGTTATCTAAAGTCTGCCAGCCGTCATCAAGGATAATGGATTCGAATCCTATTTCTTTGGCGAGCCGTGCCTCTTCTTCCACCTCTCTATCACTTACATTTTGATGCATGGAATACCATGTTGAATATACCGGAGACAAAGCCCTAGAGGGTACACCTAGAATTCTATAAAATGAATGCATCCATGTTGATGCATTCATGACTGCCCGATAAAACGGGGTTTTAGAAAAGTCTAGATATAATGAAAATTCTCTGCTTGATTGCCTAGAGATTTTAATTATTATTTCTTTCATTTCTTCACTGACGCCATATTCCATGTCCACAGGGTTAGTTGAATCAGAGAGAGCAAGGGTACACCTATTTACTCCATTAGAATTGTAGAATGATACAAGGGGTAAGTCGATATTTGGTTTAATTTTTCGGTATCCTTTCCAGTCTGGTGGTATTCCGCTGTCCCTTCCAGCTGTACTAAACCACGAGAAGTGAATGTCTACTATTGGTAGTACTATATTAACAAAGTATTCCCCTTGTGGGATCACATGGAATATTCTATCATTTGATGGATTAACCTTAACACTGCATCCATCGTATTCAATTATACACCTACCTACAAGATTAATCTTATTTGTCACTTGGAATCACAACCAACAATTGTAATGTCAAATAAAAATATTAAGTTAAAACTATTACTTATAAACGTTTTCACATACTACAATATATTGCTTATACCTATATAAGATCCCAAGTCGGGATGTCATACTATCGTATTAAGAAAATAGCGTTCGCAATACCTAAACATTTTTACACAGAATTTTAGTATTATTCACATAAAATTTCATTATCTTGCATATTAACTATTATCATGTAGCAATAAATATTCTACAAAATTTACAAAAATGCCATGAAAATGTCCTACCCAAGACCAGCTGCATATAATTTGCTATAATACAGTATCTAAGTAATGCCTTCATATGTAACCAGGTAATAAAATGACAGGTATATTGAATATAGAGTTATATTTCTGCCTTTTTGAATGGCAATGAGATCACATGCCTGATGTTCCATATAATATCGGGTATTCCCATAGAATATGACTGTAGGTCCTAAATCATCTTCAGAATTGGGAAAGGAATAAGTACATTGAAGAGGTGCACAATAATTCTGTTGATCTTTTTAGATATAAGATGTCACAGCTTTCAGGTACTGTTTAATCTTCCTGAAGAAAATCTTAATTGGGCCTTTCTGGTGATATATGTAACGTATGTATACATCTGGAAGACACATTATATCGGTAATAGAGTCCCCTGTTTTCCTGCCATCGTGAGTGATACGATACTCAGTTCAAGTCTATTCCTGAACCTTATCAACTCTGAATGTGTATATCTTCTAATAATATCATCTCTTGTATCCCTTTTGTTCTCCGTGACAAACATCAGCCTTCTATCCTTCAGGACAGTAGCTATTCCAAGTTCATAGTAAACTAGACCAAATACCAGTACTGATTTTCTCAGAAGGTTCTGATTCATAGGAAAAGGATTTAATCGAATTCTAGAGAATCATTGAGGTGCGCCGACGTAACCAGTGATTATCTTAGAAGAGTAAATGGAAATACTATAACTCCAACTCTACATTTTGATGCCTTACTACATTGTCCCTTCTGTGTTTCCATGGTTCTATTGCTCTTCTCATAATGAATGCTGAATCTATGCCTATAATATTTGGAAGTCTACAGAATATTGAAAGATTATGTGACATTATATATGGCTATATGAAGGAATAAAACATTCTAACCAATAACTGGGATTGCCTCTTCATATCTGTTGTATAAATGTCTTAATATTGAAGGAAATACAGTTATTATATTTAAGTATTGCTTTATACTTAAATATTATATGACTCTTAGTCATCACTATATTATTAAACTATCAAAATGTTTAAGTATTATAATAAATTATATAATTTATGGAGGATGCTATATATGATAATGCCAAATTGCAGGGAAAGCATTATAAGTGGACATTCATTGCCACCATAGGCGATATACTCGATGGTGGGATGTTTGTTGCGACAGGGGTAACCTTGCTACCATTGATTACTTATCTTCATCTTAACTCTTTCGAAGAAGGCTTACCAGTTCTTCTAACTTTGCTGGGCACAGCTATAGGAGCCCTCTTATTTGGTAGGTTGGGAGATAAGTATGGAAGAAAATATATATATAAATTTGATTTAATATTATATGCAGTTGCAGCGTTTCTTCTGGCGCTTACGACTGATATATACTATGCAATGATTTTTTACGTTCTTGTTGGCCTAGCTGTGGGTGGCGATGTACCGATCTCCTGGTCACTTATAACAGAGTTTTCACCAAAAAAACATCGGGGTAGATTATTCTCGTTTACTTACATCTCTTGGTTTATAGGTATAGATATAGTTATAATCCTAGGGATAGGGTTGGCCAGATATGGGATGGTTATTTTTAGAACAATCTGGATTGTTTTGGCTATTATAGCTGTGCTGGGGTACTTCCTGAGGAGAGAGCTGATAGAATCACCTCGCTTCAATCTTGTTGAGGGCGTTTCAAATTCAAAGCAGCACTACAAGAAGAGAAAATATAAAGATTTATTCAAAAAATACAAGAAGGAATTAATTTTTAGCTGGTTTCTATATCTAATGGCAGGAATTCCTCTGTCAACGGGAGGAGAATTTTACCCCTTCATTTTTAAAACCCTTGGTTTCAACACGGTTCAATCATATGAATTTGAGTTGCTCTATGATACTACATCCCTATTTTTTATACTATTCTTTACTTTCTTTGTTGATAAGCTGGGAAGGGTAAAGCTTTACTTGTTGAGCGCAGCAATTTATTCTTTTGGACTGTACATGCTAGTAGATCCTGCTTTATACCATATTATTCCATATATAATAGCCGTCCCCATCGTTTCTGGAGCTGGTATAGGACTAGGGTTCGACATAATAAACAGGCTTTTCTCTGTTGTTCACTTTCCCACTAGTTTAAGATCCTCAGGTCAAGGATTTATATGGTCTACAATGAGATTTGAGGCAGCCATTTTTGGGCTTTTTACGCCGACTATTATAATAATAATACACATAGCAGGTTTATATGCTATGCTGGGCTCAATGATTTTAATAGACTTGATAGTTATCTCAATATTTGCTATAATAGATCCAAAATGGGTTAAAACAGAAAACCGTAGTATCGATGAAATATCAAATGATTATATAGTTGATTAATTTTCATAATTCTTTTCCTATCTTTCTATTACTTTTATAAATCGATTAAAAAAGACTGATACTCTTTTTATAACCATGGATCAATTAATGTTTCAATCTTTTTTTTATCTTCCTTGTTGAAGTAATCAATGGCACTATTTAGTGATATAACATTTATCATCTCATTTAATTTCAAAGTTTTCGATGATATTAAATTTAAAGCTCTTTGCATTGTGTAAGGATTCGTGAAATCACTGTAAATAGAAATTTCATTTTTGTATATATGAGATAGGCTTAATGCTAAACTTTCTGATGGAGAATATAATGAAAATATCATAAGCTTCCCAGTTTTTGATAATAGATTAACAGATTCTTCCAATGCATCTATGTTGCCTGTAGTATCAATTACAATATCAAATCCTCTCCTATCGGTAATCTCCCTTGTTTTTTTATTTATATCCTCAATAAGTGGATTCATGGTAATACATTCTGATATTTCACCTGCAACTTTCTGCCTATTTCTATCTATCTCGGAAACCACCACTGGGTAATACCCACAATTGTGTAAAATTTGTGAAAATAAAAGTCCAATAGGTCCTGCTCCAAGTACCAGTGCACTGGAACCTGGAGATAGGATAAGCTCATCTATTGCGTGTAATACACATGCTATTGGCTCAGTTAACGCCGCCTCTTTCATGGTAACACTATCAGGTACCCTATATAAATTGGATGCCGGTACAGCAACGTATTGTGAATATGCGCCATTCATGTTTATTCCTATGCTTTTTAAATTTTCACAAAAATGGCGTTTTCCACAACGGCAATAATAACACTTATTGCATACAATATTCGGGTCTATAACCACTTTTTCTCCAACTAAAAAATCTTTAACATCTTTCCCTAACTTATCTATAATCCCAGAAAATTCATGTCCAAGTATAAGTGGGTACTTTGTTCTAGGATGTTTACCCTCATATGCATGTTTATCAGATCCACATATACCGCAATATGAAGTTCTAATTATTACTTCTCCCTCCCTCGCTATTGGCATTTTTTGTTCTACAAGGTTTAATTCCCTAATATTATTTAATATCAATGATTCCATATCTAAACAATAATATTTTCAATATTTAAAGATTGTTATAAAGAATTTTAACAGGATACCCAGAACTGGCTTCCCATTTAGAGGTTATCTAATGCCCAAGTCAGTTGCATAATTCATTTTGCCATAAATTTCAATTGAATATAAATCCGCTGTATAGTTAAATACAGGGGATTGATGGGTTTTTTATGACACCAAAACCTATCACTTTTGGATCAAACAGGAATATAAGAAGATATCGATACTATAACTACAGAAGGGATTATTCTAAAAAATATATTAGTGCAATGGATGATTTCCTTGATTACAGTGCATTCAGCAGATGGAGGGAGCTCTTGGAGAAAAACAATTATAACAAAAGGGGAAGACCCTATAAGATTCCGGGAATAGTAATAATGTACCTAGCCAAACTAAGGGAATTGATGAGAATGCCATTCAGGCAGCTGCAAACAGAAATGCATAACCTATCAAAGATATTTAGATTCCCTGAAATATCATTTACATCCATATACAGGAGGATTAGGAAGATTGTTCCTGAAATAGAGAATGACAGTAACAGTGTACGGGCAGCAATAGATTCTTCAGGATTTAAAGTAACATTAAGGGGAGACTATTTAGGCAATAAATGGCATAAAATAAGAAGGGGATGGATAAAATTGCATGCTGTTATAGACATTGGTAATTTTCAAATTATGGATTATTCCATTACAGATGAGCATACAAATGATGCTAAGGAGGGAATAAGAATTGTAAGAAGGATTAAGAATAAAATAAGTAAATTATACGGTGACAAGGGCTATGATTCCAGGGCTATTTACAATGAACTGGAGGATAAGGCTGTAATACCTCCAGGGAAGAATGCAGTTACATTATCAAGGGGTTCTCCTTACAGGGCTAAAATTACCAGATTTATTATAAGATTCAATGAAGGATTATGGAAGGTTAATAATAACTACGGCCTGAGATGGAATGTTGAGATATACTTCTCCGGAATAAAAAGAATGTTCGGTGAGGCAGTAAGGGCTGTAAAGCCTGAGAATATTGTACAGGAAATGATGGTAAAGATATATTTCTACCATAAGTACAACAAATTAAGGGGGGAAAGTAATTGTGCAACTATCTTTAGCAGAATGTAAAGATATGATATGAAAAGTTTTTATATATAATAAGAAATAGTTCGAAAATTTATTTTTTTTATAGCAAAATTTAAATATACTTATTGATTATTTTTTTAATGAAGAATAATTTAAAATTAGTAATAGTAATTATAGTTGCTATTATTCTGATCGGAACAGCTTTTTTGGTCTTATATCATCCGACAGAACAGTTTACTGATACATCCCAGACGGCAGCACCGGAGTCGTTGGATCCGGCAACAGGTTTTTTTACGACAAACGTGCCCTTATTCAATGCAGTATTCAATACCTTAATTGAATTTAACAGAAGCTCAACACAAGTTGTGCCAGTCCTTGCAAGCCATGTATATAATGTAAACGATAAGAATTATACCTTTGACATAAGGTCGTATGCAAACTTCAGCAATGGCCAGCAGTTGAACGCGTCATCAGTATGGTTCTCATTCGAGCGTGGAGTAATAATGGGCCAGGGCCCATACGCATCTAATTATCCCGGGATATTATTTAATTCTACAATAGCAAGTGAGTGTGGAATATCAATGCCCAATGGAACAATAAACGCATTAATAAATGCCGGGTACCATATACCGAACAATGGTTATTATAATCTATCAGGCAAACTAACACATACACACCTCCTGAACTACACAGTTGCAGCCATTGACCTTGATAACATACTATCACATTTCAATTACAATGCAACGGAAATGAAGGTAATGGAATACAAAGGGCAGGCACTTGTGGTCAACTCAAATGACAATGTGTCAATAAACACAATGGTTCCGTATGCATATCTATTGGATGATATAGCCCAGTGGGGATACATAGTTGAACCCAGCTATGTTGATGCCCATGGAGGAGTTACATATAATTCACCAAACTCATATCTCAACGCAAACGGAGCCATAGGCTCAGGTCCATACATAATATCCAGTGTGGGAAAAGGATTCTCAACCATAGTGCTTAAGGCAAACCCGAACTACTGGGTGGATGGCCATACCTCCCAGGTTCCATCAATAGCCCAGCCAGCCCATATACAGACAGTGGTAATAAAATACGGATTATCACATGCTGACAGACTGGAAGACTTCGACAGGGGAATATCACAAATATCTACAGTATCTCCCACTTCATTCAAGCAGATAATAGATGAGTATCATATAGCAGGTAACAGGAATACTTCCCTTGTGCATTCATATAAAACAGTAGGAACCTTCTTCATATCTATGAACACACAGAGGTCATACACAAATAACATCCATTTCAGGGAGGCACTGTATGATGCATTGAACTATACAGCAGAGTTGAAAGTGTACGACAACAATTATAATGGCACCCCTGAGGCGTACCAGGAACTTGGCCCCATATCACCTATATATGGAAAGGCATACTACAATCCTGATAACTTACCTATGCCCACACAGAATTTAACCGCGGCTATACAGAACTTGACAGTGGCAGGGCACGAAATGAATTTCTATGTTAAATTACCAAACGGCACCAAAATAGGCAATACATCAGGCACGGATCTTGGCACCCATACATTCACTTTAACCGGTATATCACCCTTTACCACAGTAGAGACTTCACAACTCACAGTTGCAGTTACTTCTTTCGCTGATATAGGTTTGACGTTTAATACCCATGGAGTGACTGAATCAACAATAAGCACATGGACAACTGCATCAGCTACACCACACTTTGTGGACCTTGGCTGGTTGCCAGATTATCCGGATCCAATTGGGCAGCAGTTGATAGCTGTATACGACAAATCTGACGGTGGAGCATACGGGGGCAATGATGCATGGGTAGATAATTCAACTCTTCAAACATACTTTAAGAATCTTGATTTCCAAAATAAAACAACTCAACTAGCAGAACTGAAAGACAATGTTTCCAGGCTTGTCTACGATCAGTATGCATATATGTGGTTACCCATGCCTAATGAAGTATATTTTGTGGCACCAGATGTACATGGTTTTGTAGCCAATTATAAAGGTGTATCATATTTCTACAATCTGATGACAATAAGTGGAAAACTTACAAGTTCAGTGGGCTATATGAGCTTATATACACTAGTAGCAAATATAGAAATAGCCATAACTGAAATTTCTCCAAAATTCTAATTTTTTAAAAGTTTACTTTCTGTATTTTTAGATCATTTATTTATAGAAATTATGGTGATCCTTTTTGAGAAATAATAGTTGGATACAACTACATTGTAATGGCTAATAAAATTACAGTAATTTCAGGGAAGAAAATAATGTACATCGCAAACTTATGTATGTTTGGACACCCCACCGAATACAATCAAAATAGAGATTTAAATAGTAATTATGTACGATATTGATGTAATCCCATGTTTCTCTATAATTCAGGTAACTACATAAATTTTTAAAATAATAAAACTTAATAGGAAACAATCAATTTATATTAATGGCAAAAATAGAAGACCTTTTAAGAAAGAAAAAGAAGAAACAAAAATTTGATACTGAGAAGGAGGCTTATAGTGATGAAGAAGCTCAAAAAGAAGAGGAAATAGATGAGGGGGCATCAGAATTAGACCACCATTTATGATACCGTCCTTCTGGTTTTTAATCTGAATAAATGGCTCCATAACAATGTACCGTTAAAAATTTTAAATGCAAAGCCTGCATATAGTTATCAAAATTATTGTAAAACATATCTGTGGTGATATTTATCATTATTCTATTTTATAAACATATTCACGCATTTCCCTATTTCTATTATAC